>CAIRZD010000194.1 GCA_903882965.1 uncultured Bacteroidota bacterium
CTAAATGCCCTTCTTCAGACAGTTGCAGGTTTGCATTGCCGGTTTTTTTATCAACATACATATCACGCGTAGCACCTCCGGGCGCCACTTCCCTGAAATCCAACGCTATTTTTTTATGAGCGCCCAACGTAGCAACCATAAACCCACCACCACCCAGGTTCCCCGCTTCAGGATACACTACTGCAAGTGCCAGTTGCGTAGCAATCACAGCATCTACAGCATTGCCGCCCTGCATCAATACGTCCATGCCCACCTTTGCAGCAAGCGTATGAGCGCACACCACTATGCCGTTTTTCCCGGCAACATCTTTTTGGATAGAATAATTATAAGGGTCTATTGGTATTTTCTTTCCAATACCCTGCGCATAAGATATGATACCTGTTAGAAAAAGGAAAATGCATAAAAACGAGTATTTCAATGACATGATGCGATCAGTTATAGCCAATCTGCTTGGCATCCAAAAAAACTATACTAAATAACAAATAGTTTTACTCTTCCTTACTACTATACCTCTTCTCAAGCTCTATAAGCCGCGCCAGCTTAGTTAACCCCGTTGCATGGTCTTTTACATAAGGATTGGTAGTATCCCAAACATATCCTGCAAGCACAGAGCATATTTTGTTCTTGATCGCATTATCCTGCCTGTCGGCAAAGAAAATAGTGTCAAGAGTGCCATCATACCATGCATTTACATACGAGCGAAATGTATCTACACCCTGCATCATTTGTTCTGTATATTCTTTATGCCAATCTACACTTTCTCCTCTCAATGTCCGAATCACCAGGTGCGCGGCTATCTGGCTCGATACCGTAGCGAGCGTAACACCTGATGAAAAAACAGGGTCAAGAAATTCCGTCACATTCCCTGTAAGCACAAATCCATCTCCATAAAATTTATCAGTAGTTGTAGACCACGATTCCAGCACCCTTGGCGGAAATACCATTTCCACATCTTTGAATCGTTCACTTAAATAAGGCTCAGATGCGATCAATGCACGGAGCTGTGCTTCATCATCTCCTCCTGTTTTTTTAAAGAAACCCGGGTCCCCCACAAAACCCAGTGAAGTGATCCCATTCGAAAATGGTATCACCCATATCCATATCCCCGGTGCATGCACAACAATGGTAATTCGGTTCGGCTCATCATCCATAGATCGCTTGGTATCTACCATATGCGAGAACAAAGCCTTTCGTGGAGGAAGGTTAGATGGCTTATCCAGATTAAACAATCTCGGTATCACCCGCCCATAACCACTACCATCAATAATAAACCGTGCTTCGATCTCGCTCTTATTCCCGTTTATATCTTCTACAGTTGTTACCGATTCTGTACCATTGAATACAATACCGGTCACTGTTGTTTCATACGAAACCGGCACCCCCATTCCCACTACAGTATCTGCAAGTGTTTTATCAAATTCCCCTCTCGGCACCTGCCACGTCCAATTCCATCCGGGTGTATATTGGTCCGCAAATGAATAGTCGCACACCTTACCATCTTTCACAAACTTCGCACCGAATTTCTCCTGGAATCCTTTTGCTTTTACAGCTTCCAGGAAACCCGCTTCCTCAAGCGCTTCCATACATCTCGGCAACAAGCTCTCACCGATCACAAACCGGGGAAATTTCATTTTCTCCACGATCTTTACCTTAAAACCCGCTTTATTAACGATCGATGCGGCCACAGTTCCGGCCGGCCCTGCACCTATTACCAGCACATCTACCTTTTCTGTATTCATATAATTAGAATTAAGGGAATAGTTATTTTCTTTTCCTGCACTTCAGCAGTGTTTGGCTAAGACTTATATTGTCCGTTTCTTCCACTACTTCAAAGCCAGCTTTATCAATACATTTCAAAAATACTTCCGCACTATACATCTGGCTGTTACCATTAGCTATTGCCGTAAAGTAAAGTGATGTTTGTTGCAGGCAGAACGCAGCTATCTCATGCCCCTGTTTATCCCAGAAAGGCTCCATGATAATGACATAACCATTGTCATCAAGCGCCTCATGGCACCTGCTTAAAATTGAAATGATCTCTGCCTCTGAGAAACAGTCCAAAAACTGGCTCATCCATATCGCGTCAAACCCTTTAGGTATTTTTTCCTTTTCATCAAGGATATTCACCGGCAAAAAAGACACCTGGCTACCCAGTCCTTCCTGTTCTATCTTCGCCTTTGCTATCCCCAGTTGGCCGGGCAGGTCCATGATCGTCACTTTTATATCAGCAGAATATTTTGCTGATGTGATTGCCCATTTACCCGTATTCCCACCTATGTCCAGTATATTCTTTATCCCATCTTTATACACCATTGGCAATACATCAGGGAATGCATCATCCGAAAAATAGTGATCAAAATTGAACCAGCTTTTCTGAATATCCTTCGGCAATTGCGATAGCCCTTCATAAACCGTTTTCCATGGGCCCAGTTCCCTAAGCCCCTCCGGCTTCCCGCTCTCAATGCTTTTATCTAACGAGAAAAGCCCTTTGTAACAAATATCCTGCACAAAGTCCATGTTCACTCTTGTAAGCTCATCATGCAATATAAAATAACCCGTTTTTGCCAGGGTATATTTCCCGTCATTTACCAGCACCAACCCCAGGCTTAACCCCGATTCTAACAACACACGCACACCATACTCCTGCAATTTTACTTTCCCCGCAATTTCTGCTAATGTTAGTCCTCCTGTGCCGCTATCCTCTATAACGGTTAATATCCCCGTCTCCCGCAACACTCTTGCCGACTGAAAAATAACCGGCCCAAATGCGATCCACTGTGCAGTTTCGCGTGCCTTAAATGCAGTCTTTGTTTCTTTCTTAAAAAAATTCATGAAATAGCCTTATAATTATTTACGAAAAAATCACACGCTAGCCGCATACTTTTAGGTTCTCACTTTTAACCTCTGACTTAACTACGAATACAACCCTCCGTTCACGGATATCACCTGTGCGGTTATATACCCCGATTCAGGCGAAGCTAGAAACGCTACAGCGTGAGCCACTTCTTCCGGGTTTCCAAAACGCCTCACCGGTATCAATACCGCCATTTCTTTCTCATCTATACCTGCCGTCATATCTGTTTTTACAAAGCCTGGAGCCACTGCGTTTACGGTTATACCCTTCCGCCCTACCTCTTGTGCCAATGCTTTGGTAGCAGCTATCACACCGCCTTTAGCCGCCGAATAATTAGTTTGCCCCGGCAACCCTTTCAAACCCGAAAGAGAGACAACATTTATTATCCGCCCATATCTTTTGAGCAGCATACTGTTCAGTACAAAACGGGTCACATAAAAGAACCCACCCAGGCTGGTATCAATTACTTTATCCCATTGTTCATCCTTCATCCACAGCATTAGCCCGTCATCCTTTATGCCGGCATTGTTTACCAGCACTTCAATATATTTCTCCGGGTTAGCCGCTACCCATGCCGCCAGCACTTGCTGCACCTGCTCTTTATCTGCTACATCAAATTGCACTAGCTCTCCGTTCCCCGCTATTTGCGAAAGCGTATCTTTCGCTTCTGTTTCATTACTCTTATAATTGACCAGCACATAATAACCCATAGCAGCCATCTTTATACAGATAGCTTTTCCTATCCCCCTCGATCCTCCTGTAACTAATGCACACTTCATCCTATGCTCTTTTCTTTATTTAATTAAATGAATTTATCAGATCTCCCTGCTCAAAAAAGTGCTTCACATTTTCCAGGTCTTTATACTTTGGCTTATCCTCAATAAACCTCGGGAATATCTTTCTTACCTCGTCATAAACCGATTTTGTCTTTGGCGACAATTTTGCGGCACAATCCAAGTGGTCTATCGCCTGCAATACCGTCATCATCTGTATCGCCAATACTTCAAATGAATTTTCAATTACCCGCCGCGTCATCAATGCCGCATTGCAGCCCATGCTCACTATATCCTGGTTATCGTTGTTGCTGGGTATGCTGTGCACATACATCGGGAACGACATGGTCTGGTTCTCTGCCACAGTCGATGTTGCCGTAAATTGCATTCCCTGCATCCCGAAATTAAGCCCCAGTATACCCGAATTCACAAATGGTGGGAATTTCTGGTTCAGCTTATTATTCAGCAGATAGTTCAGCTGCCTTTCAGATAGCATGGATAGCTTAGTGATGGCAATTTTAAGCTTATCCATTTCCAGCGATACATAATCTCCGTGAAAATTACCGCCATGAAAAATGTTTTTGTGCTCATGGTCTATGATCGGGTTATCATTCACTGAGTTCAGTTCATTTACCACCACATCTTCGGCCTGGCATATCGTATCATAAATCGGCCCCAATATCTGCGTCACGCAGCGCAATGAATAATACTCCTGCACCTTATCTTCAAATACTTCCTGCTCCAGGTGCTCCGGCTGGTACAGATGTTCTGACCTGTTGCGGATCATTTTGCTATCCTTCAGCGTATCGCGCAGCATAGTGGCAATTTTATTTTGACCCTTATGATGCTTTACAATATTCAGTTCGTACGAAAAATGGTCGTCAAATGCCGCCACTACTTCATTCGTCATCGCCGACAGCAATACCGACCATCCCAGTAATTTCTGTGCCTGTATTATATTCACCATACCTATACCCGTCATAGCAGAAGTGCCGTTCAGTACAGCGAGCCCTTCCCGCGTATGAATAGACATTGGTTTTATCCCTGCCTTATTAAATACTTCTGCCGTTGGGCATATTTTATGTTCATGTATCACCTCACCCTCACCTATCAATACCAGCGCCAGGTGCGCCAGTTGCACCAGGTCGCCGCTCGCACCTACCCCGCCATGTTCATAGATACAGGGCGTAATGTCTTTGTTTATCATTTCTTTCAGCAACGCTACAACTTCAGTATGCACCCCTGAGTATGCCTGCATCAGGCTGTTCAGCCTTGCTATCATTAATGCCTTCACCAGCACCGGCGGCAGCAATTTCCCGCCCCCTGATGCATGGCTGCGTATAAGATTGTATTGTAGCTGCAAAAGATTTTCCTCGCTCACACGGTACTGCGCCATCGGCCCGAAACCGGTATTGATACCATAGATCAGCTTGTTACGCGAAAATTCTTGAAGGAACTCATAATTAATAGCAACCTTATCTACTGCGGCATCATTTAATCCTATCTCTTTCTTCTTAAACACAACCTCAGAAAAATCAGCCAAAGAAAGAGCCTTCCCACCAATATATATCATGAATATTATTTTATAATTTAATGCCTTAAAACCTAAACCGTAAAAGTATAATAAAGATAGCGGATTTCCATTCCTACACATCTGTCAAACACCTTTGGAGGGTGAGTCTCAAAAAGGTGTATACACTCCCACCCACTTCCCACATCCATTCACTAAATTACATTTAGAACATAAAATGCCTGCAAAAAGAATTAATACCAATGGACTTTAAAACACACTTAACTCAACAGACCTTTGCGCGGCGCAAAGCGAGGCTTGGTGAACAGGCTGCGAAAAAGCAATCCCACGAAATCCATTTTTATCAACACATTTTAAAGCCCAATTGGTATAACCGATTAAATTAAGCCCTACGTAGTGGGTTATAAATCAAAAATATTTAATGCATTTTAAATCAACAGAAAGATAAATAAAAGATCAACATGAAATTTATAAAACCCACTACCCACACCATTACACCCAACAACCCGAAAATATCAACACCAGATCGACACCATTTTTATACCCCAAGATCCCAAAAACAATATGATTACAGAAAAATCCTCGGTGGGATATTTTTGTGACATTTTGCGGCATTTTGAGACATGTTTAAAAAACACCAAGTAATATTGATTTTGACCATTAAATAAAGTACATTACTTTTAAAAACTAACAGTACAGCATTAGTAATAACAGCAGAATGAACAGAGTAGTAATCACAGGCTTGGGTATTTACTCATGTATAGGCTATAACCTCGATGAGGTAAAACGATCATTATATGCCGGCAAGTCAGGGATCATCTATTCACCCGAAAGAAAAGATTTCGGCTATGCATCCGCACTCACCGGCTTCGTTGACCGCCCAAACCTCAAGGGCCTCCTCGACAGGCGCGCCCGCCTCATGATGCCCGAGCAGGCCGAGTTTGCCTATGTGGCCACCCAGGAAGCCCTACAAATGGCGCAGATAGACAACAACTTTCTCGAGCAGCACGAAATAGGCTTGCTGTATGGCAATGACAGTTCCGCAAAGCCCGTCATAGAAGGCGTAGATATCATCCGCGATAAAAAGGACACCATGCTCCTCGGCTCCGGTTACGTTTTCCAAACCATGAACTCTACGGTGAACATGAATCTCGCTACCATTTTCAAAATACGTGGCATCAATTTCACCATCAGCGCAGCATGCGCCAGTGGCTCCCATGCCATCGGCTTAGGCTATACATTCATCAAAAACGGCATGCAGGATTGTGTTATATGCGGTGGCGCCCAGGAAGTAAACCTGTACTCCATGTCGTATTTCGATAGCATCGCCGCATTTTCAAGAAGAGAAAACGACCCTACCCACGCATCCCGCCCGTTCGATAGGGATAGAGACGGGCTCGTCCCCAGCGGTGGTGCCGCAACCGTTATCCTCGAAAGCCTGGAATCTGCCCAAAAAAGAGGTGCCAAAATACTCGGCGAAGTCATCGGTTATGGGTTCTCTTCTAATGGCTCCCATATCTCTAACCCCACCGTTGAAGGCCCCGCCCGCTCCCTCGAAAAAGCATTGATAGATGCCGGCATACAACCCGGAGAGATTGATTATATCAATGCCCATGCTACCTCCACAAAGGCAGGTGATGCCAGCGAGGCCAAAGCAATAAATACATTATTTGGTGCATCTCGCCCCTATATAAGCTCTACAAAATCCATGACCGGCCACGAATGCTGGATGGCTGGTGCCAGCGAAATTGTTTATTCTATGCTCATGATGGAAAATAACTTTATCGCACCCAACATCAATTTCGAAAACCCCGATGAAGATAGTGCTCAGTTAAACCTCGTCACCAATACCCTCGATCACGAATTCGATATCTTTTTATCTAATTCATTCGGTTTTGGCGGTACTAACTCTTCGCTCATTGTTCGTAAATGGAAAGAATAAATGAATCACACACTTTAAAATAAAATTTATTTAAAACACAATTAAACCTTAACAGATTTGTGATAAAAAAATTATATTTGCCCTATGGATAGCAGTGTTATACAAAAAATAAATGATTTGTTAATTGAAGAGTTTGAGGTCGCACCGGAAACTATTACCCCTGATGCAAGCCTGAAAGAAACCCTTGATCTCGATAGCCTCGACTATATCGACCTGATAGCAATTACCGAAGCTAATTTCGGTTGTAAAGTAAAACCCGAAGATTTTAATAATATCGTCACATTCAGCGATTTCTACAATTATATAGACGCACATGTAAAGGTGAAGGCAGTGATATGACGCAATCCTGGGAAGGAAGATCAAAAGGAAATAAACTAGGCTACAGCATATTTATTTGGTTATTACGGGTTGGCGGGTTGCGTCCCGCTTATTTTTTATTACGGTTTGTTGCTTTCTATTACTTTTTGTTTTCGTCTTCACACAGGTATATATATGGCTATTTCCACAAAAGACTAGGATTCAGCCGGTGGCGTTCATTAACCGGTATCTATCGCAATTATTATCTTTTTGGGCAAACGCTTATTGATAAGATAGTTGTTATGTCTGGTTTAAAAGCTCCCTATACTTTTGTTTTTGAAGGCGAGCACTATATCGAAGAAATTATGGCCGCCGGAAAAGGAGGCATACTCATCAGCGCGCATATCGGTAATTATGAACTGGCAGGTTATTATTTTAAAAGGCTTCCTGTTAAAGTGAACATTATAATGGTAGATAATGAACAACAGCAAATAAAACAATACCTCGAATCCGTGATGAACGACCGTAAACTGAATATCATTACCATCAAAGATGACCTCTCACATATTTACGAGATAAGCAATGCTTTAAAAAATAATGAACTGATTGCCATTCATGCTGATAGATTTGTGAAAGGCAGCAAAACCATTAGTGGCAATTTCCTTGGTGAAAACGCTGATTTTCCCATGGGGCCATTTGTATTGGCTACTACTTTTAAGGTGCCCGTGTCTTATGTGTTTTGTGTCAAAGAGGCTTCCACACATTACCACTTATCTGCCACTGCACCCAAAGAATACACCGAAAATAAACAGATTGCCATACCTGCCGCGCTAAACGATTATATAACCGAACTCGAAAAAAAACAACCCAGTACCCCGAGCAATGGTTTAACTATTATAACTTTTGGGCAAGTTGAGATCGAAAACTTTTTATATCGCCGGCATAATAATAATAGCCCTGATGGCCATACTATTGCCATGGTATTATTGTTTGCTGTGCTCTCTGCTCTTTCTTACAATACTTTTCCTTGCATGCATTAACCTTTCGTGGAATTTTTTCATACCAATAACATGCAAAGCACAAACAAACGAAAAAGCGGTAGCATTATCTTTCGACGATGGCCCTGCCGCTTGGACTAACCAGATCCTGGATACATTAAAGCAGTACAATGTGCCTGCCACCTTTTTCTGCATTGGCAAAAATATTTCCGGCAATGAGCAAACACTCATAAGGATAAACGCAGAAGGCCACTTGATAGGCAACCACAGCTACTCACACCATTTTTGGTTCGACATGCTCAGCTCCCAAAAAATGCTCGCGGATATGCAACTAATGAGTAAAGAAGCTGTTGCAATAACAGGCCTGGAACCGCTCTTATTCCGCCCTCCATATGGGGTTATGAATCCAAATCTTGCACGTGCAATTAAAAAAGGTCAATTTATGCCCATCAGCTGGAGTATCCGCTCGTTTGATACAACTATTAAAGACAAACAAAAATTATTATCCCGTATAATTACAAAAGTAAAGCCCGGCGATATTATTTTGCTCCACGATTCAATGGAAATTACTGCAACTATTTTACCTGAACTGATCCAACAACTCATGAGCAAAGGCTACAAAATAGGCCGGCTCGATAAAATGCTTAATATTAATGCCTATGCCTAGATTTCATAAACTCATCTTATTCTGCTGCTGCCTGTTTGCGTTACACGCTAACGCCCAGCATCCCGGCTACAAGCAAATCTCAAACACTGACGATTTCAGGCAGCAATTCGCTAAGGCCTCACAAGCCACACATTCCATTCAGTGCGATTTTGTGCAGGAAAAAAACCTGAGTATGTTGTCAGACAAAATTGTTTCTACAGGGAAATTCTGGTTCAAACGGGAAAACAAAGTGCGCATGGAATACCAGAAACCTACTTACTACCTTCTTGTTATCAATGGCAACATGATAAAAACAAAAGACAACCAAAAAGAAAACAAGGTGTCTTCCAAGTCAAACAAGATGTTTGAACAGGTAAATAAAATGATGATTGACTGTGTACAAGGCACAGTGCTCAGCAACAGTAGTTTTACTGCCCGTGTATATGAAAACGCTTCTTCTTACCTTGTAGAGTTATTACCCACTGTTAAAAGTCTGCAAAATATATTTAAAAGCATTGATCTCGTTATTGATAAAAAAGATTACTCCGCTTTAAAAATGGAAATGTGGGAGCAATCTGGTGATAATACAATTATTACTTTTACACATAAACAAATGAACATAAATATTTCCGATGAGGTGTTTTCAGTTAATTAATATTTTAAAAAGAAAAGCGATTCGTGCAGTACCTCTAATAGCGGTCATCACATTGTTTTTCCTTCCGGCAAACGCACACAAATCCCACTATCGTGACCTGAAACCTGCCAACGGTGATGTTAACTGCATCAAAAGCTTTGCACCTCAGTTTACCAATACGCTTTATAGTGCCAGTGTAGATGTTACCAAACACCACTTCAGTGGTATATTGTTCTTTAAATACATGCCCGATAGCAGCACCCGCGTGGTTTTTACTAATGAAATGGGTGTAAAATTCTTTGACTTTGCCTTTACAAAAGACGATGAGTTTATCAAATACTATGTAATGGCTAAACTGGATAAAAAGGTCATTGTAAAAGCCCTTAGAAAGGACCTTGAATTAGTGATCCTCCACCAGGATCTTTCAAATGCAGTATTACTTAAAGATTCAATATACAATTATACCGCTATCCCAAACAGCAAAGGGAATGACTACTATATAACGGACCATTGCTCAAAACTTATACGTATAGAGAAAGCCTCAAAAAAGAAGGCCGTTGTGGAAGTACAAATGCTTAATTATAACAATGGCATTCCGGATAGCATCAGCATAGTACACAAAAATTTCAAGTTCAATATCCTACTGAAAAGAGTTGAAAAGGAATCTGAATAAGCAATGCACCGCACACTTTTAAATTGTCCACTTAAGGCTTAATCCTGTTTAACAAACTCAGGCAGATGCCCTGCAGCATATTCCAGCATATGTTTTACTGTCTGGTTTTTAATTTTATTATACTGCTCTTCTATTACTTCAAACTCTTTTAGTTCATCATAAAGCTGTGCGAATTCCTGTACTGTTGTTGCTTTATTCAGTAAATCCCTGTTCAGCACATATACTTTCAGCACATCATCCAGCACCAGCGCCATATCATTTGAGCCTATTGCATAAAGCTGCTCTATCATAGATGGCAGCATACCTACATACCCATTATGTATGAACTGTATAAACCCGCCCTGCCCTACCTGCATACGCAGATAATCATAAGCTAATAGCAATTGCTGCCCCTGACTTAGCCCATCGAGAAAATCAAATGTACGGCGCCGGTATAGCTCTTCATGCAATGGCTGTACTAAAATATCGTATAGTTGCTCATCATCTCCTGATGCTATTGCCTTTTTTATGGCATCTTTGTTTATAGATGGCAGAAAATTGCTGCTCATAATATTATCTTTGATCCGGAATTATCATTATAAATATCGTGCAAATATCTGTTAATGAAAACAACTTTACTCAATTTACCCAATACTTTAAGACAAGTAATTTTTGTTTTATGCCTTGTTATCTGCATAATTTTTCAAATAGATCCGCCCATAGCACTACTCATGGGCCTTGTCATAGCCTTAGTCATCGGCCATCCGTTCATACATCTGAATAAAAAAGCCACTACCCTGCTGCTGCAGGTTTCCGTAGTATGTCTGGGTTTTAAAATAGATTTTGGCGAAGCAATGAAAGCCGGGAAAGAAGGTTTTTTATTCACTGTGGGAACAATAGGTATCACTTTATTGGCAGGTTACTTTATTGGCAAGAAATTAAAAATCAATAAAAATATATCTACACTCATATCTAATGGCACTGCTATCTGCGGTGGTAGCGCTATTGCCGCTATAGCCCCCATCATCAAAGCAAATGATGAAGAAATAAGTGTGTCACTTGGTACTATCTTCATTCTCAATTCTATAGCCTTATTCCTCTTCCCATGGATAGGGCTGCATCTTATCAATTTCACCGATCAGCAATTTGGCACCTGGTGCGCAATAGCCATACATGATACCAGTTCTGTCGTAGGCGCTGCAAGCAAATTCAGCCCCAAAGCGCTCCAGATTGCTACTACAATAAAACTGGAAAGAGCTTTATGGATAATCCCACTATCGCTCATCACTGCTTATTTTCAGAATAGTAAAGGAAAGATCAAGATACCTTATTTCATTTTCTACTTTATCCTTGCCATTCTTATATCTACATACCTGCCACAATATTTTCCGGCTATAAATAACAAAATTGGCGGTAAAACATTATTTGAATATACTTTTATATTCGGCCGAAAAGGTCTTGTGATCACACTTTTCCTCATTGGCTCCGGACTTTCTTTAAACACTATCAGGTCAGTTGGTTGGCGGCCGGTATTGCAGGGTGTATTACTATGGCTTATCATTGGCAGCGCATCGCTTGCAGTAATAAAAGGAGTATTATAGCAAAATATTTATATTCATTTTTTGCTGCCTGAGCTAACATTCGTAATTTCCCGCCATGGAAAAGAAAGAACGTCCTCCTGTATATTATAGTGACTACCTTCAGTTAGATAAGATATTGCATGCACAACATCCCGAAAGTGCCAAAGAAGGTGTTAGAGCCGATGATGAAATGTTATTCATTATTATTCATCAGACCTATGAGCTATGGTTTAAGCAAATATTACATGAGCTATCCATTGTAAGAGATATATTCCTGCAACCCAATATCCAAAACAATACCCCCGATATTTATAATAGCCTGCACCGCCTTAAGCGCATATGTAGCATACTCGAAATAGCCGTTTCGCAAATAGGTGTCATTGAAACAATGACACCGCTCGACTTTCTCGACTTCCGCGATCTGCTCCGCCCGGCATCAGGCTTCCAGAGCATACAGTTCAAAATGATAGAAGCCACCCTCGGCCTCAGTTTTGAACAGCGCTTCGGAAAAGCCTATTACCTATCACAACTCACGCCCGTTGACGTGCAAAAAGTGAAGGACCTCGAACACAAAAAATCCTTGCTGACCTTAATTAACGAATGGCTCGAACGTATGCCATTTGTAAAAAAGAAAGAATACTGGGATGGCATCTCAGATACATCCTTCTGGGCTAAGTACCGCGATGTGTATGAAAGCAGTCTCATGGAAATAGAAAAACCAAACCTCTGGGTATTTGATTCTATCTTCATTGACGATCATAATTATCCTCCGGGACGGGCCTTCAGCGCAGATGCCAGCCGTAATGCACTCTTTATTATGCTCTACAGGGATCAACCCTTGCTACAGTTGCCTTACGATCTGCTCAGCACACTCCTAGAGATAGATGAATTACTCTCTATGTGGCGCCACAGGCACATCCATATGGTACAGCGCACTATTGGTAAGCGTGTAGGTACAGGTGGCAGCTCAGGCGCTGAATACCTGCGTGGCGCGGCAGATAGTCATTATGTATTCAAAGAACTTGCTGAACTCACCTCTTTCTTGTTGCCAAGGCACCTATTACCAAAATTACCCGAAAGAGTAATTCACGACCTCAGCTACAGGGAGTAAGAAAAGCTCTGTTTCAATAATCACTTTGAATCCTGGGTAATTATATTATTGCCCGGGTTTTAGGATTTATATTTTGAATTCTCGCTCAATGCTCGCAATAGAGGTAGACGATTTACATAAAAACTATAAAGGTGCATGGGCTCCCGCTCTGGATGGCTTTTCTTTTTCAGTAGCTCAGGGGAAAATATCAGGCTTACTGGGACCCAATGGAGCAGGTAAAACAACAACTATAAATATCCTCTGCGGGCTTATAGCTCCGGATAATGGCACAGCAAAAGTATTTGGCAAAAACTGCAGTACCGAATCGATCCATGTACGTAATAAAATAGGCGTAGCACCGCAGCAAGTAGCCTTATTCGGGAATCTAACTGCTATAGAAAACCTTCGCTACATCGGCAGGCTATATGGGCTCAGCGATAGTGTTATTAATAAGCGCTCAATGAACCTCCTTGAGCTGCTTGGGCTAAGTGCCCATGCCGACAAACGTATAAACGCATATAGCGGTGGAATGAAACGCAGGGCAAATATTATAGCGTCATTGCTTCACGAGCCCGAATTATTGATATTGGATGAACCCACCGCCGGAGTAGATGTGCAGTCCAGGGCGCTCATTCTCAGTTTTCTGCAACAATACAGGCAACAGGGTAAAACGATACTTTATACATCTCACCTCATGGACGAAGCGCAGCAAATATGCGATGAGGTGACAATCATTGATGAAGGCAAGTTTATAATAAACGGAACTCCGGGTGACCTGATCCGCGAAACAACTGATTGTAAGAAACTGGAAGATGTCTTTTTGCATTACACAGGCCATACTGTGCGGGATTAATTAAACAAATAGTTGTGAAAAAAATAATTGCTACAATAATAAAAGAATGGCTACTGATGAAGCGAGACATCGCAGGCTTATTATTGTTGCTTATTATGCCGGCCACGCTGATCATTGTTATGGCATTGGTACAAGACGCCCCTTTCAGGGATTACCAGTCAATGAAATTCGACATCTTACTTGCCAATAACGACCAGGGCAGTACCGCCCGGCAACTAGTTGATGGGTTAAAAAACAGCGACAACTTTCACATTATCGATAGCCTGGATGGGAAACCTGTTACAGAGGATATACTAAAACAATTATTGCAAAAAGGGGATTATAAGATAGGCGTTCTCATCCCGGCAGGCATTACTGCGAACATGGCAAATTCGGCCAACATTGCCGCAAATAGCATATCGAAAAAAATGGGCGTAGATGCAATGCTTCCTACAGGGCCGCTGCAGGGGCAAATGTATGTGCATGTATTCTTTGACCCTGTATCAAAACCGGCTTTCCGCACAGCTATCAGTGCTGCACTAGATAAATATATCACGGCCTCCTGCTCCGGCATTTTGTTGCAACGTTTATCCTCTTTAAATAAAAATAGTGCCGATACCACAGTTCACAATGACGACCTAACAAAAATAATGCAGCCCATCGGGGTAAAGGAGGAATCTCTTAGCGGCAATACCCTTATGTTGCATATCAACTCCGTGCAGCACAATGTGCCTGCCTGGGCAATATTTGGCATGTTCTTTATTGTCATCCCGATTGCAGGAAATATGATTCGCGAGCGCGAAGATGGTAGCGCTATACGTATGGCACTTATCCCAAACGCCAATAAATTTGTGGGACCGGGTAAAATAATTTTTTATACGCTTATTTGTTCGCTGCAATTCATCCTTATGCTTTGTGTGGGCCGCTGGGTTATGCCTTATTTGCATTTGCCACAACTATACCCTGGTTTACACTCATGGTTGTTATTCCCTTTATCACTTTGCATTGGTTTCGCGGCTACTGCATATGGCTATTTTATAGGAACAATTTTCAAAACTATCAATCAGGCTTTACCATTCGGGTCTGTATCTGTGGTCATTCTATCGGCTTTGGGCGGTATATGGGTGCCTGTTGAGATATTACCGCATAATATGCAGCGTATTGCGTTAATTTCTCCGCTTCATTGGTCGCTCAAAGCTATTAATGAAGTAATACTTAGGAATGGTGATATTCATTCAGTATTTCTTCCGTCACTGCTATTATTAATTACAGGAATATCTCTGTGGGTAATAAGTATCATTGTAGATAAAAAACGGCCGCAATCTATACAGTAAAGATGTTTCAGTTTTGATTGTTTGAGATTATTTTTATTGCTTGCCTGCTAGTTTATTTGAATTATTCCGGGTTAAAAATCAATGGCACGATATTTAATAATTATAGTTGTTCCAATTAAATGGATCGATATTATTCTATAAAACAATTTTATGCAGGAGATACTTATTATTTGTTTGATTGGCGCCATCGCCGGCTGGATCGCAGGAGCTATAGTTGATTCAGAAAGCGGTAGTTTTCTGCTTGATATCCTTATAGGCATCATAGGTGGGTATATCGGCTATCGACTATTCGGGGGCAAATTAAATATAACCGACAATATTTGGGTCAATAAGGTGATAACCGCTACAGCCGGCGCAACAATTCTTGCTTTGATAATAAAACTGGCAAGAAGAGCTGCAAGGCCTCGTAGATCAATATAAATTGTGCTTCAGTTTTATTTTACGCTTCATCCGTGGAGTGGCGTAACTATCTCTTGCTCTGCAACCTCTACATATCTTACAAACTGCGTTATTATAGCAAATATTCTTACTGGTTTCTCCAAAACATTTCCCATTTTTACGTTACGCAATTGTGTATCATAAAACCAAGAACACTTAAGATGGTTTTAATACGCGATTTTTGCTGTGTTGTAATTTCCCAAAACTGCTTTTGTATAGAAAATAAGTAAACCAGAACTGTGATAAAATCGTTTCATTTTTTTAATGTAAAAAATCAAATGTCAAGACGCACTGTATCTTCGATCAGGTATCTTTCTGCGAAATGGCACCTCTTAACTTGTTTGTGCCTTGTGCTATTATACAAACCCACCGCCGGCTATTCTCAGGACATGTATGATATTACTATACAACCTGCAGACGCAACAGCGGCACACTATGTGCCGCTGTTAAAGCATAAACGTGTAGCGCTGGTGATCAACCAAACGTCTAAAGTAGGTGATGAATCGTTGCTGGATATACTACTGATCAGAAATATAGATGTGGTGAAAATATTTGTACCTGAACATGGATTCCGAGGGCACGATGATGCTGGTGCATCAATAGAAAATACAGTTGATTCAGCTACCCACCTGCCGGTAATATCACTATACGGCACACACAAAAAACCCAAACCGGAAGACCTGGCAGATATAGATATAGTTGTGTATGATCTCCAGGACGTGGGTGTTCGGTTCTACACTTATATCTCAACGCTTGAGTATTGCATGGAAGCTTGTGCCGAAAATCACAAACAATTTATGATACTTGACCGCCCAAATCCGAATGGTTTTTATGTTGATGGGCCGATTCTGGAAGCCGAAAACAGATCTTTTGTTGGCATGCAGCCTATACCAATAGTGTATGGTATGACCGCAGGCGAATATGCACAAATGCTGGTTGGTGAACGCTGGCTGTCACATGCTGAGGATGTGGATCTGAAAGTAATTAAATGCCTTAATTATGATCATACTAAAAAATACAAACTACCTGTAGCACCTTCTCCAAACTTGAAAACGATGGCGGCAGTATACGCTTACCCTTCATTATGTCTTTTTGAGGGCACTGTAATAAGCGTAGGCCGGGGCACGAACCTGCCTTTTCAGCAATATGGTTGCCCGGAATTTGAGGGCAAATACAACTATAGCTTTACACCCAAAAGTATGGAAGGTGCTAAAAATCCGCCATACCAAAACAAGATTTGTTATGGTGAGGTTGTTGGCAATGGAGATCAGGAAGTTTTAGAAAACATTAATAACAGCATGCGTATTAATTGGCTTATTAACGCATGGAATAATTACCCCGACAAGGAAAAATTCTTCAATAATTTTTTCATTAAGCTTGCAGGAACAAATAAGTTGCAGGAACAAATAAAAAATGGTGCAACAGAAGAACAGATACATACAAGCTGGCAAAACGATATTGTAACATTTAAAAAGATCCGTAAAAAATATTTGTTATACCCTGAATAGCAATAGTGCAGGTATAGGAATTATTAACTTTAAATTGAAAAGAAAACTTGTGAACTCAATAAAACACATTGGTAATGTCAAGACATAACGATTTTAGCCTGTTTTATAGAAAAAAACAATTCTGATAATAGTATTCTGCAATAAATATTCTAATTTAGTGTCATTAATCAAACCGATAAAATTCATAGATATGAAAAAACTGATTATTACATGTACTTTGCTTACTGCCGCATCAATGGTATCTTTTGCACAAAATGCTCCCACTGGCACGCAACCTGGTGCCGCACAAACGGCACAACAAGCACGGCCTATGCCAGCCACTCCGGAAGAAATGGCAACGCGCCGTACCAAAGTAGATGAAAAAATGTTTAACCTCACTCCAGACCAAATGAAAGGAGTGCATGATATAGAATTGGAATTTTGCACAGCTAATCAAAAATTCAGATCAGAGGCCAAACAGCCAACACAGGAGGAAATGGAAAGTATCATGACCAAAAGAGACCAAAAAATGAAAGCAATATTGACTGCCGACCAATATGCAAAATATGAAGTTACAAGAAGCCGGCAGCATAATACACCAATGACACCTGCTACACAACCGCAACAAGGTAAATAGAGAGTATTGGAATAACACTTAATGAATATAATAAACTGATCACAACCATGATTCTGTCTCAGCGGATTTTTGGGTTGTGATCAGTTTTTTATTTGACTCTATCATTTCTGCCAGGAGAGCAACTCCCAGCATATAACATCTAGAACTCATGCTATCAAGGTTTGAATTATTGCCTGAGTTTTACTTAAGCATACAAAACGAAAATAGGCACTCATAAGAGTGCCTATTTTACTTGTAGCGAGGAGGAGACTTGAACTCCCGACCTCAGGGTTATGAATCCTGTGCTCTAACCACCTGAGCTACCTCGCCAAAAACGGAGTGCAAAGGTATATAAAAACCTTGAATTATCATGCTTTTTTAAGAGAAGTAAGCTATACCCTTCTCAAAAAACATAAATTCAAAAAGACACTGCTTGAATAATTAAAAAACAACTGCGCAATAAAGTAATTTGTATGCAGTATCTTTATTATAATATAGCAACAAATATTTATACTACATACATAGGGCTATGCCCTGGATTTCGTGCGCTGCTGTCGCTTCTTATGGCAGCAAAATATTATGGCAGAAAGACTGAAAAGAAAGGCCCGGCAACAACAAAAAACGAATGAATACACGATACATAACAAGGTGAAAATTGTTCGTGGAGGTGCCGATTATTTCCGTTGCATTGAAGAAATTGCCAATAATGCAAAATACACCATCCACCTGCAGACCTACATCTTTGACGAAGATGAAACAGGAAACATGGTAGCAGCAGCGCTGATAAAAGCCGCCAAGAGAAATGTGGCTGTGTACATGCTTATAGATGCGTATGCATCTCAAAAACTTTCCGCACCATTTATATTACGTCTTAAGGAAGCAGGTATTCATTTTGCATACTTCCGCCCATTGATAATTAGTAACTTTTTTTACCTGGGGAGACGATTGCATCATAAAGTAGTAGTTGCCGACTCGGCAGTATGTATGGTTGCCGGTATCAATATCAGCAACCGCTATAATGATGTTGGGGATTCGAAGGCATGGCTCGACTGGGCAGTCTACGTCGAGGGTGAAGTGGCCAGGCAACTAAACAATATATGCGTACATACATGGAACAGATCTCCAATCCGTAAAAAGTATGACGCCGTTGTTCCTATACTACCTGTTTTACCTGCCGAAGAATGTTTGGTAAGGATCCGCAGAAATGACTGGGTATACCGGCATACACAAATAACAAGAAGCTACCGTGAGTTATTCAATTCGGCGCATGCACATGTAACCATTATGACCAGCTATTTCTGGCCACCGCAAAAACTGCTCAAATGTATGGCCGCGGCTGCAAGCAGGGGAATAAAAATACAATTGATATTGACCGCCAAAGCAGATGTTCCTTTCGCAAAATATGCTGAACGGTATTTGTATAACTGGTTGTTCCGGCACAATATCGAGGTGTATGAATACGAAAAAAATATCCTGCACGGTAAATTAGCTGAGCGTGATAATGAGTGGATCACAGCAGGATCATACAATGTAAATAATATCAGTGCGTTTGCCAGTGTAGAGCTTAACCTGGATGTAAAGAATGCAACCATTGCCACAGAAATGAATGATAAATTGCAGGCAATAATTAATAATGATTGTAAGCAAATCACTGAAACAGAATTTACTGCTGCAAATAACTTACTGAAGCGGTTTTATTATTACCTCTCTTACCGCCTCATCCATGTAGTGTTTTATCTTTTCACATTCTACTTCACGCAAAAACGAGACAAGAGTTAGATTCCTTTTATTCTTTTTAAAAATGTGATTATCGCGGCTTTACCCCATCCTGCAAAACGACCACGCTGAACGATCATTTTATTATCATCAGGGTACTGCAAAAAATAATGAAAGACAAATTTCGGCTCAATGGTAGCCCATCCCAGTTGCTCTCCAAAACGCAAATCATTGAATACAAGGGTATCATGCCATAGCTGCGCTGCATAATAGCCTTGCGAGAATAGCAATAACCTATCAATATCTTCCCCGTTTGCAGAAGCCTTTAACAACGAATCATTACGGCAAACAAAATGAAAATCTATTCCTTTATTCTTATCAAATACAGACCTGTAACCAATGTCATAACCTGAATCATTCTGAGCTACAATATACCAGAGCATATTATTGAGCGGTGTAGGTGTGGTAAAGTATTTTTGGGAAACGATATCCTTGCTCCGCATTTCCTGCTCTACCGTATGATCAATAAACAACTTGAAACCTATACCCAGTATCAGGTATAAAGCACTCAATCCCAATGTCACCTTTACCCAAACCATTCTTTTTATGCTTGAAGGCTTTATTGACAATAGCACAACCATGCCTATCGCGGGCCATATGCTAAACAGGGGATCAGCAACATACATGGTATTAAAAGAAACACGATAATGGCTGAATGGCTCAAACCAGCCGGTACCATATGCGTTGAACGCATCTATAAATATGTGAATGAATATCTGCGCACCCCAAAACAATAACCATCGACGGATATCCATACCCGTTGATTTGAATACCTTAACTGAGCAATAAGCCAATAGTGGAGTCAATAACAATACGAATAGAAAGGAATGGGTAAAACCCCTGTGAGCCATAACATCCTGAGCCGTAGCTAGCCAAAAGGACGCCACAAAATCAATGTCCGGAATATTTTGTGCAATAGCGCCTAATATGAGCGCTTTTTTACCTAGTTGTTTCCCTGCAATTGCCTCTCCAATACAAGCCCCTAACACTATATGGGTAAGTGTATCCATAGTTTATTTAATAAAATATAGGAAGAAATAAGATGAAATCATGGCTAAGTGTTGAATTTTTATTTTTATTTTGATATTTTACAGCCAAATTACAATAAACATTCAGGAGAATTACTAAAAAAACACTTTATGAAATTAAACATCGTTACGGTTTTATTTTTAACACTGCTACTATCTATCGGATCGAGCACTAAATCAGTAGCACAGGATTGGAGATGGCACAGAGGGGGGCATTGCTCTTATGCAGCCGATACCGCTTTTGCCAGAAATTTTGAACATTGCGGCCGCTGGGGTTGTGCTCCACGCAGGTTTTATCGCCGTATGATGTGGTGTGGAGACACTTCAATGTGTAACAAATGGTGCGGTGGCCGCCCATACAGATGGAGCAGATGGGGTAATGCTGAAAATTGGAAAGAAGCAGATGCCAACTTCGAAAAATATCATAAAGACATGGAAGAAAAATGGAAAAACTACATGGATGATATGAAGAAGGATGAAAAAGAATTCCATGAGCATTGGAAAGATGACAAATGGGATGGTGATTACGGATGGCGCTGGCATCGCCGGTGGCGCAGCGACTACTACTATCGTGGTGGTGGTTATTAATACCAATACATAAACTTATAACAAAAGGCTTCTCAATGAGAAGCCTTTTGTATGTTACATAAGTATCAAAGCAGATTATTATTTACCCATTCTCCTGAGTACTTTTTCCACATCTTCAGGTGTATCAATGCAATGACTTTCGAAATGCGTTATAACGCATTTCACCTTAAAGCCGTGCTCCAGCCAACGCAGCTGTTCTAACGACTCAGCCTGCTCTAAGGAGGAAACAGGAATTACAGAAATCTTCTCGAGTACATCTCTGCGGTATGCATACATGCCTACATGGCGGTGATAAGTAAAGTGTTTGTGCCAATCTTTTTCATCTACTCCTTTTATAAACGGAATTACCATGCGGCTGAAATAAAGGGCCTCCATTTTGTCATTGAGCACTATTTTCACTTCACCAAGATCAAACAGCTCTTCGTAATTGCTGACAGGTATCATTTGCGTCGCAAGTTCCGTGGTACCATCCTGTAGCACCGCAGCGAGCTCATCTATCTGCTGTGGGTCTATAAAAGGTTCATCACCCTGTATATTGATCACGTACTTGTAAGCGGAGCCTAATTGTTGCAATGCTTCCTTACAGCGGTCTGTACCATTAGCATGATCTGCCGCAGTCATTAATACCTCCCCTCCAAACGACTGCACATGATTGAAAATGCGCTCGTCATCGGTAGCAACCACTAATTTATCCAGCGACTTACTCATTGCCGCCTGCTCATATACACGCCGGATCATACTTTTGCCCTGAATATCAATAAGTGATTTGCCCGGGAAACGGGTAGATGCATACCTTGCGGGGATTATACCTGCTATCATTGTGGTGATCGTTCTATTATGTTAGGTTCAACGGAAGTGTAATGAACAGTATCCGGAATATTGCGGGCATATAAGTATTCACGATAATCGTCTGAAAAATGTACCCGCTGCATGATAGTTTCGTCAAAGCGGCCAGTGAGCCCCATCAATAATTCAACAGCTTCCCTCAACGCATTATTCCCACCGCTATTACGGGTAATGTAATCTGCCAGGTTATTTTCCTTTACCAGGTTTTGAAACATGGGATTACAATCATGGCCTATCATAATACGCAACCCGCACACCCCTGCTATTGAAAGGTCAAGAACATCATCAAAGAAAAAAGCTACCTCATGTGGCTCTATATTATGCTCATTGCATAAATGAGCCAATGCTTCACTTTTGTTCTTCATCTTATAATATACCGAATGAAAATGCTCCCGTTTTGCAAGTGTGAAAGCAGAGGTGTTTTTTTCACCGGAAATAACAGCGACCAAAGGGTTATGCCCCATGCGAAGAAAATGATTGAACCGGAGCATGTTGATGCCCATTGAATCTATTTCATTATATGGGCTGGAACCACTTTCGTTTTTTTCACCACTATTAAAAACCCCATCCCAATCGAAGACATAGGCTTTTATCTTCACCAACTTGTCATATATCACAGCAGGTTCCGAAAGGAACCTGCCCATGAATAATTGTTTTATTTGCTGAAAATCGGTAAAGCCCATTATAAAATATCTGGTTGCAATACAATTAATACTTCTTCAGATCCTGGATGTCAAGCATACCAAATGGTTTGCCATTTTCTGTAACAAGAATTGTATCTACACTGTTTTTCTTAAAAATACCTTGTGCCTCATTCAGCAATGCATTTGCATCCACACTGATCGGCGCTTTATATTCAAGACTACCTATTTTTTTGCTTAAAATATCCTGGCCATCTTTCTGGAGTAAACGCCTCAGGTCACCATCAGTAAATACACCCTTCAGGCTGCCATCTTCATTAACAACCGTGATACAGCCAAAACCGTATTCAGTCATCTTTACAATAGCATCTTTAAGGTTAGTGTCTGCTTTCACCAATGGGTTGGTGCCATTTATTGCCTCTTTTACTCTTACAGTCATCAACCTGGTATCTGTAAGGAATTGCTCCGTACCAACAGTAGTGAAATTATTATCAGTAAGCCCTTTCAATATTTTCAATGGTACAGTGATCGTATGTGCACCCACATTAATGGCATTACGCACATGCTCTGTAGTACGTACGGAACTAAACATTATTTTGGTGTTGTAGCCATAACGCTCTACCGCAATAACACACTGTTCCACAAGTGCCAATGCATCATGCCCCTGGTCTTGCAGGCGGCCTACCAACGGGCAAACATATGTTGCTCCCGCATGCATAGCCATATAAGCCTGTTGAAGTGTATAAACAAGGTGCACGTTTACAAGCAACCCTTCATTGCGCAATAATTTGCAGGCACGCACACCTTCTAACGATACCGGTATTTTGAATACAGTACGGGTAGGGTCAAGACCCAGGTCCAACTGGCGGCGGGCTTCTTTTACTACATCTTCAGCTGTATCGCCTAATGCCTCGATCTGTAATACAGGCACCATTTTAGACAACTTTACAATAGTGCCGTCTACATCAGTTATGCCTTCACGCTGCATAAACGTAGGTGTGGTAGTCAAACCATTCAAGAATCCTAATTTAAAGCCTTCTTCAATTTCTTTGAGATTGGCTGAATCGAGGTATAATTCCATGTGTTGTTATTGTTTATTTAAAAAAAGTCATTGTACGTATTTTCTAAAAAATCTTTCCGGATCAAGTACCTGTATATCTGAGAAATAAAAATCATCGAGATCATTACTCACTATACAAGTGCAATCTGAATGTAAAGCCGCATAATACTGAAGGCCGTCTTCAAAATCATGCACCTTTTTGTTTTGTATTGCCGAAACAGCCTCTTTATGCCCACAATCTGCAATACTTAAATGCTTCACCAGCAAGCTTATTTTCTCTTTTGCTTTAACCTGCCCATGTTTTTTCTCAGCAAAATAATATGCTATCGCAAGGCAAATATTCGTTGTAACCAATGTTGTATCCTTTTTGCCAGCCATACTTAATACCCGCGAGGTATAAATATATGACGGGTACTCTTTATTAAGAACCGAAACAAGAATATTTGCATCCAGAAAAAACTTCATTTCTTTCTATTATAGTATTCGTCTTTAACAGCATTGCGTTTACGGGGAGTAATATACTCTGCTTCTCCTTCAGATACTGTATTTACCCAATCAGCTACGGGAATATCTTCTATACTATGATAACCTCCTGACGTAGCCTTGCGTAATAAGATCTCCGTAAGCCTGCTGAGACTTATTCCATGGTTTTCTGCGTAATGCTTTGCCTTATCAATGATATTGGCGTCAAAGCTTAAAGTTACTTTAGCATCCATTGTTGTATCATTTTATACGACAAAATTAAAAAACTTATACGTACAAACAAAAAATTTAAGCTTAATTTATTGTCGGTATTTCACTTCTATAGTATGCAACTCTAAAAGTGGCTTTAAAAATTCTTCTAATTTATATACACTAAGCTGGCTTGCTGCATCACAAAGGGCTTTTTCCGGCTCAGGGTGTGTTTCTATAAAAATACCATCTACACCTGCTGCCACACCTGCATAGCTAAGTACGGGTAAAAACTCTCTTGCACCGCCTTTTGCATCAGCACTTGGGATACCGTACTTACGAATAGAATGCGTAATATCAAACACAACCGGATAACCTAACTGCGATAAATGATAAAAACTGCGGGGATCAACAACAAGGTCATTATAACCCATCGTATATCCACGCTCAGTAAGTATTATCTGGTCATTACCACTCTCCAGGCATTTGGCAACAGGGTGTTTCATATTCTCCGGTGCCAGAAACTGGCCATGTTTAATATTTACAACCTTACCCGTTTTTGCAGCAGCAACCATAAGGCCCGATTGCATACAGAGATAAGCAGGTATCTGCAATATATCACAAACCTCACCAGCAGGTGCAGCCTGGTCCGGGTAATGAATATCTGTTAACAGTGTAAAACCAAATTGCTCTTTAACCTTGGCAAGTATCTTCAACCCTTTATCCAAGCCCGGGCCATCGTAATATTTGAGGCTGCTGCGGTTATCTTTTAAGAAAGAAGACTTGTAAATGATTGGGATATTCAGCTTAGCACTCACCTCTTTCAGCTTTTCGGCCGTTTTCATCATAATCATTTCATCCTCTATAACGCAAGGACCTGATATAAGGAACAGCTCATCTGCGCCACAATTGATATTGCCTACTTTTATTTTCTTATTACTCATGATCTTGATTTTAACAACCTATTGTGGGTTACATTCTTTTATACAAATCCTTAATAGTATCTATCGTTACCTTTTCTTTCCAGTCTGCGCCAATAGCATGATTCCACATATGTGGGAGGTTGTATGCCACTTCAGCCATTGCTGTTATCGTTTCGTCACTCCAGACTTTACTCAATCCTTGCGGCAGTTGCACCTTATGCGTCTTTAGCATTTGCTTCAGCTCCCTAACCCCTTCGCCATAATAATCCTCCAAATGCTGGAAAGCGAGACAATTTGCATAACAATGTTTCTCACCCAAAATTTTAGACAACCCGTAAGATAACGCATGGCATACGCCTACCTCTGAATAAGTGAGACTGAGGCCACCCATCATTGAGGCCACCATAAGCTTATCATCATTATCGGGTGTTTGCCCTGCTTTTTCTCCGAGATATATTTCACGGCACAATTTCAATGACTGCTCTGCATATGCGTGGCTGTATGCATTATTCAGTGTTCCGTTCTCTGATTCTATACAATGAATATAAGTATCCATCCCTGTATACAACCATTTATCAACCGGCACAGAAACAATAAGCTCCGGATCAAGTATCACCTGGTTAAAAACCGTCCAGTCACATTTCAGCCCGAGTTTCTTTACTGGGCCGGTAAGTACTGCCGTCATAGATACTTCAGCACCCGTACCTGAAATTGTAGGCACGCCCAAATGGTATATACCCGGCTTTTTAATAAGATTTAAACCCTGGTATAATACAGAAGAGCCTTCATTGGTAAACATCAATGAAATTGCCTTTGCAATATCCATAATGCTGCCGCCGCCAATACCTATAACACCTGCGGGCAAACCTTTAGATGCTAATATCTCATCACGAAGGCTATCGATCTGATCAGTGGTCGGTTCATGAGGATCTACATCTATAAAACGTACCACATCTGCAGCAGTAGCCGGTATACGACTTTCCAACTCTTTACCTTTAAAGTAATTGTCTACTACAAAGAGAAAGAATTTGTCATGCTCATTGCGTTTTTCTGCAAGAATGCCTTCCATATTGGCAAAACTGCCACGACCGAAAACTACTTTATCTATGTTTTTAAAATTCTTATGCATCAGCAAGTAAAAATTAATATTCAGAATTATGCGTGAACCGGCATTGCTTTCTTAGCGCAAGCTGCGATATTATTCGCCAGGCTTTTCACTTCTTCTTCCGTCCATGTGCAGCGGATAACAAACGAAATAAGCCTACCCACCACTTCCTGCGATTTTGGTAAATGAAGGTTATTATAATCCTGTGGCATACCAAGCACCTGTGCCGTGAGCGGAGATGCCGTTTTCATATTCTTTAGATGATCCCATTGGTTGATAAAGTGGTACATGTTCAGATACCAGTAGTTAAACCCACCTATACCTGCTTTGTTTAGCTCATCAACTGTTTGCTTTGCAATCTCAGTATCCGGCATTAAAATATTTAAGAATGTAGCCGAATCTCCTGCAGGATCAGTAAGTTCAGAAAATGAAATACCTTCTGTTTGAGAAAGAATATCCGTCAACATCTTCTTGTATTTCCTGTTCACTTCGCGGATATGCGGCACTTTGCGCGTTTGCGCCACGCCTACAGCAGCATGCAATTCGCTGATACGGTAATTAAAACCCAGTACAGGGTGTTGCTCCATGCCACGGTTATTGCCTACATGATTATGCCCGTGATCTGAATAGGCATCGGCAAGCTTGTATATCTCTTCATCATTAGTAATAAATACCCCACCCTCGCCTGCTGTCGCTATCTTGAAAAAGTCGAACGAAAAGCTACCGGCTTTACCAAACAACCCAACCGATGTGCCCTTATAAGACGCGCCAAAAGCCTGGCCTGCATCTTCTACAAGTATCAGGTTATGCTCTTTCGCCACAGCCATTATGCCATCCATATCAGCCATTGTGCCGCACATATGCACAAGACAAATGCCCTTTGTTTTCGGTGTGATTGCTTTTTTTATTCCTTCTGCGCTTAGGCATAGCGTTTCATCGATCTCTGCAAAAACAGGGATCGCACCTATAAACAATACCGCTTCAACACTGGCTATAAATGTAAACGGAGGTACAATAACCTCATCACCGGCACCTAAACCTGAAGCAGCCATAGCGATGGCAATAGCAGCAGAACCATTGGAAACCGCGTGCGCATATTTGGCTCCGGTTATTTTTCTCACTTCCGCTTCAAAATCACGGGCTTTCCATATCCCATTGCGTTGCTGGTCGTGATTGTAACGGAAAAGCATCCCCGTTTCCAATACATCATTTATTTCTTTGCGTTCTTCATTTCCAAAAAGTTCTGTTCCTGGCATTTTAGTAGCATTTTGAGGGTGTAAAAGTACATTTTATGGTGTTAATAAAGGTTAAACTTAGTCTAAAAGCCTGCAATGAAATAAGCTTCTAACATAATATGAATGATGCATTTATCTAATATCCAGCCACTTTGACCACTTTATTTGCTCCATGATCATTGTTGTGGCACCTGTATGCTCTGTCATAAATGTTTTCAGCGAATTACTAATCGAGAGCCTGTATTGTTCATTTACAATCAGTTTTTCAAGTATTATTTTGCACCCGGCCGCGTCATTTACCGGGAAAACGTACTCCAGAGCCACTAGTTGTTTTGCTTCTACAAACTTTTCAAATATCGGGCCAAATATTACAGGTACACCAAAAACCGCCGGCTCTAGTATATTATGTATCCCCCCTTTCTGAAACCCACCTCCTATAAATGCAATATCGGCATAGGCAAACAAACGGGACAGCATCCCTATATTATTAATGATCAGTACTTTTTTATCATGCCCTGTATTCTCAGCGTCAAGGTCTGAAAAAAGGATGTTATTATCAAAAAGCTGTTCCACTTTACGGATATGCGCTTCATCTATTTCATGCGGAACAATAATAAGTTTCCAGTTTTCGGGCAACACGGAAATGCAATCTTTGAGTACATTTTCATCGCCTGGCCATGTGCTGCCTGCAATAAGTATTTTATGATCTCCTTTAAATTGCTCTATGGCAGAAATCGGCGTTACATTTTTCTCAATAACCGATACTCTGTCGTAACGGGTATCCCCGGATATCAATACGTTCTTATGAATCCCAATAGTAGCCAGCATGCTTTTAGATGCTTCATCCTGGAGAAAATAACAACTAAAGCATTGTAGCATATCTCTGAATATACTTCCGTACCATCTAAAGAATGGTTGTCCCTGCCTGAATGCTCCTGAAATAAGCAATGCAGGCACTCTCTGTATCTTTAGTTGTGTGAGGTAATAATACCAAAACTCATATTTTACAAATAGCGCTATAGTAGGGTTTATGATACTTATAAACCGCTCCGCATTTCGTTTACTATCGTGTGGCAAGTAAAAAATATAATCGGCAAGGGGGCTGTTTCTACAAGCTTCGTAGCCCGATGGAGAGAAGAAAGTGACCATGATCTTGTATACAGGATATTCTATACGGATAGCTTCGATCAACGGTTTTGCTTGCTCAAATTCGCCCATTGATGAGCAGTGTACCCATATCCTCTTTTCACCCGGATTGAGTGCATTACTGATATTATGCTGCCAATCCTTTCTTCCCGCTATCCATTTCTTCGCCTTATTATTAAAGAGTGCATATATTTTGATGGCTAAATAATAAAGGAAAAGAAAAAGATTATACAGGATCAACATCAACTAAAATATTAAATGAAAAAAAGCACAATGCAATAAGTGCATTCTATTTCATACAAAAGTAATGGTTTCCAATAGTATGTGACAATTCTAATCGCCGTCGCCATCATCATCCCTATCTTTTTCTTTTACAACAGCAACAAATGCTGCGCGCTTGGGAGCTGGGATAGCAATACCACCCTTAATACTTTTCCAAAGCACATCATTTAAAGCCTTATCAGGTACCTTATCTGCTTTTGAAAGGTCAAAACCATCACTTTCTTTTGAGAATTCATTCTCTGCAATGTTTAATGCATCCACATCCACTTGTGAAGGATAGTGCTTAAAACCTGCAACATCAGGCAATGGCCTGAAACACCTGTACATAGGCATAGCAGCTGCATCATACTGGCTCATAGGCGGTATACCAAGTATTAGTTCTATAGTGCGCAACATACCACTTGTTGAATACATCGTATGGTCAACAAATTCCCTTTTTACATAAGGCCCCGCAATATATGCGGTACTACGATGTGCATCAACATGGTCGGGGCCATTTTGCGCATCATCTTCCAGTATAAATACCACACAATTCTTCCATAAAGTGCTTTCAGATAAATGTTCAATTAGTTGACCTACAGCCTGGTCATTATCTGCAACAAAAGCAAATGGTGTCCGTGATTTTTTGCCCAACCCCGCAGTATGATCACTCGGGAGGTAAACAATATTCAGTTGCGGCACAGCATCTATAGCTAATAATGAGTCGAAATCTTTTTCCCATATTTTTTCACGAGCTATATCCCGGATACTAAGATTCCAGCCGGGATACATCGCACACATATGCTTTTGCAGATCAGGCAGGTATACTGTACCATCGTCGTCGGTAAATTCTCCATAGTCACGGAAAGAAACACCTGCACGCAAAGCATAATCCCACAAAAATCCATTTTTAGGGGTGGCAACTTTTTTATTAGCTGCAAAATCATAATTCCCCCCACGCCCACCATAATTTGTTGGCCACGTTTTTTCCACAAAATCATTTGCATATGCCGCCATACTCCAGTTGTGGCCATCTGCACTCACCTCCGCATCTACATAAAAATTATCAAGCAGTACAAATTGGTCTGCAAGGGCATGCTGGTTTGGGGTTATTTTTTTGCCAAATAATACAAGGCTTGTATCTCCATTTCCTTTAGGCATATCCCCCAACACCTGGTCATATGTCCTGTTTTCTTTAATGAGGTAAAACACATGTTTTATTGGTGAAGACGCCCCTACCTTCATGGGAACCGGATTGCCAACCTCACCATTTGTCTGCAATTCTTTTTCTTTTGTGTAAGGTGTATTAGCATATACTTGCTTTGAATACCGCCCAAGCTCTTTTGCATTGGGCTCATGGACAATGCTCATGGATCCTTTAAACAGGCTACCTATATATTGGTCTACTTTCTTGTTGCCCTTCTTGTATGTAGCCTCTCCTCCTTTATGCACCGGCTGTGGTCCTTTAGGGTTTGGCAGTGAGGTATTCCCCTTCCCGTTCAGCACTAATATACTACTACCTATGGTCCTGACACAAGTAGGATACCACCCGGTAGGTATATACCCTTTTGATTTACTGGATCCCGGTTCACTGACATCAAATACTGCAAGGCAATTATTATCAGCATTGGCTATGTAAAGTGTCTTATTATCTGCACTCAACGCTACACTGTTAGTAGTTGAGCCACTTGGCGCATCAGGATATAAGGCTGTATTCAAAGTTTCAATTACTTTCTTTGTTGTGGCATCTATTACCGATACAGTATTATCAATAGAATTAGCCACAAAAACATACTTACCATTCCTGGTAATACAAATGTCATTGGGGTTGCGCGCAACATTTATGGAGTCTGTAATTACCTCCCGCACTATATCAAAAACAAATAGTTTACTGCCGCCCCAGATAGATATGTATAGTAAATTGTGGTCGGGAGAAAGCAGGCAGGTATAGGCTTCCGCACTTAATGGCACCTGCTTAATTACATGTTTTGTCTTTAGATCAATAATATAAAGTGAATTATTTTCTTTCGTCACTACATATAGCCTTTTCGCTTTATCGTCTATGTCCAAACCTGTAGGAGATATTTTTTCAGGCCATTTTTTGCCAAGCAATATACTATCTGCCAGTATCAGTTTATTATTGCGCACCGCATATTTCAATATACGGTTATCATTACCACCTGATGCATAGAGGTATTTACTATCCTGGCTAAACTTTAAACCCAACCAACTTTTCGCTATTTCTTTTGTGCAAATTACAGCATGGGTTTTGGCATCAATAAGTTGTATCGTTTGTGTGCTCACGCCATTATTAGTAACAGCTATATATTTCCCATCGTTTGAAATGGCCATATTCAAGGGCAAATCGCCAAGCTTTACTACTTTCCCTGCAGGTGTTAAACTCCAGCCATTAGGCAATAGCACCTTTTTTTGCTGGGCGCTTACAATAATAGCGCATAGGCAATACGATACAAATAGCAGGCAATACTTCACTGAAATATATTTATCGTGAAAATACTTTAAAAACTATAAACATCTGACAGGTTTTATTCTTGTTAATCAATAATTAACGTTGCAGCAAAATGAAGCGAACTTATAAAATCAGGTTGCTTGTTTTTATTACCTTCGCAATAGAACAGTATATATGGCACTGATAAAATCCATTTCAGGTATAAGAGGCACAATAGGTGGTACACCCGGCAAAAGCCTGACCCCGATAGATGTAGTAAAATTCACCACTGCTTATGGCGTGTGGGTTGCACAACAGGGAAGTAATAAGAAAATAGTTGTGGGCAGAGACGGCCGCATATCCGGCGGCATGGTTCGGGACCTCGTAGTGGCTACATTACAAAGTATAGGCTGCACGGTAATAGACCTGGGCCTGAGTACAACTCCCACTGTAGAAATGGCAGTAAAAATGGAAAAAGCAGGCGGAGGTATCATACTCACGGCCAGCCATAACCCTAAGGAGTGGAACGCATTAAAACTCCTGAATAAGGACGGCGAATTCCTTAACGCTGCCGAAGGGCAATGGATACTGGACTATGCCGAAAAAAACGACACTAACTATGCCGAGATCAATAAAATAGGCACCGTAACAACCAACGATACTTATATACAGAAACACATAGATATAATACTCGCTCACCCACTGGTGGATGTTGCAGCCATAAAAAAAATGAACTTCAACATAGTTGTTGATGCGGTAAACTCTACCGGCGCTATCTCAGTGCCACAATTACTGAATGCACTGGGTGTAACTGATATTACCGTGATCAATGAAGAAGTAAATGGCCACTTCGCACACAACCCGGAACCATTGCCCGAAAATCTCATCGAGCTTTGTTCAACAGTTAAGAAGAAAAACGCTACCATTGGCATTGCAGTAGACCCTGATGTAGATCGTCTCTGCTTTGTTTGCGAAGATGGTAGTTTATTTGGCGAGGAGTATACACTTGTGGCAATTGCAGATTACATCCTTTCACACAAAAAAGGCAATACGGTTTCTAACCTATCCTCTACACGCGCCCTGCGCGATGTCACCGAAAAACATGGCGGGCAATATTACCCCAGTGCCGTAGGCGAGGTAAATGTGGTAAAGAAAATGAAAGAGGTAAATGCGGTAATAGGTGGCGAAGGCAATGGTGGCATAATCGTACCAGAGCTACATTACGGACGTGACGCACTCATTGGCATCGCATTGTTCCTCACACATCTTGCAAAGTATGGCAAGTCGGTAAAATCATTGCGTGGCACTTATCCTAATTACTTCATCTCCAAAAACAAAATAGAGTTGGGTGAAGATGTGAACGTGAAGCATATTTTTGAACAGATAAAGAAGAAATATAACAAGCAACCCATCAATACGGAAGATGGCCTGCGGATAGACTTTGACAATGATTGGGTACACCTGCGCACCTCAAACACAGAACCCATTATTCGTATCTATTCCGAGAGTGGCTCTGAAACTACAGCTAACAATATCGCCAAACGTATAATGGCTGATATTAAGGAGATGATGCTGATGCAGGCGGAGTAATATCTTACTTTAATTCCTTCAACCTATATTCCACATCTAGAAATAAAGTGCCGTTAGCATTATTGCTGACATATTCGTATACATCACATGCCTTTGTTAGCAGTTGATCTTTTCTATGTCGGTCATTGGTTTTGTACCCCAATTCGTATAGAAGATCACCAAAATTTCTCAAATTCTCTATGGAGAATTTTTTTTGATTCACAAGAAAATGAAGCCCGTCTTCTTTTTCCACATTAAGGAATGCTTCAAGATCAATACTAAGTTCATCCTGGACCTGTTGCATTATATCTTTTATAGCTTCTTCAGGGACGTTATGCTTGTCCAGAAGCTTGTTGACAAGCATGCCAATTATCATCCCTATCCGGTCCAACTCTCTTTTTATTTTATCCTCTTGTGCCATATTGGAAATTACGGATTATTGATTAAACAAAAAAGCAAATATCAGCGGAGCATCAGTAGTAACATCGCTCTCCACAATAAATTTAGGTATATGAATATCGAGCTTACCAGGTAATTTTTTCATTAGGTACTGCTCGCATTGGCGCTAGTCTGCGCATAGCCACTCGCCTAAATAATCTAACCATTCTGTCAATGGAAAATACAAATTCTTTGCTCCGATTTCATAACACTTAGAAAAGTGTATACACTATTCATGTTTACTCAAATCGCCATGCTAATTTTACAGATTCATTTGGCCATCAAACC
>CAIRZD010000195.1 GCA_903882965.1 uncultured Bacteroidota bacterium
GACTTTATACAGAAGGAAAAGCGCCTATCAGTTACTGAAAATAGCCCCTATCACTTGAAAACTAAAAACTTTTAATTTAACTTCGTAAAATCAAGAAACACTATCTAACAAAAAGTCCACTTTAGTTTGACTACATACAGATGCAATGACTTTATGTAGAAAAGCTAAAATGCTGAGCCCTGACAATGCTAATAATTTACAAAATATTGCCCGGTGTTACTTACGAATGAAACAATACGATTCGGTAATTATTCTTTTTAAGGAGGCAATTGTGAAAGATCCAACTAATCATCTTTTTAATGAGGGCTTAGGTATTGCTTATAGGGCATTAGGCAACTCTGACTCTGCGCAAAAATATGAACAACTAACAAAACAATCTTCTCAATAACTAATATTATATAGGGAACACACTACAATTGAACCCAGGTAAATGGGCAATTCTTTTCTAAAAAACTGATTTAATCCTTCCAAATTTTATCCATAATACAAAGCGCTTCTAAACCGTTCACAATTATACTTCCAGTTGGTAATGCCAGGGCAACAATTCTTGACTTTGTATTTGCTGCTATTACCGACAGTACTTCGAGTGAATCAAAATATACATGCCAGATTTCCTGCTCTTGAATAATGTTTGATACTTCAAAAAGAGACATTGGCAATCTGAACCCGGTGCGCAACAATTTAGACGCAGCTTCTTTCGCGGCCCATAGTATATGCAGCGCTTCACTATCCAAGGAAGATACCGCAGCTATTTTTTTTTCTGTATCACTGAGCTGGCTAATGATCAATTCATCGTTTGAAGATTTGTATTCTTCTATATCAATGCCAATAGGGAACGACCCACTGGTGCATACTGCGATAACACATTTGTCGGTATGAGCAATGCTGATATTTAGATCGCTGCCTTCAATATATGGATTCCCCCATACGCCGGCAGAGGTGGTAATATTTTGGGGCTTTGTGCCTGAAGTATATACGGCAAAGGCATCTTTGATACAATACCTGCCAGCCGCGAACTCTTTTGCTCTAGAGTGACTAGAAAAATTATCAGCGATTTCACGTTCCTGGTCACTAAGCGAAGAAAATAAAACGTCATCAGTTAAATCATCTAACAACGTAAAACTCCATGCGATTTTAATTTTTTTTTCCTGATAAGTAATTTCTATTAAATTTTTCATGGAGGCAGGTATACTATTTCAAAAGAGCGTCTCTATTATTATCAATATCTTCGTAGTAATAGTTAATGATTTACTTCCTTTGTTACATTATAAATAACGTTCCGGTCTTTAAGGTATTGCATTATAAAATTGAAACAATTTTCATGCCTTCCAACTAGCTCTGGAGGGAATACTCCTTTTTCGTTAAACAAATTATTCATGATCAGGTGTAATGAAGCATTGCAAGTAAACCCTGTGGTTCTGCTCATTGAAGACGTTTGAGTGACCGTATCGGATGTGTCAAAAAGATCGTAGGTAAAAGTTATTGGGTTGTCATTTTGCAATCCAGTAACTTTTATGTTCATTAAAGTAAATTCAAGTTCATCGGGCTTTGATCTCCACTGGTCCATAAGAATCGCTGAAGAAAACTCCAGTGGGGATATTTCCATTCCTTTAAAACTGATCTTACGCGTATCAAAAAACCCACCCTTTATCATTGCTTTTATCAGGTCTATATGACCGGGGTATCGCAATGTCTTTTCCTTCATGTTGGGAATATGGCCCATCGTAAACAGAATAGACCTGAGCCCATCTGTATTGAAGGATTCTAAAGTGCCTACTTGTGGAAAATCTATAAGTTCCGGCTCGCTGAGCGCGGGTTTTGTAACTATCTGCCCGTTTTCCATTAACCTGGCCGGGCGAGTATATTCCTCAATCACATCAATGGGGGAAAAAGGTGCTTTATATTCAAAAGGCTTTACCCGATTGATGGGGAGTCCGCCCACCATACATTCAAAAGAGGTGATCTTCATTTCTTCATTGTGGTATCCTAAAACATAATTACTCATTCCGGGCGCTACACCACAGTCTACAATCGCAGTAACATTATTTTCCTTTGCCAGTGCGTCAAGATCAAGGGAGTTTTCAGGGAAGAAAGAAATATCAGCCACATTCTTTTTTGCTTTAATAACCGCTTCGAGCGTTTTATAGCCCATAAAACCAGGCACAGCCGTTATTACAAAATCAAAGCCAGCTAATAGTTTTCCATAGCCGGAATAGTTAGTTAAATCTGTTGTAATCGTTTTAATGGATGACTCTTTAGCATTGAGTAAAGCCAACGAAGTTGTGCTTACATCAAACGAGGTAACATCATATTTCTTACAGAGGTCAATGGCCATTGTTCTGCCTACCATGCCGGCGCCTAGTATCGCTATTCTCATTTTTTATTGTTTATAAACCATCAAATATTATAATGCCCCACAAAATACAAATCCCAACTGTCTTTCCATATATCATGAATACAATAGTGTATATTGTAACATAAATGTCTCAAAAGTATCCCACATTTATCACACTAGTTTTTTATAATGTCACACTTTTGAATTTTTGTTTTCAATTGTGTATACAAGATATTATCAAAAGCCGGGTTAGTCGTATAAGGAAAATGGGTATTACTCCACTCAAAATACTTCCGGAGTTGTATCACAGATTTCGCCTTAAAATCCAGTCTGCTAATTTATGTTTAATTAACTAAGGTCTTCTTAAAACGGTCCTGTAAATTTCGTGAGTAGTCTGAATAAATGAGTGAAAGTGTGTACACCTAATTTTTAGCCTACACTATGAATTATACATTGAACATTGGGCAATTTTAATAATGGCAATCTAGAATTGATTTAAAGTTGATTGTAGCAGGGTAAGCTACTATGGAATACCTTGATTGAATGATCCTGAAAAGTATTTGTTTCGTAAATTTTCTTTTGTACTTTTCGGTGTGTTTTAATAAGCATACTGAAATTGGGTATGAAACCAGCGAAAAAAATATATTCTGTAGGCTTCCGAGTATGGATAAATGAGGAAGAGGGGCATTTTATGGGTTTAGGTAGAGTTAGGTTGCTGGAGCAAATAAAAAATACAGGGTCTATCACTAAGGGGGCAAAAGCAATGAAAATGTCTTACCGGCAGGC
>CAIRZD010000196.1 GCA_903882965.1 uncultured Bacteroidota bacterium
GACTTTATACAGAAGGAAAAGCGCCTATCAGTTACTGAAAATAGCCCCTATCACTTGAAAACTAAAAACTTTTAATTTAACTTCGTAAAATCAAGAAACACTATCTAACAAAAAGTCCACTTTAGTTTGACTACATACACCTGAGGCTGCTCTGCCGCTTCACCAGTTTCCTCAATAACATCAGTCAGCTCGTTTTTTTCTCCGACCTCAGGTTGTTCTGCGACAACCGTTTCTGCGCTGTAATTTTCGTTAAGCGAATACGTTGTGTCCGAGCCTTCACCAGTTACTGTGATCACGCCATCGGTTTGCGCTTTTTTTAATAGGTTGAACAATGGCAAGCCCTTTAGTTGTAGGGCTTCGCCGATAGCCAGCTTGGTGGCATTTGAATTCTGTTTCAGGTACTCCATTAATTTTGTCTGCATGATACTTGTTTTAGTATCTGCGAGTGTAGCCGGAAAAACCATTCCGTGGAAATGTTTATGGGTAAAAAGATAAGCTTTAGCTTTTCTCCAGCGTTTCTACATGGTCACATAAAGGAGATGAAAGATACCTGCGGCAAGTCGGCATGTTGTTATCAAAAAATAAATAATACGGGTCCGAATGAACCTTTCATTTGGTATCAATAGATGTCAAGCCGGTTCATTTCTTGGTATTGTGTAATTAATGGACTAACTTAAATGAATATGCAGGAATTAAACCGCGTTTTTTCTATAATTAAATCATACGCTCAAAAAGTCCACTCTACGGGATTTGTGAGCTTTGAAACAATCTCCTCTCAGGCAGGAGTTACACGCGTTGTATTAAAAGAACACCTTGAAACGCTGAAGAAAATGAAACTGATCACCTATTCTTCTACTGCACCGTGCTATCTTTTGATTTCCAAACATGGCATGCAAACCAACACCATTCCATCTTAAACTGATTTCATCCCGTGATGATATTGCTTCAGGGCTTTTATAAGACGAGTGTAGTTACCGGCAAAGTGAGTAATAATACATACTATACCATTTGATAGTGCCTATGTACAGGTATGAAATCTTACGGTTTCCAAGGTGGTGCTTTCGTACCAGCAATAGTCCCACCTATACATTATAGCGGCGGTTACGTACCGATACTAATTTGCAAGGCGGCGTGATCGTACCTAAATCAATTCAATAAATTATACGTGGTGCTTTCGTACCTGGTAAGATTTTCTGGTTGATGTAAAAGACTGCAAAGCAGAAATGCCGGCAAGTTACCTATAGCGGTGCATGATAATTCAACTGATGGCTGTTTGGAGTGATCGGGAGCATGCTCACGTCAAACGGTTTATAAAAGAATAGAAACACCCTACGGCAAGCAGGCTTGTCCTTAAACGAGAAATAAAATCTGTAAATCTGGAGGAGAAAAAATAAGCGACGTTATTCTCCATAAGAATTTCGGATTCGGTTATTTTCGGGAATAGAAAGCTATTTAAAGAATAGAATAGAAACGAGTACATTATCTGTGTGGATGCAGGGAATGGAAAGTATACAATAATTTGAGTTTTTAAAACTCAGGCCCGGTACAAACATCCACTTGTTACCGGGCCATTTTATTTTAATGCCACTTAAAAAACGTGAAAAGAAATTGGTTAAGTATTACATGCCGGCTGGCGCTAAGGAACAGATCAACACAATAGTTAACGGTTCTACATTCTATAAGAACAAACCTGTGTGGATACAAAAGTTCTATTGCGTGACCGACTATATCGTATCGCAGAACATAAACAACAAACACGACATAAATAAGGATTACGTGAACATACACCAGGAAACAATGGTCAGTATTTTGGGCATTGATAACAGACAGATCTCAACCATGTTAAAAGATGCCGTGCGTTCTGGTCTACTTATAAAAGACGGGATATGGAAAGCCGCCGTTATTGCCAGGAACGGCAAAGAATCTATCTATATCGAAGAAGGTAAGTCGTACGGTTACCAGTTCAAAGGACAATACGAATTAACAGGACAAACAATCGAAGACAACCGAACGATGAATGAAAAATTCCTAAGTAATACATGGGACAAATTCGGTAAATATTTTAAAGGACTACCTGAGTACCGTGAAACATTATCGTTCATAAAGATAGACGTAACGAACATCGAAGAAATGATTCACGAGGTTCTATGCACTAAACAAAAGAAAAAGAGCCAAAAAGAAAAATATAATGAGTTTATAGGAGAACCTGAGTTACACTCTGTAGGAAACAATAAAAAAATAATAACCAATATACCATTTGACGGCGTGATCGCACCTGCTAAAAATCATGCTCTTTCCAAGGCGGCGTGTTCGTATCTGGGTTACATTGAAGGCGGCGTGATTGTACCTTGTGAGGATTGTGATTTTGAGATTGTTCGATATCGCGACAAATCGGCGCTGACATCAATCGCAAAATGTAACAGGGCGCTGTATCTTATCAACAACGGTTACATGATACCAACCAGGACACATAAATCCTCCCGTGTATTCTGTGCCGTAACAAATTTAAACAAGGCACTCCGGAAGGCTATCAGGCTGGACGGAAAGAAAATAGTCGGTCTGGACATCGCTAACTGTCAACCGTTGCTGGCTTCGGTACTCATAAGTGACTACTGGTTCAATAAAACCGGCAACGTGCCGGAAGATGTGCGTCAATATATATACGACTGCGAGACCGGGCGGTTCTATGAGAACTTCATGAAAGAGATCAATTTGCCGGACGAACTGCGATCCCAGTTCAAAGTAGATTTCTTCGGCAAAGTATTCTTTTCTATGGTCATTGAAGAGAGCAACGAGCTTAAAGATATGTTTATCAAAAAATACCCAAGTTGCTGGGAAGCGATATGTCACATAAAAGGCGGCACCTATTCGGATGATTATAACTTCTTCGCGAAGAAACTACAAGCCTTAGAGGCATCAATCATTTTCGACGACGTTAACGTAACGCTTATGAGGATGGGCATAAAAGCGTTCAACATATTTGATTCCGTTTACGTGAACAACCGGCAAGACTTTGAAGTTGCAAAGCAACTTACTAAAGACGCCTTCAATAAGTATAGCCTTAATCCCACCTTGAATATCGAGTACGAAGAACACCTTTTAGAAAACGAAGAACAGGAAGTACGAAATCAGCACGATGGCGGAGTTACGGATACTCAAATTCTCAAGGAAACAGAAATTACGACAGAACATAAGCCAGAGGCCGAATTGACGCCAGAAGAGCAACGCTACATAGACGAGTGGGAAGAACGGTTAAGGAAAAACGAAGAGAGGGATAAAGAACAGGAAATGATCAGAAAATCGTATCTGGACAGCAGCGTTAAAAAAAGATGGTGGGGCTGATTCACTTCAACTTCTTTTCCTCGGCGGCAACATCCAACAACTCAAATAGAGATTCCATGTCGTTCAGTATCTCCTCCAACTCAACCGGCAAGCCTTCGGCCTGATTTCTCAGATACCCAAATAGTAGAACGCGAAGATTTTTACAGACCCTGGAAGGCGATGTGTCCTGTATGAAGTATCTGACCTTGTCGGCAAGTTCCTTTGACAGTCCTTTTTTGTCTTTGCTCATTGAAAAAATATTTCGATGAAGATATGCGCGCAAACGCCTATGAGCGCTATGTTTGCGCAATTTTAGCACCCGTAATTATCCTTTTTCGCCGGAACGTTTTAGACTGCATTAAAATTTTAAAAAATGATAAACGCAAATGATTCCCTCAACGAATTTAGCGGTGGTTCTGAAAATCTTCACAAGTACAATTTCGGTTTAGTCATAACGGAAGGTGTCCTGTCATTGGCAAAAAAATTCGAGTGTTTTTGGTTTTTGGACATAATAGCCAGCTACCAGCCCCAACTGCAAAAGGAAGAATTTCAAGTCTGGACACTTACAAAGCATAGTGATAGCAGCGCGACTGTAGTATGTACGGACGGGAATGACGGGGTGTTAAAGACCCAGACCGTTCCGTGGACTGACTTCAACGCGGATACATGTATGGTATGGGTAGAATTCGGGACAGCTTTGTTGAGCATTGAACATTGATAAAAACATTAATAATGACACAGTCAGAAATAAATCACTACCGTGCGGCGGCAAGCCTCGGTATAATCGATGACGAAATCAATCCAATTTTTCTGTTCAATCAAACCAATGCAGAACTATTGCTTGGAATTTTAAACGGCAAGATTGATGCAGTTCAGTTCGCCCGCATGGAAATGTGGAATCGTGGGCTTAATGAAAAAACAGGTCAATGGATTGGATGGAAAAAGGACGAAGACAATTATCAAATTGCTTAGTTTCATCCTGAAATCTCATCCCCAACTTGGGGTGGGGGGGCACATTCAACCCTTCCGTAGGTCTCTCCATTGAACGGCCTGTTACATTTTTTTCGGACGGTTACTATTCACATTAAGGTCAAAAGCGTGCATAACGGAGTTTTGGGCACTCAAATTCTTGCCCGATCTTAAAATGAATAGTAGTTGCTTAGAGTGATATAACCGGCGTGAATTTGAGTGCAACTAAAAATATCATTATTCTATCATCAACAAATCGGATAAAGTAACGTTCAAAACTTTTGCTACTTTGTATAGTGTTGCGATACGTGGGTTTGTTCTACCTGATTCTAAACGGGACATATTCGATTTCTCATAGTCAAGCTCGGCAGCAAGTTCCTGTTGTGTCATACCCTTTTCAGTCCGTAGCTCAACAATACGCTCACCAATCTTCGCCAGCAACTCTTTTTCTTTCATTAATTATCGGAATTGATAACTAAGTTTCCAGAATTTTATATATTTGTGGTTATCGCCAACGATAACCGTATATGCAATATGAATTTAATAATTTATTACAAATAATGAAATGGCTCAGCAAGATATATGATACGTCATGAGTGGAATAGACGCTCAATATTTTCAAACATAAAATTTATTTATAGGCATTCTCAGGAAGTTAATAATATTTTCTACATTAAAACTTGTATTAATTGACAATTATTTGTATCCTTACAAAATATCACAACTATCCGAAACTTTTTTGCCTGAATAGCGGCCATACCTTTGGTTAAGAACGACCAAAACACAAAAATATGGGGCTATTCAAACGTAGTA
>CAIRZD010000197.1 GCA_903882965.1 uncultured Bacteroidota bacterium
AAAAGGAGGGTTGCTGATGCAACCCTCCTTTTTTTATGTAGTAAATGGTTAAGGTAGGATAGTGATGTATAATGAAACGGATTTCGGCACATAAAAAAACCAGGCTGATTGGGATCAGCCCGGTATACAATTAATCAGCAAACTCTATTTTTCTGTTCTTTTCTTCAGGTAGTCTTCCGCTTTTGCCAGATCATTATCTGCATCTATTACAGCATTAAGTACTTCCTGTGTATCTACCTTGTATTTCTTTTGGAGATCGGTAATTTCTTTGTCTTGTTCATCGTAAACTTTCTTACGGTCCTGGCTGGTTTGTGACATAATATTTGTTTTCAATAATCACAGAAAAATCATGCCATTGTAAATTACTATAACCAGCGATATATATACCCGTTTAAAAACGGGTATAAAATAAAACGTAAACAACGTATATTTAATAGGCTAAGTAAATAATATTACCATTTATTATGCCCATTTCCACAGCACTTTTAAAAGTAATTGTAGACGTTATTGAGACCACAGCAGTAGTATTTACCGCGACTGTTGGTTTTTATAAGTATAAAAAACTTACCGTATCAGCGAGGGCGCTGATATGGATGGTGATCTTTATTTGCTTATTCGATTATTTGGGTGACTGGCTCAGAGACCACAACTTCAATACCGCATTCATTTTCTCTATATATGCAGGTTATTTTTTGAATGTGGCACTGGGGGCAGTCTTCTTCAATTATTGCATCCCTTTTTTCAGGAAAATTAAAATGGGAATTTATTTCGCATTGATCATAGTTGTGTTTTTGGTAGTGAATATGTTATTTGTATGGCCGGCAGGTACTGTGCATACAGGAGTTGCAACAACTGAGCTGGTATTTGCAGCCCAGCAGCGGTTTATGAATTTCGTGGCTTTTTATACGCTTTGCAGTATAATATTGGAACTTTCTGTGCTATTTATTTTATTCCGGAAAGGTGAATGGCCGGAGATCAGGCAAAATCTAAATTTCTGGTTAGTGGTCGTAAACCTATTTATGGATGGCTGCGTGCATATCAACAGCACTATAATGCCTTTAGTAATGCCAAAAGATATAATAGCCCATGCAGACCTGTATAATCTTATCTCCACACTCATTGATTTCATCCCTGGTGACATTGGTATGTTTATGTATGGAGTACTCTTCCTTGTGTTCACCCGAAAAAAAGAGTACAGCTATAAATAGTAACCCGTTAAAAAACGGATAGATTGTAACTTTCAAACGCAGTATATTTAATGTAAATACAGGCTGATGCATTTAACTATTGATGATTGGCGTGAAGTTTTTTTCTGGTTCGATAAAGTGGTTACTGTCCTCGCTCTGACAGCAGGGGTGTATAGTTATAAAAAGTTAAGCTTCCCGGCCAAAGTGGTGTTCTGGAGTATCCTCATTACCGCAGTCATTGAATTTATTATAGATGAATTGCAGAAGAGATTTTTAGGCATAACCCCGGTTATGTATGTATGTTATTTCAGCGACGTCGTAGAGACGGCCCTGTTTTTCAACTATTGCATTCCCCGTTTCAGGAAAATAAGGTTAGGCATTTACATTCTTCTTGCAGGGCTACTTTACTGGCTGGTCAATACAATATTTTTTCAGCCCATTACTTTCAACGACAATTTAAAAAAGAACAGCTATTTTTATTACGAGGCTTTTAACTCTATAACCTTTGTGGCCCTTTCATTAGTTACCCTTTACTTTATGTTTAAAGACACCTCATTTAAGCAGCTACGCAATAACCCTCTTTTTGCACTGATATTGATATTGATGTTTGGCAGGGGGCTCGTTTATATCTATGACATTACCATACCATTTGTCACTACATTAAAAATGTATATAATCCTGTCAATGTCGCTGGAATGGCTGCCGAACGACCTCTTTATTTTGGCAACCGGATATATTTTTTTACGATACACCAAAAAAAATATTGCAATTGAACACTAGCTATGTGATACAATTCATGGTATATGGTGCGCTGGGTTTCAGCCTGCTGATATCGGCTATTGTGTTTATGCTCATCACACAAAACAAACGGCGGTATGTATACATGGCTGAAAAAAAGGAGCGGGAATACCAATACCAGAATGAACTGCTCAATACTCAACTGGAGCTGCAGGAACACCTGCTCAACCAAGTATCGCAGGAGATACATGATAATGTGGGGCAAGTACTGAGTCTTGTAAAAGTACACTTATACTCCGTAAGCAACCAGCCTGCAAATGAACGGTCGCTGGCGTTGTTGGATACATCAGCGGCATTACTCGACAAAGCAATTGAAGACCTGCGCAATATTAGCCACGCACAAAGTGCGAGCATTGTAGAGCGGCTGGGATTGAAAGAAGCGATCACTAAAGAATTGGGATATCTGAATGTGTTGAAAGGGCACGCAAGTGAAATTGCAGTGAACGGGAATTTTTATTCATTGCTGCCGGAGCAGGAGTTATTTATTTACCGCATAGCACAGGAAGCCATTATCAATAGCATAAAACATGCCCATGGCACTATGCTGAAAGTGGTACTGGATTATGAACCGGCAATGTTTACACTTACGGTTGCTGACAATGGTGTAGGGTTTGACGTATCCGCTGCAGATACAAAACCCGGTATAGGTGTAGCCCACATGCGGCAGCGAGCCAAACTACTGCGCGCGGAACTGCAGCTACATTCACAACCACTACAGGGAACAATAGTGACCTTGAAAATGCCTGTTAATATATGAACAGTAAGGAAAAAATACGAATAGCTATTGCTGATGACCATACATTGCTGCGCAACGGGCTTGCAGACCTTATTGATTCGTTCGGGCCATTTAAGGTGATCTTGCAGGCAGGAAATGGAATGGACTTACTGGAACAACTTAGAAGTGTAGCAGCGCTGCCACACATTTGTATACTGGATATAAACATGCCGGTGCTGGATGGTTTTGGCACATTGGCACAAATTAGGAAGATAATGCCCGCAATGAAAGTCTTGGCCTTGTCTATGTACAACAATGAGTTTACTATAATCCGCATGTTGCGCGGCGGCGCAAATGGCTACCTGCTTAAGAACTGTAACCCAAATGAATTTAAACACGCGCTGCTCAGTATTTATGAGAATGGTTTTTATGAGATGGAGACCACTGAAAAAAGCAAAGTAAATAATGAGCCGGTTTCCATAACACCTAAAGAACTTGAATTTCTTAAATTCTGCTGTAGTGAACTTGCCTACAAAGAAATTGCCGACAAGATGGGCATAAGCCCGCGCACAGTAGAGGATTACAGGGATAACCTGTTTAAAAAACTAAAGATCAATACGCGTACCGGGCTGGTGATCTATGCGCTAAGGTGTGGAGTAGCCAGTCTTGATTAAAGCATGCACCCGTTAAAAAACGGATTGTGAATGAGTATAATGCGAGCTACATTTGTAATACTTAATTACTTTCTATGAAAAAAACTTTATCTGTCTTGTTGTATGGGATGTTGTTTTTCTCTACACCCAATACGGGCCGGGCACAAGCCGGGTGGCAGTGGGGCAGGGCCGGTCTGGGGAATGCCGACATGGATGTGCTGCAAATGATCACGGACAATATGGGCAATACCTATCTATCCGGCAGTGTATCAGACACCATGCCATCATATACTATTTTAGGTGCAGATACGGTTTTTAATAACAATAATGCTACCACAAATTCCCAGCTCATTATTACAAAAGTAGATTCTAACCACCACCGGTACTTCTCCCTGGACTTTTTCAGCCCCTATATATAATTCAGTATTTTTTGATTACAACCTTTCCGGGGTGGGAGGGTCTGCTATCTTCCCGGGGCCGGTAGTAAAAATAACATCCGGACTCGATACACTTGGCTACATAACCAATTTTAACACCCTGGTTGTTACTAACCCTTGTTTATATAATACCGTACAGGGCGCAGTATATGCCGATAATAACGGTGATTGTGTCTACGACAGTGGCGATGTATACTTATATCCACCTCCGGTAAACATGACAGAAAACTTATCAAGCTCGGTAGGCACCACCGGTTATTGTACAGAATGGACCAGTGTTGGCAGTGGGCAATATACTTTCCAGGTGCAGCAATCATGGATGGTTAATTATACCGTTTTCCTTCCGTCTTACTATGCTTTTATTTTCCCACTTGCTTCATGCTTCTCCACATCTTATACATTTACTACACTGCCGCAGACCGGGGTTGATTTCCCGCTCCAGTGCACAAACAATGTAGATGTGCAATGTTATGCATTGTCACCTGCTACCGTGCGCTTAGACAGGTCATTCTATATGCAGCCATACGTAAGCAATACCGGCTGCGACAGCGAATCGGGCACACTGACACTGGTGCTCGACAGCCGCGTGGTGTATAACCCGGCATTGAGCACTTACCCTGCAGATACTGTGCATGGTGATACCCTGATATGGAATTACTACAACCTCACAAACCTTACAAATGGCGCATACTGGAACAGTTTTTTTTCAGATATCAATTTAACACCTGATACTACGGTTGTGGTAGGCGATACTTTATGTTTCAGCGGTTATACCAATATACCTGCAGCAGACATAGACCCAATGAATAATTCCTTCGCTTTCTGCCTGCCCGTTGTTTACTCTTACGATCCCAATATAAAACAAGTTACCCCGAAAGGCACCGGGCCACAAGGATACATTCCCGGCGGTCACGATACGCTTACTTATAACCTGCAATTCCAGAATACCGGCACTGCCCCTGCAATAAATATAAGTGTCATAGATACACTCGACAGTCATATTAATGCCAGCAGCCTCAGGATACTTGGTGCCAGTTTTAACATGACACCTGTATGGCTGGCGCCCGGTATAGTGCAGTTTAATTTCAACAACATCAACCTGCCCGACAGTGGCAGCAATTTTGCGGCAAGCTTTGGAGATGTGCGGTTCAAAGTGGCATTGAATACCGGCCTTGCAGCAGGCACACAAATAAAAAATACCGGCTACATTTATTTTGATGCAAATCCCGCCGTTGTTACCAATACTGTACTTAACACTATAGAGCCAACCACTAACATAAACCCCGTAATCAAAACACCGGCCGTTAAAGTCTATCCTAACCCTGCAACAGATAATATTACAGTTGAGAACCTCGCCAACGGTCAGATATCCATACTCAACCTTGATGGGCAGACAGTATTCACCCAATCTATCACAAACAATAAAACTACAATTGACATCAGCGGATTGCCCGGCGGAGTGTACATCCTGAAAACAGTAAATGACGCAGGAAACAGCACAACTAAGTTTATTAAATACTAAGTAGGCGCATCTGCACTTACTTTAAAAACCAAAGCCTCAATGATCATTGTCATTGAGGCTTTGTCATAATAGAACGCAAATCGCATCCCTTTTGATTTCGGTATATTTTGTAAGTTTATAAAAAATAAGCAGCAGCAATCAAATAAAAGAGGAATAATTTTATGGAGTCAACCAACGACATAAGTGCACAGCAATTCTATCACGGCACAAAAGCTGATCTGAAACAAGGAGACCTGATTTCACCGGGCTTTAATTCAAACTTTGGTAAAAGGAAAAAGGCACTTTATGTCTATTTAACCGCCACGCTTGATGCAGCTACATGGGGAGCAGAACTTGCCCTCGGTGAAGTACAAGGCAGGATCTATATAGTAGAGCCCACAGGCCCCATTGAAAATGACCCCAATCTTACCGACAAAAAGTTTCCCGGAAATCCCACAAAGTCATACCGTACCAAAAGCCCGCTAAGGGTCACCGGCGAGATCAAAGATTGGCAAGGCCATCCACCCGAACTACTCCAAACAATGAAAGATAATGTTGCGCGGGCCAGGGAACTTGGGATTGAAGCGATTGAGGATTGAATGGAATTGTGAAAGAAATTTTCTAACTATGACTAAAGAGACAATTGAGCACACACATATAATTACAGCTATACATAAGTGAAAGTTAGATTAGGTTTCTTCTTTAGCAGTTTCATTTTGTTACGGAGAGAAGTAGTAGGGCCAGGAAATTGAATCGCCGTATTCGGACGCGACTACACTGTCTTGTAAATAGTAGTAATAAAAATCGCAGCCGTGGTAAGGATAAGGCCCTTGTAACCCACTGTAATAAATATAAGGCATTGATGTAGAAGTGTCATATATGCTGTTATATCCCAACGTATCACCCTTGAATATGATTCTTCCTTTTCCGAGTAGGGTTATTGCAAAAAAGTCGTAATGCTTGCCTCCGCTGCAGTCATAGGTGCTGCAATAGTGCCAATGTCTGGCTATTGCCAGATGTGCTGTTATATTAGAATCAGGTGGAGTATTAACTGTAATTATATTTTTGTTTAGCGTATCTGCTCCTTTCGTGAGCGAAGCATAATAGCTCCCGGGCGCTTGATAAACATGATTACTTACGCTATCTACTGAATAATTTCCGTCTCCATAATTCAATTGAAATGTATCTGGTGTACATGCTACACGAAATTGTACAGTATCTCCGGGAAAGATGGTCACACCTGTTATTCCGGGGTTTAGCCAATAACTATAAGAAAAGGTACAATAAGTATAGCAGCAAGGGGATTGAGGAGGAGGAATATGATTATAAGGGTATTTAGTACATGCGGCAATACCAAGCATGATAAATATTGCGGATAGGAGGTATTGGATATGAACGCTTGATTTCATAGCACGCATATTAATTATGTAACAAACACTATGCCAGAATTGTGCGTCCATGGGGCGGTACCCACTTTGTTCCTATATGATTAAAAAAAACAAAAAGCCTTGCAATGCAAGGCTTTTATAAAAGTGTAGTCCCGACTGGATTCGAACCAGGACAA
>CAIRZD010000198.1 GCA_903882965.1 uncultured Bacteroidota bacterium
AAAAGATATTTTCTGGAAAAACTCAACCTTGTTCCAGTAAAATCAGGCTTTCCCAAAGATATTTTGCCCTTTTTGAAAAAGTTCCGTATGTTTATGACAAAATATAAAACAAAAAAATCATGAAACACACACAAATACTATTTTTTGTCACAATAATTTTGACTTTCTCTTGCTCCAGAACTCTACATGCTCAAGATGAAACTAAAGCAACAAAATACAGGAGAAGTTCGATTTGCATGGTGTTAATTGAATCCGACAATTTTGAAAGAAAAGAAACTGTTATTAAGGCCTATTCAAATGCTCCTTTCCCTGATAAGTACAATGATCATTCGTTGACGTCAAAGTCATTTGATCCTAAAAAATATTCTATTACAGAGGCTGATCGAAAGGCAGCAGGCACCGACAAAAGTGCTACTGGTAAAATGGTATCAGGTATGGCGTCAAAAGCTACAAATGGCATAGTTGATAACACTGCCGCTGACAATACCCTAATAATTAATAAATACATAAAAGAAAATAAAATTGCTAATCAATTAGTCGCAAAATGGTTTGATAGAAAGCCGGATGGCTCATTTGATATGAGCGTTATTGCTGATAGAGGTTTTTATAATGCCTCAGAAATGGAAGCAAGCATTGCCAGTAAAGAAAAAAAGGGTCGGGCGAGTTTATCTGACGCTGGTATTGAATTGTTAGAAAACACTTTTGTTGTGTTTTCTAAAATGAGTTTTGTGAGTAATGAACCCGTTGCGAGAGTGATTAGGGATGTGGCAAAAGCAGAAGCAGCCAAGAATATCAAAATGCCAATGCTGCTTAAAAAGGCAAACGAAGCAGCAGATGCTGCATATGAAAAAACAAAAGAAGGATATTCTGTTTGGACGACATCCTATCTCTATAGATTAAAATGGAATGATTCAGTGGCGAATGTGTTTTATACAGATTTATGGATAGATAAAAGCAACCCGGATCCTAAGAAAAAAGCAGCCTTTGATGAAACTAATTTATTTGAACTGGAATTAGTGGGTGATGAAAAAGCCAGTAGCATTGTTCTATTCTCTTTAAAAGAAAAAAGAACAGAAGACCAGATTATAGAAATTGCAACTGTTAGGAATATTGATGCTGTGTTTGCAAAACTTGAAAAGGAATATGAAGTGTTTAGACCCAAAGTGCCATTATCTACAGTAGAGCCAATTACAGCAAAAATTGGAATGAAAGAAGGGATGGAAGGAGGTGAAAAATTTGAAGTATTAGAACAAACAGCAGATCCTGAAACTGGCCTTACTCAATATAAAAGGAAAGCGACTATTAAACTTGATGGAGAATTAGTATGGGATAATAGATATAACGCTGGCGAAGAACCGCAAGTAGCTGAAGTAAAAGAAGGAGAAGAAAAAAAACCGGTTCTTGATCGTTCTACATTTAATGGGAAAGGGAAAAACTTATATGCTGGGATGCTTATCAGACAAATTGAATAAACCATAAAATTATAATAGCATGAAAATTTATTTTAAAAGTTCAGTTATACTTATACTGTTACTAACAGGAATGTCATCTATTTCTTTTGGACAAGCTAAACAGAAGGCAAATAAAGATACAGAAGCTTGGAGATATGAAATTGAAGGTGCAGGGGGTGTAGGTAGCGAAGGTACATATTTGATTAAAGTTTGGAGCTATTCTAAAAAACCGAAAATTGCAATTGAACAAGCAAAAAAAAATGCAATTCATGGTGTAATATTTAAAGGCTTTGCAGGTGCAAAGGGCGACCCTTCGCAAAAACCATTAGCCAGCAATCCGTCTATTGAAGATGAAAAAGCGGACTTTTTTAATGATTTTTTTGCTGATGGTGGTAAGTATATGAAGTATGTTGGCGTTGTTGGTAATGGCGATATTAATGCCGGTGATGTGATCAAAATAGGAAAAGAATATAAAATTGGAGTAATTGTTTCTGTTCAAAAAGATTATTTACGTAAAGATTTGGAAGCAGCAGGTGTTATTAAAGGATTATCTTCTGGTTTTTAGTAAATAATGAATTGTATACTATTTTAAATAACTATTAAAAATGAAGAAATTAGGATTAGCAATTTGGAGCCTTTTCATAATTGTGGGTATGTGCTCAGGTCAGGCTAAAAAACCCACAATTATGATATTGCCAAGTGATGTTTGGTGCAATACTAATGGCTATATGATGGAATACAATAATCAGGGAACTGTAGTAAAAGTGCCAGATTATAAAAGAGCTTTCCAGGAAAATGCTGATTTAGTGAATGTTGTCAGTAAGATAAATGGTTTGATGGCAGATAGAAAGTTCCCGCTAAAAAATGCTGAATCAGCTTTAAAGACAATGCAATCTGAAGATGCAGATGATGCCATTGCACAAAGTAAGAGCGGGGCGGCAGTAGCTGAAAGCCCGATAGATAAACTGAAAAAAACTGCTAAAGCAGATATTATAATGCAGCTAACCTGGGTAGTAAATACAACTGGTCCTAAGAAATCAATCACCTTCAATTTACAAGGTCTGGATTCGTATACTGATAAGCAGGTTGCAACAGCTCAGGGAACTGGTGCACCATCATTTACTGCCGAGTTACCGGTCTTACTTGAGGAAGCCGTACTTGCACAAATTGATAATTTTAGTGCTTCATTACAGCAGCATTTTGATGATATGTTTGAGAATGGTAGAGAAATTATTATTCGCATTAAAAAATTCGATTCCTGGGATGGTGACTTGGAAAAAGATTATGGTGGAAAAGAACTTGGCGCTATTATTGAAGATTGGCTGGCAAAAAGTACTGTAAAAGGTAAATTCAGCACATCTGATGCAACAGCAAACATGATGCTGTTTGAACAGGTTAGGATTCCTCTTTACGATACAACCGGAAGAGCCCTTGATGCTCGTGGCTTTTGTAAAGAGTTGCAAAAATATTTAACCGCACCTCCTTATTCAATAACTAATAAATTAACGATGAAAGGGCTTGGGCAGGCAACAATATATTTAGGAGAAAAATAATCAATCTTTATTTATGAAAAGGAACAGTATACTTATTTGCGTTAGACTATTTGTACTAATATGCACTGTATGCATAGCACAACGCTCTTTTGGCGATTCTGGAGATGCTTCAAAAATATTTCTGTCAGTATATATACCTGATCAAATTGACAAGATGCCTGATGCTGGAATAAACATACTTGAAAACAAATTAAATCAAATAATTACGAATAATGGAATTGCTGGAGGTGTTAACTCGCGATTCATTATAACCGCCAATGTTGTTGTGTTGACCAAAGATATAACACCAACATCCCCTGCTATGCAAGCTTACACACTTGAAATTACATTTTACATCGGTGATGCAGTTGATGGTATAAAATTTTCGAGTCATGCTATCACTTTGAAAGGAGTAGGTGAAAACGAGACGAAAGCATACATTTCAGCATTGAGAAATATTAATACAAGCGACCCTAAATATCAAGAATTTATTAACGAAGGTAAAAACAAAATTATTGATTATTATAAAAGCAAATGCGACAATATTATTAATGAATCAAAAGGTCTATCTGCTCAAAACCAGTTTGATGAAGCAATATTAAAGTTAGTAAGTGTTCCTGGAATTTGTAAAGAGTGTTATGACAAATGCATTGGTATGTGCTTAGATGTATATAAAGCAAAGATGGAGCATGATTGTCTGGAAACAATACAAAAATCAAGAACATTAATGACGCAAGGTAAGTTTGATGAAGCATCTGATAACCTATCAAAAATGACACCCGATTTATCATGCTATTCAGGAGTTGTAGAAATAATGAATGAGATTTATGATCATAAATGTGCTACAGCAATGGGGCAAGCACGAGGTGCATGGACTAATAAAGATGTTGAAGCGACGAGCAATGCATTGAAAAATATAACTACAGATTCTAAATGTTATCAGGATGCTTTAGGATTGATAAATGAGGTAAAAGCTTATGTTAAAGAAAAGGATCAAAAAGAATGGGACTTTAAATTGCAGGAACGCAAGGACAATATAGAAATGGCAAAGCAGCAGCATAAGGATGATGTAGAAATAACAAAAGAGACAATACAAGCTGCAAGAGAAGTTGGTATTGCATATAGCACTCATCAGCCTAAGGTTGTATATAACGTGCGAGGCTGGTGGTAATATTTTGCATTATTAATTAGCAGCCCATTTTGATTATTCTTTATTCCATGAGGCCACGTAACTCGTCAGGGTCACGGCAACGACATTCAGTTCTGCTTTCATTATACCTTTACGTGGCGCGAAAGCAGGATTAGATATGCAACGTTGCAAGTCTGTCAAGCTCACCACATAAATTGTTGCATCATCGCTATACACAGATACGTCTTCGGTTATGAGATAAGTTTCTGCCGGATTCTCGTCTGGTAGCGGGTTCGTAATCTTACACACCTGTCCTTGTTTCGTTGGTATCGTCTTGCCGTTCATATCCTTTCTGTTATGACCGAAGATAACAGACACCGGCGAAAAGGACTGCTGCCATATCGTTAAAGGGGCAGTAATAAAAAAGCCAGCTTGAGAACAAGCCAGCCCCTATAAACCCTATCACTATGAAAAACTTAACTCCATTTAGCTTCTTGAACAGGATAAAAGTACACAAAAGACATAACAACAGAACCGTCTTTTGCACCCCGGTAATCGTATATTTGATTAATGGACGAGCCGTTTTCTATTTCAGTGATTTTTGGTGGCAGCGGCTATACCTTTGAAGGACGTCTGGTAACCGTTGGGTATACTCATAAGTTCTGTATGGTGATAAACGGCATGGAGGTGATCTATGAACCGGACGAAGAACGTAACTACCGGACTATACTTAATGAGGCCGACCAGGCAAAGCTTAGGGACGTTGACCGTGAGCTTATAAAGGCAGTCGGCGACAAAATACAATCCATCCAGTAACGCTTATCCGATAAGGCTGGTATGTTTAAAAAGAAAAGCCGACTCCAATAGAGCCAGCTTGCACACGATAGTGTGTAAAAATATCAACTACCATCGGTATTGTCCGACCAATGATGCCAGCAAATCTTGCCCGAGGTCTTCCGCTTTGCGAAGTTTCTTATAAATCGTAGATACCTCTTTACCTACGTATTCGTTGAAGAAATTCAACTTGATGTCCCACAGGTCTAATTTTTCTATTTGCAGGACACATTTTAAAACGTCAGACAAATACTTTGAGCCATAGGAGCACATATCGTCAACCTCTATAGCCACCCCCAAACTATCTAATGGCATTCCGTTTTCTTCCCAGCTGCAAATAAATTCCAGCCCATTTTCAGTGTGATCGGCAACCCCGATATTAATAACCAACTTCTCTTTTTGATCCATAAATTTTTACATTTTTTTAGTGCGATACAAATGTAGATAAGGATTCTTAAAACGACCGTGGTATTGAAAACTTCATAATATGGGCGCGAAGAAGCCGACCTCGTTAAGAGGCGGCTTGGGCTCTGCAGTACATACTGCAACATTAAAAACTCAATACACTGAACCACCGCAAAAGTAATATAATCGATAATGGGACAGCAGAATCGGTGGACTCACCAGGCAATGTCTCACAATTTAATACGTAAAATAGAAAACTTATCTTTTTACACCAAAAAAGCAAAGTGCATTATTCACTGCAAGTAACACTGCAAGTAGATTATTTTTGCCATAAAAAAAGAGCTATACACGTGTATAACTCTTTAATTTTCAGCGCCTTGCGCTTGTGGGCCCACTAGGATTTGAACCTAGGACCACCTGATTATGAGGAGGCTACGGAACTTCACTTTTTGATGCTTTAAATGCAATGTTACGTTTTTCCAAATGCTTTATTTGCAAGCGATGAAGCCAATTTTTAATGCAAATATTGCGTTTTTGATGCTTTAAAGTAAAGTTCTCACCGGGATCACTTCGGAGACGACTTTACTGCAAGTTGCACTGCAAGTAGATTATACAATACATCGCGTTGTAATAGTATTGTTAGCAGCAAACATTCTGAGTAACGGTTTGGCGATTTATTATTATCTACTATTCCATTTTCTTTTTGCAGCGTCGTATTTTTTCTTATTAACATTATGTATAAACACGATCAAATCGCTTACTATATCTTTGGCAAGACCTTCCAGATAATCTTTATACGTTGCTAATTCTATTCCCGGATTATAAATCTCCTGTTTAAACTGACGAGATAGTTTATTTGTAATAGTATTATCTGTAATCATATTCAAATTATTACAAAAAAGTTGTGCGTACTCTGTTGTTTTTATTTCAAGCTCAGCATCAGTTAATTTTTGAAAATTAATTGACTGTACTTTTCTATTAAGATTGAAGGCCATCTTAATTTTTGCTGCGCTATCATATTTATCGTTTATAATCATTCTAACGATTGTAGCAATTTGTTGCTCGGTATATTTTCTCATAATTACTAATTTGCACAAAAATATAAAAGATGATTAAATTACTATCCCTAACTCTTGTTTTAAGTAAGAATCGCGAGGCGGTTCACTAACAAGCCTATAATGCTTCGCAGTCCAGAAATCAGACCTTGGAATCCGGGCTGATTGATAGCTACCTAAAGGATCGTTTGGCAACAGCAACCACTCACTGTCTTCCATTGCATTGTAGTATGCACCGTCGTATTCTGTTGTATGTTTGTATCTTTCTAAAAAATTTACAGTATCCACAAGAATAATACTATGAACTTTTGCAACTCCATTACATAGAGGACAAGTGTTGTATTGTAGCACGTAAGAATTTATCCCTAAAGGGTCAGGTGCGTTCGCTTTCTTTAATTTTGTATTACATGCAAACCTAAATTCATAGATGGAATCTGCAAGTGGTATTAAATCTGCTTTAAGAATAATAGCGGTGAAAACATACCTTGTTTCTGTATAATCATCACCGACTTCTGTTAGTTGAATACCTTTGTCTCCTGCCCAAAATAAAGCCCTATCAATATTTTCAGTAAAGGACAAGTATGCTGTAACATCATATATTGCTTGATCTCTTATGCTTATGGGGTTCACATGCATTTTGATTGTTTCTTTAAAACCCTCTTTTGATATGTATGCAGGGTCGCTCTTACCGTAAAAGGCTTTTGATGTTAGTCCATTCCCACGATAAATACCTGGTTCTGTCTTTTTATTAAAAAATTTGTCGCCTCGATAAAGAGTTAAATTCATACAACAAAAATACCAAATATAAACTACATAAAACGATGTAAATGATAGGCCACCTGATTAATAATCGGGTGTAATGATTAATATAAAATTGAGTGAAAAGCAAGGCAGCAAAGGCTTTCATGACGATAAGAACGTACAAAATATTGTGCTTGCGATGCAAGTTGCAGTAATTGCTTCGGCGAAAGTGCCCAAAGTGCTTGTTATGTAGATTTTAATTCGTGCAACTGCCGTTAGTTCGTTAATGGAGCAAATTAAGTTTGGGCAACTGAAATTAGCTATTTGACTTTGCAACTTTTGCAGCGTATAGTTGATAACCTTTTATCTGTTCAGGAGATTTGCCCTCCGTGCTGTTAAGTTTAATTTTAAAGGTATCTGTTATATCAAGTTTATTATTTTTTACAACTACACCTGTTACAATAGGCAATTTAGTTTTAAAATTTGTCTTGTTATGACTTATTTTAAACCCATCTGCTTGTATCATCTCAATAATAAATTGTGCTTTTGATTTAAAATCAATTGGTGCAGAAAAAGTAAGGTCATCAATAAACGATGTAAATATTAGCTTGTTTTCTGTGGCAAAATGTTTTAATTTTTTTCCGGTCTTGACGAATACAAGATTAGCAACAGTTGGTGATGTCGGAGCACCTTGAGGTAGCCTACCCTTATATGTTGTGAGTTGGGTTAAAACCCTTGACACCGTGGGTGAGAAATTAAAAGAACGATACATGGCAAAAACTCTGTCATGATTAATTGAAGGAAAAAAACTCTTTAGGTCAGTAGTAAAAATGTATTTTTTACCCTGATGTTTTTTAGCATTAGAAACATTGTCTTTGCCCTTTATCGCACCATAAGCATATTCCGGCATTTCAAGTTTTGCAAGTATATTTCTTTGAATTCTTTTTTGAATAATTTTAAGGCGTGAAATGCTTGGGTTTAAAACTCTCTTCTGAATAATTCCATTTTTCAGTTTGGGCTGTCCGCTTTTATCTTTCTTAATCTCCACTTTTTCATAATAGTATTTGTCAATATTATTAATGATAGTTTCAATCTCCGAAAAATCTACTTTTAGCTCATAAGCCAAGTGCTTTAATGTGCTTATCATTTTACACTTGTATTCGTGAAAAATTCTGAAATCATCGCTTTAATTGAAGGTGCAAGATGATTGTATGCAATTTGTTTTTCTGGCTTGACATCTTCTATATCAAGTGATAAAAAGAACAGAATTGGAAGCGGCATTCCTAATTTTTCAGAAATAGTTCTTAGAATTGAAATGTTTGGTTCTTTTTGATTGCTCTCAATTTGAGAAAGATAGGTTTGAGTAATGCCCGATTGCTCAGCTAAAGAGTTTTGTTTTATGCCTTTTTGCTGTCTTATTTTTTTTATTGTGGCACCTAAATCCATAATTCCATTTAATAAAAGAAATAATTAGGGGTGTCGGTCATAAGAGGTCTTTGAAATGTTCTCCCGCTATAAACAACTGAATCAAAAGTTCAATAATCCTGGCTATTAAGCCAATGTCGGGTACACCCGATTTCAAATTGATTTCTCTTGATTGCTGCAAAGCATGAATGCAATCATCTAAAAGTACTTTCTCCTTGTCCGAAAACGAACAACGGTCCTCCAATAGAAGTTGCTTGATTCCTGTTTCCAGGTCATCAAGACTTTTAACGTCATTTTTCATTTGTTGAAATTTAGATTACGGCAAAATTGCCTGCTACTTTCAACTAAGCTCGCAACCAAATTCATAAACGTTGTTCGTTTGTTTGCACCCCTAAATTCCTGCTACAATTAAATACTTTGTAACAATTTATCCGAATAGTGATGAAGTAATAAGTTATGAATAGTCTATAGACTTGTATAACAAAACATCACTGTCCCAATAGAACCACAAAGGGTTGTGTAATTCAATACACTTTACGATTTGAATTTGATTTACGCTGACGCCAATACTATCAAAGAACTTATGCAAAGCTAAGGTACTTTACTGACAGTTAATAAAACTAATGATAATTATTTTATCATAATTTATTTAGATTTACTAAAACGAGCTTTGTTTTGTATATCAATGCAAAGATCATAAATATCTGCACTCTCATTTTCGCAAGCCGCAAACGCCTGTTTTAATAACTGGTTACGTAACTCAGCTTCTTCTTTAGTATAGGTCGGCAGCCTTGTCTCACCGTTGATGTAGTCTGTGAAATCACTGTCCGGGTGAAAGTTCAAATCTTCCGCTAACAGCTCGTTGAAAAATGTCTGTACGTGGGCAACACTATTTATTTCCTCTATCATAATTTTGGTTCATTAAAATTTAAAAGTGTGTTACTTATATCTCTCGCAACAGACGATGGCAGTGATTTTAAATAATGTTCCGTTGTTTTTTGCGACGAGTGACCCAAGGACGAACTAATGTGACTTACCGGGATATTCGATATGAGTAAATGAGTAGCGTAAGAATGGCGGGCCAGATTTAAAACGAGCTTTTCTTCAAAGCCTAATTTTTTGCCAATGGCCTTCAGCTTGTCGTTCATCTGGCGCTGCATCTTCATCCTTCTCTTTTCCTTTTCCGCAGGACCGACGGTTATAAAGAGTGGGTGCGCGGTTAGCCCCACTCTGTGTTGCCTTTATACTATTCCCTGCCTGCAGTGGTGTCACCATGATACCCACTGCCCGTTGATGTAACCCCTGCTCACCTGGTGCCATTGGTTACCTGAACGCCTGTGTCTACTTGCCCCGGCTGTGAATCCCAAGTGTGCTCTCCGGTATTCATCGTCCACCACGGAATAGTTATCTGTAGATGTAGGCTTCTTCTTTTCAGCCTTGCGCTTTTTCTCCGGCTGCTCGCTCCTGTATGTTGTTATTATGATTGTTCTGCTCATTGAATTGAAATTTTAATTTAAAAAGTGGCCGGATAGACCGCCGGCCCGGTTTGCTGTTATTTCACTGTTATTTATCTCTGGCATTTATACCCAGCCCAGTAGCGTACGCGCTCTTTCTACGTGAGACTGGTTGAATACTCCATTACCGTTTTCCAGGTAGTCCAATAAATCTGTTGCCAACAGATTAGCCGTCGTTCCGCGCCTGTCCTGTGAGTCTATACCTATGTCCAGGCGCCCTATATAATCATTCTGAAAGAGGCACGCTGAAATGTAAACGTCTACGTCATCTGCTATCAAGTGTATTTTATCAAAGACACGTCCATAGTACAGAGCGATTACCTGTTGATCCGTAAGCGGTGAGTTGAGCAGGGTTCTCAGGTCTGTATTTATCAGCTCCATGTGCTCTACTACGATAGCCTTTATTCTGGCTTCTTTCCTTTCCGCGATGGCTTCATTTATTTTAACAACGGTATGATTCACCAGTTTATTACCCTCATCATCAATGACACTGTATTTTCCGTTGGGCTCCGCCGTTACGGTGAATTTGGTGGTGAACACTCTGGCGCAGCTCTTAACCAGTTCTGCCGCTTCTTTTTCACTATCGAACAATACAGTTTTACTGCGCTCATTGTGCTTTTCTATCATCTCCCAGGTAAGCTGGTCTCCATCTTTGTCAACGACGATGTAATGGTCACCACCTTCCAACTCAATGTGCCACTCACCGCCAAGGTGTTCAATAGCGCAGGCGGCCATAGCCAGTGCGTCGTCCATTGGGAGTGTTATATATGTCACTCCGTCCATTTCATTATTTTCTTCTGTGTATTTCATTTTTCTATTTTTGAACTTTAGGTTAAAAAGTGGCCGGATGAACCGCCGGCCCGGTGCGTTTTAGTTTTTTAATCGGATGTTATATCTCTTTGCAAACTCACCGAAAGGCACGTCCTCAGCAAAATCATCGCTCCATTTTCCTTCCTGATCGCGAACAGATATACTGTAAAACGCATAAACCATCCAGTCACCCTTTACCGGAATCGGCAGACCTGGGTAAGGTGCCGGGTGTTCCCTTGTTGGTGTGTTGCCAAACCACCCCTGTTCAACGAATACATCGTATATGTGCACTGCCCCTATCGTACATACATATATACTTGAATTGTCATTGCCGTGCGCCGTGCTTTGCAGGTATTTGTATCTCTTCGCCAATGCCTGTGCCTGTTCCTCCGGCATGTAGCCGGTCAGGAGTTCAATTTTCTCTTTTCTGCTTTTCTTCTGTTGCTGTTCCATTGTTTTTTGTATGTATTGTTTATAAAAAAGTGGCCGGATGAACCGCCGGCCCGGTTGGTGTTTTATACAGGGATCTTTCGGGGTCGCATTGTTTTTGGCAATGTTGTCCAGTGTCTCCCATTCTTCGTCGGTCAGCGGAAGGTCTGCCAGGTATTGTAGGTCATCAGGTAGTGAGGCCTTATCTATAGGTGGTCTCTGCCACTCGTTTCCGTAACACGTGCTGTCCTCATCGTCTGTGACGTCAGCGATCCTGAATGCGTCTGCACTTTGCATGTAGCCATTTAAAGGGGCTATTTTCTCTTTTCTGTTTTTCTTCTGCTGTGGATGTTCCATTGTTTTTTTTATTTTTTGTTTTAAAATAAACGTGGCCGGGAGTTCCGCCAGCCCCGTTTGCAAAGTGGTAGTTTTCAGGTATGTAAATTGATTTCGTACTTTTTATAATTAGCTATCAAAGTATATCGCCTGTTGAGCTTATCATTTCTCCACGCCCGGTAGGGCGATATTATATTCCTTGGCAAAATCAACCGCAAAAGCGCAGTGCTCATACCCTCCGTGTTCGTTTCTGACCCGTTCCCATTGTCTCAGGTAATGGTCAAAACGATACTTTATATAAGATACACTTAGTGCCCAGTCATCATTTATTCGAGCTGGGAAATGTTCAATGATTACCGGCATACATTTACCTGTCGCAGCTCGCACCGTGTGGTAATACTGTAGGCAGGTACCAGTCATGTTTCCGGAAGAGATAGTAAGTATATTTGCGTGACAGTCTCCGGAAATGTAATTTTCGTTCAGCAGGTTTTCGTACTTCGCTTCCAATGCCTTCGCCTCAAATTCTGGCATGTACCTTTTCAATACATCTGCGCGGTGATTTTCGATAGTTATCAATTCTATCTGATGTTCGTTTATAATATCAAAGATGCAAGCGCTGTGTTCATAGCCACCGTGTTTATTTACTACAGGCTCCCATTGCGATATTTCGGAATTAAACCGGTTCTTTAGGTAATTTACGCTCACTGCCCAGTCGCCACCCGCTGGTGCTGATGCATAATTGAAGACTACCTGCTTTGAGTGGCCTCCATCTGGGCTTATCATTTCCAGATAGGAGTTGGTAAGGTTCACGATACTTCCAGCGAAAACATCAAGTATACAAGTGTGCCTGTCAGCGGAAATATAATTTTTGCAAATGATGCCCTTATATTTCTCCGCTAAAGCGTTTGCTTCTGCTTCGGGCATGTACTGTCGTGATAGATTTACCTCAATGGTATTAATTTCTGTTTGTTGTGGCTGTGCCATTGTTTTGAGTTTTTTAATTGTTATGTATTGATAGGTAGTACCAGCAAGTAGGCCTGGGCCGTATGGTAGATACTTATAGCAGTAGGCCGCCTGTACATGGTGCGCAGTCATGCACAGCAGGCCTATTGTAGTTCAGACAACTGCTGCGCTTGCAGCTACCTGAGCCGGTGCCGTCATGTACGTTACGTAGGTACACTTACGGCGGTATAGTATTGGTAATGACCTGATCAGGGCCGGGATGAGAAGGTTGATCAAACCGCACTTATTCCTGATATAAAATTAGGGAAGCAGTAAAGTCTGGTAAAAGAATCAGGGATTTTTATTTTCTATACCAAGGACATGAAAATACCCTACCTATCTTACCATAAGTTAATAAGCTCGCTTTTGGGACTGGCCAAATTGCCTATGTAGGTATCTTCGCAGCGTACCGCGCTTCATTGAAATATAGAAGTTGTCATGTAGCCAAGCTTCAACTTTCTCTGCCCTTCGATGCTTCTGCGCGTGAGGAATTGTGCTTATAAAATGGACGAGCTTGCCATGTATATCGGCGGTGATTTTGCCTGAAGCGCCCCGATCATCTTCTAATAGTTTCGATAGCCCACATTCAATATAATGTTGCCGCCACTTCTGAATAGTTTTGACAGATACACCTATCTCTGCCGCCAGCTTTAACTTACCCTTGTTCCTGTCATCCTTTATTAGAATGAGCATTTGTATCCGCTTATAGCGGGATGGCTCCTTCTTTTGCAAAGCCCTGAGCTCCTTAACGCTCTCAGTAACATCTATATTTAGCGGCTTTGCCATAAGTAAAAGTAATGCATGTATATAAATATAAGCTACCGTTTTACATCTACGACCGAAAAAATACAGGTACAGTTTGTGCATCATAAAAGGAGGATATAATATTGATAGTATGATAAAAGTATGTGATGGTTATATGGTAAGTGTTAAGTTGGTTGTATTATCTATTAAGTGATATTTCATAAAATAATTTTCACTTTTTCGCTTTCGCATCTGTTATCGGTTTAACGCTAAGACTGACTGTCGCAAGCCGTTTTTTTAAAATCAGTTCGGGCTTGCCTAATAGGCCTAAAAACGCGCCAGGAGCGCACTCTGAACGTTATCGTGTAATGTCGTTATCGGTTTGCTCTTATAATCAGTATGTTGTTCACACCATCGCAAAATACTTGCTAATGTTCCTTTTTTCCTTTACGGTGTCGTCAGGAACTGCTTTCTTGCTATCATAAAACAAAACGACATGCAAACAACAGCGAATGAAAAAAAGGTGATTGATTTCTTAAAGAAGACCCCCAACACCAACAAGGCGGACATAAGTGCCGCGACGGAAATTACAGGCCTGCCGCTTTTTAACTTTCTGCGGAAGCTTGAAAAGGCAGAACTGATAACATCGCAGGGGACGGGTGCGGATGCGGCATTCACCTGGAACGAAGAAAAAACCGAAGCGCAGGGCGATGGGGTTGTAGAAGAAGTAGTTGAAGCGGGCAAGGCAAACGGGAAGAAGGCAAAGAATGTAGCGCCACCCGCTGAGGGAACTGCCGAAGTAACAACTGCGGGCAAAAATACCGATAAGTACAAGTTCAACGGCGAGGAGTATGGTAAGGGGCAATTGGTGAGAGCAGTTGTGGCGAAATACATTGAAGATAACCCTGACACAACGAGCAAGGATTTGTTAAATGCTTTCCCCCAAACACTTATGCCCCGTTTTGGTGTGTTCGCCGATCACGATACCGCCGTTAAGCTATCTGGGACACGCAGCAGGTACTTCATGAAGCCTGAGCAGCTACTTAAAATAAAGGGGCAGAAAGCGCCCATAGCTGTATGCAACCAGTGGACTGCGGCATTGATCGTTGAATTTATAGCTGTGGCGAAGGGGCTTGGGTACAAGATCAAATAGAAACCAAGGTAACTGTGAATTTATACGGGGGCTCTCATCAAGCTCCCGTTTTTCATTTGCGTAGTCCTGCCAAGCTCGGATTGAGCCAAATGGCCGTTAGTCCCATTTAATGCAGTGAGTCAATAGCGCTTTCTTATTGATTGTTTCAATAATAAAAACTGTTTCACTGTCGGACAGTTTGAATGCAACACCATACTTGCCCTCCTTAAGGAACGATTTCAGGTCATCGATTGCTAACACAAATTGACCGTCAACACCGGGAATCGTTATTGAAATGTACTTGCTGTGGTTAAAAAACGTTCCCAATAAACTGAGGTTTCCGTCCCGCCTGGTCAATGTTTCACTTTCTGAAATAAATTTATCCTTGTATGCTTTTTTCAACCCCTTTGAAGCACTTGGCATTTTTTTTATGCCATTTATGAATTTTGTTTCGTGGACGGACAGCTTGTACTTGTCGCCTGGCATGGGTTGATAACAGTCATCTGTATCAGTTAGAAGTGTGCGGATGAAATCGTCTATTATTTTATCGCTCAACCAGCCATCTGTATTTTCATTTTGTGCGTTATCGTCCATTGTTATTTTATCTTTTAAATAGCAAACTTGGTCGCACATGTAAAACTTAAGCACTCAAACCGGCATGTTCAATCTAAGCGGTGCTCCATAAGTTTTTGGATAGCGATTTGGTGCGATCTGGAGCTTGCTACTCTCATCCGTGCTAAAAAATAATACAATCTACCTGCGGCTTGCTGATCCGTTCATAAACTGAAACGGTTGCGAAAGCGAGAAAGTGAAAATTATTTTATGAAATATTCTACAAACGATATAGTTAAACCAACATAACAATTTACAAGTACCATACAACCATCACATACTTTCATCTATACCATTATTTATATTCCCTTTTAAGATGCACAAACTGTACCTGCTGGTGAACAGTATATATTGGGTTTTCACTTCGGCTTCTTCTCGTTTGAGATGACCTCAAGCAATTCAAAAATTAAATTGATGTCATCTACAATATCGTCCCAATCAATCGGGGTTCCAATCGTTTGGCTGCGCATATAATCGAAGAACACCACCCGTAAGTTATTACTGACCCTGGCGGGTGAATGATTTGTTGTTATGTCATTGAGTTTATCCGCAAGTTCTTTTGATAGTTCGCTCATTGAGTAAATATTTCGATGAAGGTATCGCGGCTTGTGCTCGCAACCGCCACACAACCGCCACTTTAGCAGATTTATAGCACCCTTGATTATCCTGTTGTTCCCGGAACATTTATACTGCACCTAAATTGATAAAAATGATAAACGCAAACGACGCGCTCCGTGATCACAACTGTTCCGACAATTATTACAAATACAATTTCGGCTTAGTAATAACCTCCGGTGCGAAATCAATGGCCGACACATTCGGCGTGTATTGGTGGCTGGATATAATTGCCTCTTATCAAGGGCAGTTAAAGAACGAGGAGTTCCAAGTGTGGACATTAAAAAGAACGGGCAATTCCGCAGTCGTTACTTGTACAGATGGAAATGACGTACAACTTGTTTGTCAGAGGATACCGTTTACTGACTTTGAACCAGATGTTGCCTACTTGTGGGTCGAGGGTAGCGGAGAAGGAAACTTAGTTTGTTTGTTACCAAGCGAACATTGAACAATAAACTCAAATTGATATGACACAAGAAGAAATAAATTACTACCGCTCGGCGGCAAGTCTCGGGATTATAGAAGATGAAATCAATCCCATTTTTCTGTACTCACAAATCAACTCGAGTCTATTGATAGACATTATCAACGGCAAGATTGATCCGGTTCAGTTTGCCCGTATGGAAATGAGAAATCGTGGGCTTGACGAGAAGACGGGCAAGTGGATAGGCTGGCGTAAGGGCGAAGACAGCTACCAATTCGCTTAGTTATTCTCAACAGGACAATCCCGAAAAGTAGCATCCCGGGGCCATGTCATATAGAGCTTTTCTCTCGCCTTTGAATGGCTTGTGATATTTTTTTGCGGTACAGTTCACTATAAGATCAGAAACGAGCGCACCGGCACCATACGTCTCCGAATTCGACACCGTTCTATAAAAGAGTATGTTTCACTCAAAAGGGCAATTCTTCAAATTATATACGAAATATTTGCCAAACAAAAAATAGCTACTTTCAAAAATAATATTTTGTATATCAATATACTATACCTACATTTATTATATGATTATTCTATCCTATGAAAAAACTCCTACTCATATTCTTTATTCTTTTCTCTTACACCACAAGTGTATACGCACAAGAACCTGCCATGCTATGGCTAAAAGGCTATGGAGGTGATCAAGGCGCTCAAGTACTCACCCATGTTACAGCAACACAAGATGGAGGATTTATAATAGCACTTGAAACTTCCTCAGATGTTGGAACAGGAAATATAGATTCCCTCTGTACAGCGGAAAGAAAGCGGGTAATTTTTGTAAAATATAATGCAGATGCTTCTGTGATGGAATGGACTAAGTGTTATGGCTTTGGTGGTGATAGCACTTTACTCTATTTGTTTCCTACGAATGACGGAGGGTTTGTATTAGGAGGTGAAGGAGGGTTTCTGATATGCAAAGAAGATGCATTGGGTACTATTATATGGAGTCGCAACTATGGCATAAGCGCAGATGTAGGGCTCATAGATATGATCGCTACTGATGATGGCGGATACCTGATGGTTGGTAATTGTTATTTTAATGATACCAATTTTACTGTTTATAACAGCGGTTCATTTCTTCCCAGTATTGCCGTTTTAAAATTAGATAGCTTGGGCAACAAGCAATGGAGCAAAGCTATTGGAGGTAGCTATGTGACTGAAGCACTTTCCGTGATCCCCGGCCCTAATGGTGGTTGCTATATTTTTGGCGGCACTACTTGTAATGACTACGACTGTACCGGCTTGCACGGGCCGCCTAATACTGCTGCAGATGCCTACTTGGTGCGGTTAGATAGCAAAGGCAATATTATATGGCATCATGATCTGGGGGGCAGTGGCATAGATGGCGATTATGGCTGGGGCGTTGCAAATAATAAAGGGGGGGTAGTTTTAGCTGCAAGTAGTTACTCATTAGATGGAGATGTACATCATCACATCGGGCAAAGCGATTATTGGGTTTTGGAAGTAGATAGCAGCAATAATATTCTTTGGGACAATTCCTATGGCTCAATTAGTCAGGAAGTGCCATTTGCAATATGTAAGGCTGATGATGGTAGTATCTGGATAACTGGAGGATCTGGTCAAAAAGGCGGCGAAGTAGATACTGCTTATGGTCAGGGTGATGCGTGGATTGTACATGTAGATAGTTTGGGCAATTTTTTAAGCGCAAAAGTATTAGGAAGTAGTGAAATTGACGAAGGCTATATGATATACCCCTTGTCCGGAGGGGGCGTGATTACAGGCGGCACATATAGTAAGGGAGACGATTGCTTTTCATCGTTTCCGTTTTATGGAATACCCTCTCTTGAGTCTGATGCGTTTCTGGGGGGGGTAGCGCCCTATACAACTGGCGTAAAACAAATCAGCATCAATAGTGGAATAAAAGTATACCCTAATCCCACTCATGAACAGGTAATAGTGGAGACGCAAAAACAGGACACATATACCATTGTGCTTACTGATGTACTGGGTCAGAAGGTCTATCAAGCACGTTTTACCGGTAAAATAAATATAGCTGTTAATGAATGGCTAAGAGGCATATATTATGTGCAGGTGGTAAGTGAAGATGGTCAAATGGCTACAAGAAAATTACTGATAAAATAATTATCAAATTTTAAAACCACACACTATATGAAAAAAACACTACTCCTGTGCCTGCTTATGTATGCAGGCATGCTCCATGCGCAAACTTTAGTTGATTCGGCTTTAATGTTCAATATGTCCTCAATGTCTTACCAGCAGGCTGTGCTGGCAAAACAAGGGCAAATTCAGACTGCCAACCCCACTGATACAACCGAAGGCAGTGTGGTAAATGAATTTACCCGCAGAGCGGTAATGAGGGCGAAATTGTTTTGTGGTAATGCACCCGCTGATTCAGGGGCGTATATACCAGCCGCCAGGGCCATGCTGAGTTTTATAACTCAACCCGATGAATATTGCATTGGTAGTGGCGGTAACTGGCAGTGTATGGGGCCATTTAACAATGAATATGGACAAACTGAAAACCAGGGCAGGGCAAACTGTATGTGGGTATGCCCTACGGACACCAATTATATACTTGCCGCTACCTATGGCGGGCTCTGGAAAACAAGGAATGGCGGCCTCAGCTGGCATAATATAAGCGATGGCATTAGTGTGGGGTATACAAGCAATACCCAGATACCAGGCACTATGGGTATGATAAGCCTCGCAGTAGACCCGTTGGACAGTGTAAATATTTATGTGTATCTCGCCGATTGGAGCAGTGTGGGGATAGGTGCTGCATATAGCAATGACAGTGGTAATCATTGGAGTTATGATACTTCATTTAACAGAGTAGCGGGCTTTTCATATTTCACTGGTACGCCAAATATGAAAATGATGTACATGCCGGGTACCGAAAAACTATTTGCCTTTATGAGCGATTCTTCCCCAGGCCATAAGAACATTATTTTAATGAAGCCCAACCCGTCGGCTATCTGGCAAAATATTACACCTGCTCTTGGTGCCGATACCTTGATCACAGACATGGAGTTCACAATGAATAGCTTAGGTAAAGTTGTTTTCAGTACCAATGCTGCTGATGATACCGCACACTTATGGACTTATGACACCGCAGGCATCGGTTCATGGACCAACCTGAAAGTTATTATGCCTTCATCGGGAGATACCATAACCAACATCGATGATATTTCTCTCTCTGCAACCGACAGCGTATTTATGTTGGTGGAAGTAAAAAATGGATCTCAGCATCTTGTATGCACACCACTGGCATCGTTGAATATCTCTGTACTTTCTGTCAATACATTGAATAGTTTCCAATACATCGTTGTCTCCCCTGATAATACTAATGTAATATATACAACTAACCATGATGGTTACGTTGGACATGGGGTTTACCAATCTACCGCGAGAGGAGCATATGGCACTTTTACAACTATCGGCAGTCACGGTGATGGCCGGTATATCACACTCTATCAGCCTGCTCTATCAGGTGGTGGGGTACACGATGATGTTTTGTATGGCTGTACAGATGGGGGCGTGATAAAGAAGAGATTCGGCAATACATATTTTCAAAGTATTACCGGAGACAGCTTATGTATTACACAGCTTTTCAGCATAAGCAATATGGAAGGTGAAGATGACCTGCTAATTGGCGGCGCGCAGGATAACGGCAGGTTCTCATACAACAGCAACCGGTCTGTACCCTGGGAAGACGATCTTATCCAAGGTGACAATGAGTTATGTAAATTTATGAGGAATGGAGTAAGAACTGCAGTCACAGAATCTGATTTTCCATATTTGGAGCGGGTAGATTTTTACAGCAATTATGAAACAGATAATAACATAAGCTACCCATATGATGAATGTAATGGTAAATGGTGGAGCCTTTGTAATACCCAGTTCAGGCCTTGGTATGTGGACCAGCATAATACTATTTTCGTAGGCTACAGAACATTATGGAAATCAAGTGATTTGGGTGCTACATGGACTGATACGTTTAGTAATGGTGTATGTAGTCAAACTAAAGTGGACTTTTTGTTAGATAGTGTTTCTTGATTTTACGAAGTTAAATTAAAAGTTTTTAGTTTTCAAGTGATAGGGGCTATTTTCAGTAACTGATAGGCGCTTTTCCTTCTGTATAAAGTC
>CAIRZD010000199.1 GCA_903882965.1 uncultured Bacteroidota bacterium
GTGCAACATGTAATTTTAAATTAGATGGTAATACACTCAAAGGAGAATATAAATGTGACGGTTGTTTGCAAGAAAAATTTACATTTGAATATTCTTTTCAATCAGTTTGTTGTTCAAATCATTCTCCGGAAGATTGTGCTGATTCTCCGGAAGAGAGAGATAAGTTAGTGAAAAAAGGTTGTACGGGTTTTCATCAGCCCAGGAAACACTAATGCAATAAACTAAATGCCCCTTCTTCTATAACTATTAGCTAGGATCATGGATTATGGATTATGCGTCAACTGTGGTTTCTTTCTTCTTACTGTAGATTTTTTGGAATAGTCATCAGATAGCACACTTATGTTTCCGTCTACTTCCAGCACTACTAGGTTAGCTTCGTGTATGTTTTTTACGCCATGTTCGCGTACGGCCATATCTACTTCGGCTTCGGTCATTTTAGCCTGTTTCAGGCCTTGTAGTAATAACTGGCCATCTACTACAAGCACTATTTTTTCACCTTCTACCGTTTTGCTGAATTTTTTAGACCTCAATAGAAAAAACCTGAAAACGTAATTGCAGATGAATAACCCTAAAGCGGTGGCCATTCCGCCCTGTACAGATGAGTCGTTGCCCACCATAGCGTTTTGCACGCTGTTACTGATCAGCAGTATGAATACAAGATCAATAACTGATAACTGGGATATTTCCTTTTTACCAAACAGCCGAATGGCAATAATGATAAAGATATAAATGCAGATAGATTTTAAAGCTATAATAAAGTAAGGTTGCATTAGCGCCATATCATGGGTGTTTGGTGCTAAATTACTTTAAAGATCACCGTGATTTCAAAATACTGATTATTTATTTATAAAGAAAAAGAACGTACAGTATTTGCACGTTCTTTTTCTTTTATATAGTTTATTATACTAGTGCCTGTCATGATCACCACCATGTCCGTGATCGTGGCCATGCTGCCAGCTACCTTGTTTCCATTGGTGTCCGTTACCATCATGATTCCAATGGCCTGCCCTGTACCTGTCGCCGGGATGTGGTGGTGCTTCCCAACGGCCGCCGTTCCATTCGTAAGCGCCATTATTTTCGCGCCAGTCTTCATCTACCCATACATGTTGGGGGCTTGGTGCACCAATGCGCACTACAGCTACGGGCCTTGGTGGGCGCACATGCACATAGATCTGCGCAGAACTACCATAAGCGCCGCATGTGATCGCGATGGCAAGCATAAACAATACTTTCTTCATGTTTTTCATATACTCTACTTTTTTGGTTATACATACAGGCTAACATAATCATGCCATGGTCTTTGCAGAATGTAATAAAAGTCATTTCGATATATATAAAATCAGAAGATAATTTTTTAGAAAATTAATATAATGGTAACGCTTACTGCCCCGTTACTACAGGTATTAATTATTTCTTTGCGCAACATTTTTTTATTGTAAGTAAAAGATAAATGCAAATCAATTTTAATGAAAAAGAAATCAATTTTCGTTACGCTGTTCCTGGCGATGCTTTATATTACCCTTTCCAGTGATAAAGACGGAGCTGCACATCACGGCCACGGCGATATTACCGGTGCCACCACAGGCACAGTGGGCCATTGCCAAACGGGTAGCTGCCATGGCGGAAATAACGCCGGTACCATAGTGCGCTTACAGGTGCTTGATACCGCTACCATGCTGCCCATAACTATGTATAATGCCCACCAAACGTATCTTATTACGCTTACCGGCGATGCCACATCTATTGCTACAAGTTTGCCCGCATTTGGTTTCCAGGTATCAGCTGTGCGGGGTAATCATACACTTGCAGGTACTTATACCTTGCATCCATCTTATGCATCCACTACTCAGATCATCTCTTGTGGCGCCACTACAGTAGTAGAGCACAACGAAGCTATGAGGCCAACTATCATAGATACAAACAAATATTATGTAGCCTTTTACTGGACAGCCCCGGCCCCTGTCAGTGACAGTGTGAGTTTCTATGCTTTGCTGAATGCGGTTAATGAGAATAATGCAAAATCGGGCGATTACCCCAATGCTGCACCAAGAGTAACGATATATGAAAACCCTGCCGATACTAAGGTAGCACAGGTTACTACTCCCGCAAATGATATTTCTGTTTTCCCTAATCCAGCTACTACACAGATCGCTGTTCAATCAACTGAACAACCACTTGATCAAATAACCATTGCAAATCTTGTGGGCCAAACGATCTATTCCCAGCAATTAAAGGGCAAGCAAGCGCACATAGATATTTCTTCCTTTCCGAAAGGTGTGTACACTATGATAGTGAATAATGCGGTGGTGCGTAAATTTGTGAAAGAGTAGTGGGAATAAATTTATAAAGAGTAGGAAGCAAATGCAGGCATAGGGATTGCATTGCTGCGGGGTTTTATGTAGATTTACCGCTGCCGACAAAGGCATTATACTTAGTGAATAGGATACCGGTTGTAATATTTATTGCTTTTATTGTTTCGGGTATGTTTGCGGCATGCCGCAAAAGTGTATCCTGCTTTAATGCTAAGAATTATGATCTCCAGTTTTATACCACGTCATTAGCAGATACAATTACAGATACCGGGGCCTCAATAGTAAAATACGGGCCGGGGAGTAATTTTCTGGCGCTTGTAGATTCGGTGCCGGGAATTATTGTACTAAGCAATTTATCTGCTTATTATGTGGGTCGTTTTGCGCAGCAATATATTCCTTACACAATATACAGCAGTGATATTTATAGTACCGACCTGCTGATCACATTATATCCGTCGGGAAGAGTGTACAGAATGAAAAACATCGCTCATGATAACCGAACGATGTCTGAAAAAAATACAGATAATTATAGTTGTACCGATAATATCACTTACGAGGTCAACGACTCGCCATATGTATGTGCCGCGCAAACATTTAATCCGGGTGTGGTAACAAAAGCAATTATGAATATCAGGTATTAAATACCCGGTACGTTAATTGGTTTACATATACAATTGGTTTCTTATCTCGGGTATCTCATTTCTGATACCTGTTAATTCAGACCATAACCTATCGTAGTACTGGCTTTTGTATGCCGACTTGTACATCAGGCCCATGAACTGGTTTAATTTCGGTTCCAGCGAATTGATGTAGAATAATAGCTGGGCCTTATCAAAGGCGGTAATGCCATTTATTTCCCCACGCATTTGTGAAATATACTCATGCGTATCGTAGACATCATCGTAGGCGTCAGCATAGAATACAGCCCATTCGCCGTCCTTTCTGAATGTAGGTTTGAGGTGCTGCTTAATTAACTTTTGAAGATCAAGTTCTGATACTGCATTTACCATAAAGTTCAGCTTTACAGTTATAGTAGCAAACCCTATGCCAAAGTTTCTTAAGATGTGTATTGTGAAAAACTTCAATTAAGAACTAAAATAATACCATAGCATTTTATTTCCGGGTAAGGTTCATTTCCCAGCATTTAAAATCGCTGCCGCCTTCATTCACTTTATACAGGGCAACCTGGTGGGTGTTGTCATCAATTATTTTGAAGGTTTCCTTTACATCAGTGTTGCTGCCGGTTGCGGGGTTCATCCATTTGCCTTTTAGTGTTATGGTCTTTGTCGCTGCATCATACGGGCCTTCGAGGTACATTATGCCGGTACTTAAATTATCCTGCCAACTGCTTACGAACATTTTTTTTGCATTATCATAGCCTATTATGCCCATGCCTTCCATGGTCTTTCCATTTACTTCCTGGGTGCGGGTTCTTTGCAGGTAGCGGCCGTCGAGTATCATTTTGTTCTCGCACTCAGTGGTGTTTTTTTGTGCAGGCGCATGCTCGCCATACCAGCTGGATACCTCACCGGCCCATTTGCCGCTTAGTGAAGCCAGCATTTTCTGCATATCACCGGGTGTTGTATTTTCCAATAAGTTTTTTGCAATAGTTGTTGAGTCCATTTGTGGCTGAGCAGTGGCTGGGGCTGCCATGGTTGTAGTAGTTGTGGTGCTATCGCTCTTTTGCGTTGTTGTTTCCTTTAAGGGTGTATTGTTGCAGCCGGCAAGAGTAGCTGCCAGAAATGATATGACTACAATTGTTTTTTTCATGGCTATATTTTTGAGTGTAAATATTACTATTGGTTTTTGGATATATTATAAAACTACAAAAATATTGGAATAGCATATGTATTAGCCGGAGTTTTTCACAATAATTAACTTTGGTCTTTGCATTTGTACTTTGGCAATAAATCAAATACTATTGTATTTATTCAATAGCTTTAAGAATTCCAAAATCCAAACAATATGAATTTTAACCCATGGCATGGTGTACCTATAGGAGATAAACAACCGGATATTGTACAGGCGATCATAGAGATACCTAAGAACGGCAAGGCAAAATATGAGCTGGATAAAATGACCGGCATGCTGCGGCTGGACCGGGTGCTTTATTCATCTGTATTTTATCCGGCAAATTACGGTTTCATACCGCAGACGCTGGGAAAGGACAATGATCCGCTGGATATATTGGTACTATCACAGGTAGAGATACAGCCGCTATGTATAGTTAATGCGAGAGTGATAGGGGTAATGAGGATGATAGATAATAATGAAGGTGATGATAAAATAATTGCTGTGGCCGCAGATGATGTGAGTGTGAACTATATGAATAAGATCACCGACCTGCCGGCATACCTTCATGCCGAGATCAAAAACTTCTTTGAAGAATACAAGAAGCTGGAAAACAAAACGGTATTGGTAGAGGATTTCCAGGATGATGTGGTGGCAAAGCAGATCATACAGGTGGCAATAAATGACTACAATACTTTAATAAGAAAGTAAAGAAGCCTGCAGCAACGCTGAAATTTCATATATTAGCATCATGCAAAAGAAAGGTCCGGGTTTGGTTTTTGCTGTTTTACAGAGCCTGGCTTCTGTGACGCTGGGGTTGGCGATTGCTAACCTTGGCAGAACTACGGCTGCCAAAGAAGGTTTGTTTTTTGTGTGCGGGATGGTGTTTTTAATCATTGGCCTTATTGTGTTTTACAAATACGACCTTGGCAAACGGATAAACCCGGCGATTACCAATCCCAAAGTGAGAAGCATGCTTACGAAGTATCCTTTATTGCCTGTAGTGGTAAGTATGGTATCGGGTATATTGGTAATGGTTATTGCGCTTCGAGTATTAAATGCGCTATAAATAATGCATGGATCACTTCAATATTCTCCCAACAGCTTAATTTTCATTTAGTTATGCGCAATATTGCGATAGCTTGGAATTGCTTCCGGGCGAAAACTACCAGCGACAACTAAATTTTATATTTTTGTCTTATGCGCGCAACCCCTTACGCCATTTTATTACTGTTGCTTTCTATATGCGCATCGGCGCAGCAGGCCTCACTTGCCAAAGACATTATCCAGAAAATACAGCAAATAAGTAATGATTCGGTACGCATGGATTCCATGTATCATTACCTGAACGGCATTGCCGACAGCCGTCCAAAAGAAGTTGTGGATAATGGGAAAACGCTGCTGCAGGATGCCGAAAGCCATAGCTACCAGCGCGGGATAGCAAATGCCAACCTTGTAATTGGAGAAGGGTATGAATATATGTCGGATTATGCACAAAGTTTAAGGTATTACCTGCGGGCTATGGTTATTTATAAAGAGCGGAATATCCCGGACTTGCAGATAGTGGCAACACTCGGCGTTTCGCGAGTGTATGAAGTGACAAACGATATGCCCAATGAGAAGAAATATGTGGAAGAGGCGGTGGCAATATGTGAAGAATATAAAGATAACCGGAGGGTAAGAAGGCTACAACCCGGGGTTTTGGATTACATGGCAACCATTTATAAAAAAGAAAACAGGCTCGATACTTCCATCAAATTATATAATGAGGCTGTGGCACTGGCAAGGAAAGATGGTGATTCGAATGAAGTGATGAACTCATTATGCAATCTTGCAACCGCGTTAAAAAGTAATAACAAATTTGATGAATCGCTGGCCATATATAGTCATGTGCTTTCATTAATTGACTCTGCAAAAGAAAACTATGCGTTTGCGATTATTACAGACGATATGTCTATACTTTTTTACCAGATGGGTGACCTGAAACGAAGCGAACAATATGCACTTAAATCGCTTGCCAGTGCGCAAAAAACAAAAAACCTGGATGTATATAAGGATGTGTATGAGACCCTGGGGAAAATATATCAAAAAGGAAAAAGATACCCTGAAATGCTGGAGTACTATGCAAAGCTGAGCGATGTTAAAGACACGATATTTGACAGGGAAAAGTTGCAACAGGTAACTGAATGGCAAACAAAATTTGATACCGAAGCCAAGGACAAAGAGATACAGGACCAGGAAAAACAACTTGCATACAACCGGAAGATAAATATATCATTGGTTGTTTGCTCTGTTTTGTTTTTGTTGCTGGGTATCATTATATACAGGAATTATAAAATGCAGAAAGTATCTAACGCGCTACTCTCTAAAGAGAAAAAAAGATCCGAGGACCTGCTGCTCAATATACTGCCCGCAGAAGTGGCCGATGAACTGAAAGACAAAGGCGCGGCCGATGCCAAGTATTTTGATAATGTAACTGTGCTGTTTACTGATTTTGTAAATTTCACACAGGCTAGTGAGCGCATGAGCCCGCAACAGTTGATCAATGAATTACACTACTGCTTCAGAGCATTTGACGACATTATTGACAAATACAATATTGAGAAGATCAAAACCATTGGTGATTCATACCTAGCAGTATCGGGGTTGCCGGTAAGAGACCCAAGGCATGCAGAAAATATAACCCGTGCTGCCCTGGAAATAAATAAGTTTGTTACAAACCGGAGGCAGCAGATGGGCGATGGTACATTTGAAGTGCGCATAGGGATTCATAGTGGTAGTGTGGTGGCGGGTATAGTGGGGGTGAAAAAATTCTCTTACGATATTTGGGGCGATACTGTGAACACTGCCGCCCGCATGGAGCAAAACAGTGAGGCCGGAAAAATAAATATCTCAGAGACTACTTACGAATTGGTGAAGGATAGCTTCACTTGTACCTACCGCGGTGAGATAGAAGCCAAGAATAAAGGGCTGATGAAAATGTATTTTGTATCATAGTAACAATTCTCCCCGGATAATGAGCATATTTGATTAATTGTATACGCTTATTACTATCCTTTTGCCTAATTTGTATGTCTATATATAATAACTAATGATTATTTTATGCAAAATAAACACCTTATTACGTTCTCTGTTCTATGCTGTAGCCTGCTAGGCGCGGGATATGCCCATGCGCAAAGCTGGCAGAATGTGGGCATGCCGGGATTCACAGCCGGTGAGGCCGATTATGAATCCATAGCCTTTGGTAAGAACGATACACCCTATGTGGCTTACCAGGACCAGGCCAATAATAATGGCCCTACAGTGATGAAGTTTAACGGTACAAGTTGGGTTATGGTGGGCACCCCGGGTTTTACGGGCAATTTGGCCAACTATACCAGCCTGGTGATGGACAGCAGCGGCACACCTTATGTGATCTTCCAGGACGGTAACGATACTCAGAAGGCTACGGTAATGAAGTATAACGGCAGTACATGGGAAGCATTAGGCAGTCCGGGGCTTTCGATAGGGATAGCTGGTTTTACATCCCTGGCCATTGGCAGCAGTGATACCCTTTATGCCATGTTTGCCGACCAGGCAGATAGTTGCATTCCGAAGCTTTCTGTAATGAAATACAATGGCAGCAGTTGGGTAAATGTAGGCCCGCCACGTTTCTCGCCCATTCTAACCAATGGTGCAGCCATTGCCGTACATGGAAATACACCCTATATCACCTATCCCGACAGCTCAATAGTACAGGTATTCAATGGCAGCAACTGGGTGCCCGTAGGCGCGCCCTCACCACTGATAGCGGGCATGCAAAGTATGTCGTTAACTGTAGATAATACGGGCACTCCTTATGTGGCTTACTCTGACAATTCCAATGGGCTAAAAGCCACAGTAATAAAGTATAACGGTACAGCATGGGTAACGGTGGGCACCGCAGGTTTCACTGTAGGTGAGGCAGATAATGTGACGATAGCCGTAGACCATACCGGGACCCCTTATATAGTTTATTCAGATGCTGGTGGCACCCCGGATTCTTATGCCACCGTAAAGAAATTTGACGGTACTAATTGGGTAACAGTAGGTGGCGCCGGTTTCACCGGCACATTGGCCCTGTTTCCGGACATTGCTATCAACAGCACAGGCGTACCTTATGTGTTTTACCAGGGTTTCAGCGGCGGCCAAAAAGGTACGGTACAGAAATTTGCTACTACCACAGGAGTGACCTCTCCACAGCCATATTCAAAGGAGCGGGACGTGTTGCGTATATTCCCTGATCCCAGCAATGGTGCTTTCACCCTCAATATTTTTTCTTCCATAAAAGAAGATGTAAAGATCAGGATCGTTAATTCGATTGGTGAAATGGTGCAGGAGAGCATGGTGCCTTCTAATACCGATATGGCGGTGCAACTGAATGTGCCACCGGGTATATATTTTATCAATGCAGAGACGAGCACTGGGGTAGTGGGTAAGAAAATAGTAGTCGAATAATGATGAACATGAAGCAATTAAAAAGAGGTTTACTTATATTTTGCATGGTATTGATTGCTGTAACTATACATGCACAAACATGGAACATTGTAGATACCGCAGGGTTTTCGGCGGGGCAGTCATTTACTGTGCAGATCGTTACTTATGCCGATACGCCGTATGTGGTGTATGAGGATGCCGGCAACGGTAATAAAGCAATGGTGATGAAGTATAATGGCAGCCATTGGGTGCAGCTGGGTATAGGCAGTGCATCTTCAGGATGGGCAAATTACACGTCGATAGCGATTAGCAAAAAAGGGGTGCCATATATTGTATATGGCGATGAAACCTATGCAGGCGGAAAGGCTACGGTAAAGAAATTTAACGGGTCGGGTTGGGTGTATGTAGGTAGTATTGGGTTCTCGTCGGGTGTAGTGAGCCGGCCTTATATAGCCATAGACACGGCGGGCACACCTTATGTGGTGTATGTTGATGCCAGTGTAGGCAGTAAGGTGGTGGTGAAAAAATTTAATGACACAGCCTGGGTTACCGTTGGCGTTGAGGGGTTTTCGGCAGGGGCTGCTGACTATACTTGTATGGCGATAGACAGGAGCGGCACTCCCTATGTGCTCTATGAAGATGGCGGGAATGGAAGCCGCGCCACAGTAATGACCTATAACGGCACCAGCTGGGTAGCTGTGGGCAGTCCGGGCTTCTCGGCAGGGGCTGTGAACTGGGCATCAATTGCTGTAGATACTACAGGCACACCCTATGTGGCTTATGAAGATTATGGTAACGGTGCAAAAATTACGGCAGTGAAGTATGATGGCAGTAGCTGGGCAACAATGGGCACCGCAGGGCTATCAGTTGATACTTCTTTTGCGACTTCTATAACCATTGATAAAAACGGGGTACCCTACCTGGGGTATGAAGATGGCGGCCTTAACGGCAGGGCTACAGCCATGAAGTATGATGGCAGCAGTTGGGTAACACTGGGCACAGCAGGGTTCACAGACAGTGTGGCTTATTATACATCACTGGCAATAAGTGATAACGGGATCGCCTATATGGCCTTCTCTGATATTACCAAAGCTGACAGAACCACTGTGATGAAATACGGATTTCCTGCCGGGGTGGAGCATATCAATATAGCTACTGCTTCACTTTCTGTATTCCCCGATCCTAATAATGGTTTATTTACTTTACATATTTCTTCCCCGCAAAAAGAATCAGCCGCTATCATTATCACAAACATGCTTGGTGAAAAGGTGCAGCAATTTACTGCCGCTACTAATGAGGATGTTGCGGTGCAAGTAGGTGCTGTACCGGGTGTGTATTTTGTAAGTGCAAAAACACAAAATGGAATTTTGACGGAGAAAATATTTGTGGAGTAAATTTTTCTGCAGCATTACCCAAGATTCCGGTTGGATTATACGTCTATTATAATAGCACTGATAAAACCGGCTTATGAGACATATCCTATTTTTAGCACTCTTCTTTTTCTCTTTTTCATTATTTGCACAGACATGGCACCCTGTGGGCAGCCCCGGTATTTCTGCAGGTCATGCAAGCTATGTGTCACTGGCTATGAACGCTGGCGGTGTGCCTTATGTGGCTTATGAAGATGCGGCCAACTATAATGCTGTTACGGTAATGAAGTATGGAGACAGCAGTTGGGAAAATATAGGCAGCCCGGGCTTTACATATGCCAATCCATATCCGGGCGCCACTTATGTAAGCATGGCTATAGGTAATAACGATACGGCTTATGTGGCATATTCAGACAGCTATGATACATCCAGGGTTTCGGTGATGAAGTATAATGGCTACTATTGGGAACTTGTGGGCAATGAAGGGTTCTCAACCGGCATGGCATCATTTACCGCTATGACGATCGGTAAAAATGGCACCCTCTATGTAGCTTATAGGAATGCAACTGTAGGAGGGGTTGCCGTTATGAAGTACGCCGCCGGTAGCGGGGGCAGTTGGGGAGCAGTAGGCCATTTGGGATCGTTGATGGCTGCACAAGGTTATAAATGGATAGCAACAGACACGGCCAGCGCCCCCTATGTGGCCTTCATAGATGGATCACATGCCGACAGGATCACGGTAATGAAGTATGCTGATACCGGCTGGGAAACGGTTGGGAGTGCGGGCTTTTCGGCAGGGGTGGCATTAAAGCCTTCTATAGCCATCGGGCAGGATGGCACCCCCTATGTGACTTATGTGGATGAAGCAAACGGCTATAAAGCCACCGTGATGACTTATACAGGCGGTAGCTGGGTGAATGTGGGTAGTGCAGGCTTGTCTGTCGGGGAAGTGTCGTATCCTTCTATTGCAATAGATGCAAGTGGTACGCCCTATGTGGGTTATGAAGATATGGGTAATGGCGGTAAAGCTACGGTGATGAAATACAGCGACGGCAATTGGGCTACGGTTGGCAGTGCAGGTTGCTCAGACAGTGAGACTGTTTTTACAACAATAACTATTGATCCCGGCGGCACTCCCTATCTGGCATATGAAGACTATGGTAATGGCGAAAAAGCCACCGTGCTGCGGTATCGATTTGCAGCGGGTATACAGAACGTCAACATCGCTGTGGCTTCATTCTCTGTTTCTCCCAATCCATCGAATGGCTCATTCACCCTCCATATCAAATCCATACAAAAAGAATCAGCCACTATCATTATCACAAACATGCTTGGTGAAAAGGTAAAGCAATTTACCGGAGCCACTAATGAGGATATTGCGGTGCAAGTAGGTGCTGTGCCGGGTGTGTATTTTGTAAGTGCAATTACATCCCAGGGCAGGCACAGCGCTAAGATAGAGGTATGGTGATCATTGTAAAACCGGGAATGCATGTGATCTCAAATATTCTTTCTATTTTTATTGTATGACATTGCCACAGCCCTTGAAAAGAATTTTTTCTATAGATATTCTAAGGGGTATTGTAATGGTTGTAATGGCACTAGACCATACCCGTGATTATTTTTATTATTCTGCCTTCGACCCTACCGATGTTAATCATTCAAGTACGGTATTGTTCTTTACCCGTTGGGTAACCCATTATTGTGCCCCGGTGTTTGTATTTCTTTCGGGCACCAGTGCGTTTCTTTCACAGGGCAGGGGTAAGACAAAGAAGGAGGCTGCATTCCAGTTGCTTACAAGAGGTATATGGCTCATTATTATGGAGCTTACTGTGGTGAAGCTTGGCTGGACTTTCAATTTCAATTACAATCTTGTTTTTGTTCAGGTGATCTGGGCAATAGGGTGGAGCATGATATTGCTTTCTGCATTGATCTTTCTGCCCCGTCCGGCAATTCTTGCTATCGGGTTGCTGATCATATTCGGGCATGATGCTCTTGATGGCATCAGCGCCTCGTCGCTGGGCAGCAATAGTAATTGGTGGCGCGTGCTGCATGAGCAAGGCCCCATAAAATACGGCAATGGCAATACGCTTATGATTTTCTATCCCCTTATTCCATGGGTGGGCGTAATGCCGGTGGGCTATTGTTTTGGCGCTATATTCCGCCTGCCTGAGCAGCAACGCAATAAGTGGCTGTATGGAATAGGGTTTTCGGCCATAGCGTTGTTCATAATATTGCGTGCTATAAATATATATGGAGACCCTGCGCCATGGCATACACTGCCCATATGGAGGCGCACACTGCTGTCTTTTATCAATTGCACCAAGTACCCGCCATCATTGCTCTACCTGCTTATGACCATCGGTCCGGCAATCACTGTGCTGCCACTGCTGGAGCGCATGAGTGGCGCTGTAGCAGGCAGGTTTTTTACTGTATATGGCAGGGTGCCGTTTTTTTATTATATACTGCATATTTATCTCATTCACGTCCTGGCGGTGCTGGTGGAATTAAAACAGAAAGGCAGCAAAACAGTTACCATATTTATTCACCCGAGCCTTTCATTGTTCAAGGTGTATGTGATCTATATCGTTGTAGTGCTGCTGCTGTATTTTCCATGCAGGTGGTTTATGCACGTAAAAATGAATAACAAAAAATGGTGGATGAGTTATTTGTAGCAGTTTACTTTTTCCATTCAAAATAAAATGTACTTCCTTCTCCCGGCACAGAATCTACCCATATTTTGCCGCCCTGCTCTTCCACTATAAGCTTTACGATATTAAGCCCGAAACCGGTGCTGGTTTCCCGCATAGCTTTATTATGGGCATCTCTGAATAGTGAGAATATATGCTGTTTGTTTTCTGCCGGTATGCCCAGGCCGTTGTCTTTTACGTAAAAGAGGTAATTGTCTTTTTGCTCATTGCAGCCGATCTCTATATAACCTTCTTTTTTGTTGTTATACTTTATAGCATTACTCATAAGGTTTTGGAATACCTCCATGATCTTAATGCGTTTTGTTTTGAACACCGGCATTTGTCCTGCTATGACCACGCGTATATTTTGCGGTGGAAACATTAGTGTGGTGATATCCTCCACAAGTTTTTTTGTATCTACCTCTTCTACCTGTTGCTTGTCGAGGCTCACTCTTGAATATTCCAGGATCGAATTTACCATTTCTGACAGATGAACTACTCTGTCGGCTGAAAGTGATACAAATTCTGCAAGCTCAGGGTTGTCGGCTATTGTTTTATCGGCTGTAAGTATGGATAGTGAACCACTGATACCCGCCAGCGGCGATTTGATATCATGCGCTACCGTATACACAAATTTTTCCAGCTGCTTATTGATTACCTCTATTTCTTTAAGGGCGCGTGTTTGCTCTTCTTCCGATTTTTGAAGCTCAGTAGCTTGCAGTTCCAGTTTTTCAACCGTTTTCTTTAATTGTTCCTGTATCAGCCTCCTCCTTTTAAATTCCCGGAATACGAAAATGGTGAGTATAACAATAATGATCTCAGAAAGTACGCTGCCCACACTGGTTGATAACGTAGTATTGTGCATCATTGCTTCATATTCTTCCCTTCGCGCCAGTAATAGCTTGTTTTGATTTTTTTCCAATGTGGCAATAAGCGATCTTATCGAATCTACTTGCTTTTTCTCATTGTCTGTGATCTTTGTAATATAGCCCCTGTCATTACTGCTTACTTCGTTTGTGGTGATATTTACAATGTTTTCTCCGCCATATTTACTTGCGTCATCCCCATTATCTTTCCAAAACTTAATAAGTGCGCTGATACGCTGCGCCAGTATTTCGGCCCTTTGTTCATCTTCGGGGTTGTCAGCTAATGAATCCTTCAGCCCCGATACGGCAGGCGCTATATGCGGCAGTACATTATTATAAGGCTCCAGGAAGCGGGTTTGGCCGGTAGCCCGGAATCCCCTGCGGCCGGTCTCCATTTCTACAACCATGTTCTGGATAGCCTTTACCGTATCTGTAACATGGCGTGTACGCCGCAACCATTGCCGTTGGGTGGCCTGTTTTTGAAAAGTCACGTATGAAGTAATGCCACTTGCGGCACTTACAAGAATTGCTAATGTAAAACCAATATAAAGCCTGGTCTTAAAACTTACGGTCATAAATAATTTGCGGCAGGAAACTATACATTTAGATACGAAATTACGATGTTTTTAGATTTACTGAATGATAATTAATTAATGTGCATGCATATACTGAAAAAAGCGTGTATACATTTCAGTGTTCGCCCCGTATACTTCGGGATTTTACACTTAAATGATACACACTGTTTTATGCTCTTTGAAATTATCCGGAAATAAAACACCGCACTTAATGGATCACGACCATTTTATTACCCATGGGGGTAATACCAGCGCCGGTTAAGTTGTAGTAATATACGCCTGATGGCAGGTTGGCGCTGCTCACATCTATAGACTGGAAGTTGTTGCCTACCTGGTATGTTTTTACTGACTGCCCGTTAGCATTATAGATGGTAATAGTACCTTGCTCCACACCCACAGGCAATTGATAGTTTATAACAGCGCCGCCTGAGTTTGGGTTTGGTGCTGGTGGTGATAAGGCTTCCCTGTTTTCTTCACCTGATCTTTGTGTGCCCAGGCTACCGCATTGGCCGCATGGCAGGGAGCCCGGCAAGGTGTAAATATCATACTTGCCTGCTGAAGCTTGTGCATAATATGTTTCAGTAAATAGTTTGTAATTCCCGTTTATCACATGTACCTGTGCGCTGATTGCATTTCCCAGGTCCTGTACTACCACACTATTTTCGTTAATCACTTCAGATTTAAAGTAGGTTGGGTATGAGCCTGCTGATGGATTGTAATATACTGCCACCAATTCTACCAGGTTATCACTATTAAAAAGATTGTCGGAAATAGCACTAACGTTATCAAATCTGTAACCTGCATAGTGGGAAAGATTAATTGTTTTCCATAGCGAATAGTCTGTATTATATAGCTTCACTTGGTTTGTACCGGTGTCACACATCAATATTTTTTCACCATTTGATGAAAATAAGATTACCTGCCCTGAAGCATAGATACTAACCGGGCTAAAAGTATGCTCTAAAGTAAGTTGCGCCTTAGCGCCCGGGCATATAAACAATGCCGCAATAATAAGGATGGTGTTTTTCATAAAGTTTGTTTTTCCAAACGTACAAAACGTTTTCTGGAATTCACAAACGCATGAAAAAAAGCGTGGCAATAACACGCTATTAAGATTCGCTTTAGCGCACTATTGCTTAGTGATCCATTTCTTTACATCATTAAATACATCGCCCCAGTGAAATTCAGGCTCCTGTGGCTTGCCATTGGCATCAAATACCGACTTGAAGAAATTATGATCATAACCGGGATAAAAAAGTACGCTCAAATTATGCTTATGATGCTGTATAAAATCTATGGGGACATTTTTGTTGTCATACTCACCGGTGCTGGCCATTCCATTTACTAATAATACAGGCTTTGTGACATTTAATAAATAATCAATAGCAGCCGGGAATTCGAGGCTCCTCCAGCGGGTGGTGTAGATATCAAAGAAGTCGTTGTTTTTTTTATCATAAAGATCGGCTTCATTCCAGCCATATAGCTCATCCATTTCCTTATCAGGTATACCATTTATTATTGCTCCCTGCTGCCTGTAAATTGAGTCCATTTTTTTATCGGCCTCGCCTGCGGTCAGTTTTGTATCATAAAGGATAGCGCTCAGGTAGCCTGCATAAACGCTGTATGCGTTGCTCTGGGAGTATATCAAACCTTTTATATCAGCTGAATCTTTCCAGGCTACATATGCTGCTACATGCGCTCCTTGCGAATGACCGTAGATGTATATGTTGTCTTTATCTACCCACGGCTGGCCTTTTAAATATTTTACCACATCAATATGGTCGCCGCCTATTTTGCTTAGTTTATTATTCATCGTATACTTTTGCGGAGGCCTGTTCCACGAATCGAGTTCCATTACCTGCCCTTGTTTTAAAAGGTCTATACTCAGGTCGGCGGGTGTACAAAATACTTTCAGCCCAGGCTTTGAGACAATAACAAGATTAAACCCGGCCAGTGTAGTGCTGTCCAGGCTAAACGGAAATGGCGGATAATATCCCTCCGGCACTTTTGTGATCAATGGCACAGGGCCTGAGCCGGCAACGAAGACGATCGTCTTTTTTTTCTTCCCCGGCAATGTAGCGAGAAAACGGATAGTGTCTGTCTTAGTGATTATGGAGTATTCTTTAAGCTTTAGTGTTTTCAGGGCGCTTTCATATTCTTTCTTCAATTCATCGCTGAAGAGTATTGCAGTATGAGAATCGTTGTCATTATTCTGTGCCTGTAGCCGGATGGAGAAAAAAAGGAGTGCGGCAACAATTACATAACCTCGTTTTATGAATCTTTTACATGGAATCATGTGCTTTGTGATTTGTACGAAGATAATCTGTTGGGATTGTAGTGCATTATATCCCGGGGTTAATTAACGTGAAGTGGCGTTAATTATTGTTAAAAAGAAGGGTAGTGTTATTCATTTTTTTGTTTTTAGTGAATAGTGCTTTATATTTGCAATATACTTGACTACTCAAATATTAATCAATCATGAAAAAAACAGATCCTTCATTAAAATTATTAATGAACCTTGCCAAAGTACAATCGCTCATGTCTCGCCGGTTTGATAGCCTTAGCGCGCATGGTATCAGTTTCAGCGACTTTATGATCATGTACCTGCTCAGCCAGGCCACTGATGGTAAAATGCGCAGGGTAGACCTTGCCGACCGTATAGGATTAACCTCATCGGGGGTAACACGTATGCTGGTACCAATGGAGAAAATAGGGCTTATAAAAAGAGAAGCTAACGACAGGGATGCCCGTGTAAGCTATGCTGTGCTCACAGACACAGGCAGAGAAATACTTGAAGACGCACTGGTAACAGCGGTGGCAAAAGCCAAAGAGATCATACAGCCGGCGGCAGTAAAAGAAACAAATGCCCTGGCTGATCTGCTAGCCGAACTGGGAGGGGAACTTCTCCATAAGTTTTAGCTTCTTCGCAGTATAGTCTCAAAAGCTCGTGAGTTCTTTACCGGCAAAACATATATTTTGTTACGACAAATTTAGGTTAAAACGTCAAATTGGAACGAGGAATTATACCTGTATTTTTGAGCTCCATAATCTATTCCATATGAGAGAAGTAGAACACCAAATGTGCTTTTCTTCCAATTGTTTCGTAGGGTTTTGAAAATGCGAACAATTTTTGCCATGTTACTGAGCCACGTTGTTTTGAATGAATAGCAGACGAGACTCGAAAGATCTATATTTAGCCGCGCAATTTATTTGTTCCGCGCAGAGGCAGGCGAAAAACCCTAGGGCTAATCGGATCGAAGCGAACAGAATCCGATTGCAAAAATGTCTTTTTTTGGGGAGTACCATATAATACCATTTTGTTTCTGCGCATCCGCTAAATGCTGGCGGACATTGGTCGCGAATATTGTGTCGGAATCCCTAAAAAAAGTTCCATCAGAAGATACTCAAAACTTAAAAACTCAAAATTTAAAAAAGTAATGTCCGCAAACATCACACGACAAGACATCGTTTCATTCTTAACAAAAGTTGTTAAGAATTTGTCAACATCCGATTAGAAGAAAAGATGAACATCGATTGAAACATTTTGTTTAGAAAATGCATGTTGTGCGTGTTTACGGACAAGCCCCGTTAACGCCTCCTTGGGTTATTTATTTATTGAAAGCATTATTTGTACAGTACTAGTTGCCAGTCTATTGAACCCGAGGGCGAGAGCTGTTAAAGTGTTTTATAAGTTTTTCACCAACAAAAAAAAAAAGAAAATAGGATTGAAATAGGCGAGAAAGGAAGAATTACGGATTAGTTTAAGAGCGAAGTAGGCAAAACTATAGGCTGCTACAGGAACAAACGAATTCGGATTTTACGTCCGGGTAAGCTCAAAGCTCTTAATATAATGCAAAAAAGCTCGTTCTAACTTAACTTAAGAAAACTAAATTGTTGCACAATCTCGTGTAACACGTAAAATATATATTCAACATTCATACATCAATTGAAGGTATAGTTATAGCCACTGGGGTATAGCAATAAATAGCATAGACACGCCTAATACATATAAATCCAATACAATCCGTAGGTCAGAGATAATTTCACGTACAAATCTTTTATTAAAACAATCAAATAATCCAATTTCTAGATGTTCGATCAATTTTGAGTGTTAACACGAGCCGAAATTCGTCATTTCTCAGTAGCCATATCAGTGGATTAATGGAAGAATGAATCAAGCAAAATATCTTAAAATAAGGTGCCACCCAGCTAACTCGGCTACACTGAAATGTGCCGATAAGGCGGCAAAAATAAACGGTTAAAAATAAGAGGACAGGGGGGAGAGCCATGGCAAAAAGAGATGTCACTGAGGTTATCAATGTACGAGTTGCTTCCATTTCCATTTTATGTAACGTTTTGCTGTCTACGTGGATTGCCATACTGGCTGAAGTGTCCACATTCGAATCTGTTGCATTCCGAGTTTTGTTTCCTATAGTTTGTACTTCGATCAATGCCGGCGTTCTATTTGTGTTGTTTCCGACGTAAATCTGGCTTGCAGCTTGAGATTCTACATCTGTCGTTTCTTGATTTTGTATGAATGTGCGCAATCCTATGTCGTTTATTTCCGGTTTCACCGTTCTAGATTTTTGGAGCAATGTTTTTGTTTGTCTGTAGACGATAAAATTAGCTATAGTGCATAAGACAAACAGCAAGACAGTAGTCAAACCAACTACTCTGCCGTGATCAAACCAGATTTCACAACGGATTGGAGCAAAACCAAAGATGTAGACAAATTTCATGATGAACACACTAGATGCCGAACTAAGAAGGAGGCAGATAACGGCAAAACGAACAGTTACCCTTTTCCTATGCCACAAGGGGTTCTTGATTGCTATGTACCTGTCAGACAATGCTAGTAGCATATTCAGTAAAAGAATGGAATACGGTAAACCAACGACGGCGACGTATGCTTCACATACGTAATTCACAGGGCTGTTCCAATATACAAATTCAATAAGAACAGGTACGTAAATAAATAAATCGGAGAAGATGATCCCAAGTAAAAAAATATGGCGCGGTTTGCTGTGGAATCGACGTAGACGAATGATGATGATAGCTACCAATAAGTTGAGTGGTATTCCTATGACAGACGTTATACATTTTGTGACTATCAAGAAAAGGTCCACATTGATTGGGTGTTGCACCTTTCCATCTTCTGTGAGCAGAATATTTCCAGTTTGATTAAAATGGTCCATTTCTAGCGTCTATAAAATATACTTGAATTATGAGATAATATATATAAGATAGTAAAGTTTGAAGTAGTAAAGTTGAAGAAGTTACGTAACAATATGAAATAGTTTAGGCCTACCGATGAAGGAAAAAGAAAAGA
>CAIRZD010000200.1 GCA_903882965.1 uncultured Bacteroidota bacterium
ATTACATCCGAGAAGCTAAGAAGATGTATAAGGGAGAAATAGACCCATCCAATAACTTTGTAGTCAAATCAGATTGCTACAAAATGCAAATCAATAAACTACGGGATCAGAGGGAAGTTCTAATATAAGTAGGGGGCACGTCTGAAAGACTGGGCGCAGAGGAGTACACCGCTATGCCCCCGTTGGTATTCTACAACTCTAACGGATCAAGTCCAAGCTCGTCAGATATAACTTTAGTACGACGCCTAAATTCAGCATCGTGGTGAGTCCATTTAGGAGTCTTCCATCGGCTCATATGCACACATTCATGGCATAGAACCCTAATAACAGTAGATAAATGACCGCATTTTTCAGATGAAATGGTAATAATATGTTCGTAATCCCCGCCATCATCGTAATAGTAAGTTCCCATAACTTCAGGATCTTTATCTACAACAAAGCTAATTTCTTCTGGTAGAGGCATATTCCAGCGATCAAACGGCTTCATACAGTAAATAGCGCTGTATAAATTACGTAAAATGGATGGACTAAGGTTCATACTTTATTTAAACAGCCTCTAAATTCAAAATGCTCGTCATCATGTACTTGGATTAACTCAGGCAACATAAGACGGCCTTTTTCCCATGATAACAGAGCAAATCCTGATCTCCAATCCTTTGGTGAGTCTTCTGTATAAGCCATAAACTGCTCTCCATGAGGATCTGCTAGGCAGCCTGTTTGGACTCCATAGCGGGTTCCGTTGTAATCGGTAATAGGTTGTACTGCCAAATTATGTGTGTGCCCCGTAACCATATTACAGCCCGAATTTAAGGCATTGGCACGACCACCACCAAAACCACCCTTCCAACGATGCTTAATACAGGTATCTTCATTGACCCAATATGACCAGCATGGCTTCCATAATGGAAAGTGGTCTTTAAGGGTAAACCCTGCTACTCCCTCATACATTCCAGTTTGTGCAGATAGAAACGTCTCAAAACGGGCGTCATGGTTGCCAAGCGTCCAGATGAGGTCTGCACCTTTACTAACCCGCTCAATGCCCGCCATGAACTCAATACAGGCCTCTAATTCTTCTTTTACGGTAGGAGTATTTTCCCAACCAATTCTAGCGTGTCTTGACGCCTGAGATCCATCAAAAATATCACCGTTAGCCACTACTACTTTAGGCTTAAATTCTTTGATGATCATTAAAAGTGCTTTATAAGCCGTTGTATAGTCACCGGGCCAGAAATGGGCATCTGAAAATACTACAACCCTACCCTTTTCCATTTCAATACCACGCCTAGCATTACCTTGGGTCTGTTGAAGTTTTTTAACAGGATTAAATCTTGTGTCATTTAAAGTGGGCAATTCAATGTTGTTCCTCACTTCAATGCTTCTTCGTCTGTTATAAACAGAACGAACAGTCATTTTATGAGTTTTAGAAAAAATTTCAGGACTTCCAATTTTTCGCCATTCTTCAATAAATTGGTCGTCTGTTAAGTAATATCCTTGCACATCTCTCTCCTCTGTTAGATCAATGACTTAGATTGCATTTATACATCACTTTCTAGATAAAATGTGTAATATATTGAGCAAATTAGGGAAAACCACTACTCTTGAATGGCTTTTACCTGTTTATTGAAACGCTGCATAATGACTTGTTTCTTCTCTTCCAAGGTCTGAATCTTCTCAGGAGGAAACTTACGCTGTTGCCAATCTTTCTTTTGCTTATTTAATTGAGAGATTTGGTTCTCCGCATTATTGGCTTGCTGCCATAGACGTGCTTCTGGGTTTTCACCCATGTACTCAGCTATAGTAGAACCAGTATATCCGGGCTTTCTACGACCTTTGATTTCATTCTCATGCTCTGCCATTTTGGTAACATTATCATAGAATCGTTGAGCATCTGCAGCCTTGGATTCAATATCACCAACAAAGCGACCAGCCAATGGAACACGATATGCTGGCAACTCTTCTCCAGTAGCAGCAGCCTTAACAGCTTGCTCTACCTTCATTACTTCACGACCAGCACCACCAGTAAACTGTCCAGCTAAATAATCAATTGCATCTGCTGTAGGACTGATAGCGCCCTTCTTAAATTCCGTACCACCAGAAGCATAGTTTAAAAATTCAGATAATAGTTTACTGATTTCGCTAGCGCTTTCACGGGATCTTGTATATCCGGGAGTTGGGTTAGTTGCACGATCAGCTTTATAGATTGGGCGACCAAATGCATCTTTATTAGCTTCCAGTGCTGCTAATGGATCAGCAACAGTTGGCAATAGTGTTTGCATAGATAATCCACTACTTCCTACTGGGTTAAATGCGTCCATAGCTGTACCGAATAAATCTGCAGTATGCTTGCCCGGATCCTTACCACCACCCAATACAAATTCAGTAGTCTTACGACCAATATTAGGGAAGAAATGTAGTCCTAGTGGCATAGGGATCATCGCATACTTGCCGCCGGGCAATGGAATAATAAGATTGCGTTCTTTAATAAACTCTGGTGGCTCATCATCTTCAAATCCTGCAGCAGCCAATAAAACAGCTTGCATGGCTCCAAGAGCAATACCGCCAGCAACAATCTTCCTACCTGCTGGACCTTTAAGTGTTTCTGCTAATCTAGCTGTACCTTGCATTGATGCATTAAAGAACGCATACAAAGCATTAATACGGGAACCAAGTTGACCTTTACGGTCAAAGTTAACAGTTAAGTTCTTGGCAATGCTAGCAGCTTGATCTACAGATAAGCCTTTGTCTTTAGCTACTTTATAAGCAGATAATCGAACTGAGTTTTCAATCGTATCATTAAAATCTGATAGCATTTCTACAGCACGGCTAAATGCTCTCTTAGCAGGACCACGCTTCATTCGATCTAACTCATGTTCAACTAATTGCTTCTCTTCAGTTTTACGAGTTAATGAATCACGATAAAGAGTCTGTCCGCCTGCAGATTTAAACTCATCCCATAGTTTAGCCATTGCTGTATCTGGAATTGGTTGACCATTACGCTCTGCTTTAAGTGTTGCAAAAATACCACGCATTGCAGGAAATACTCCAGCAGTAACTGCTTTTTG
>CAIRZD010000201.1 GCA_903882965.1 uncultured Bacteroidota bacterium
TGTATTGATCCTGCTGTCAAAAGCCGGAAGATATTGGATAAGGGTAGATACCTTGCTATCTATAGCATCAAAAACTACGATTGCCAGATCATATTTTATTATGCTTTGCTGAAAAAGAATGTTTTTATCAATTGTCAGTAAAATGTCAATGTCATCCTCAACGCATTTTGTCATCAACTTGCCATTAAATAAACCATTCCAGCCCTTCTCTGTAACAGTATATACTTCATGGTTTGGCAAATAAGTCTATATTTTTTTTGTGATGCACTCATCAAGCAATATTCTCATTAAAAATTTCTGTTGAGGTTTGAATTAATCTCTGAGATATTTCGAGCAATTTTACAACCTGCTCCTTATGCACCCCTTCAAAATCACTTAGAAATTCATCAATGGATTCACCTGTCTCCAGGTAATCAAACAGATTTTTTACCGGCACACGCGTACCATAAAAAACAGGCGTACCACCTAAAATATTTGGATCAATATTGATCACTCTGTTTTCCATTGGTTATCATTTATTAAATAAAGATAAAACTAATTAGATAATTGACCGATTACCTTTATTCCTTCACAAACTTCCGCACTTCAATGTTATTGACCTTCACAAAGTACAATCCGGGGGGTAAAACAGAGATGTTTATTTCTATATTTTCCGTGTTTGGTTGTATAGTGTAAACGGTTTGCCCAAGAAGATTGCTGATAATTACCTGCCCGATGGTAGTGGATGAAGTGATGGTGAGTTGTGTAGTAGCGGGGTTTGGATAAATATCCAATGAAGCATTTTTAGAGATATTGGGAATACCCGCGGCACAACTGGTAGTGACAAATTCAAATACCCGTTGCACGGTATTGATCATTACCCCACCCCGCCATTCATGGCAGCAAACGGAAATCAAGTAAACTCCAGCGGTATCAGGTGTGCCGGTAAGCAAGCCAGTTATGGGATCTATGGCAAGTGGCACTGAACAACGCATTGGGTTGCTGTAAGAAAGTGGTGCTACATAACTATATGGCGTATATGGCGGCGCCACAGGTATTGGTTTCACATTGAGACCATCGGCCCCGTTATACGCGGCACAGAGGTCATAGGTCAGTGAATCGCCATCAGCATCAGTGGCAGAGCAATCATATACAAGCGGGGTATGGAGCTGTAGTATAGAATAAGGATAATTATTGAATACCGCGCTGGTATTGCTTGCAGCGATACCAGATGGCGGTATGGTGCATGTAGCAATAATACCCTGGTTTTCGCTTGTAGTAATATTAGCAACTAAATTAAGGCAGCAACGTTGGTAAACAATAGTATAACCGGTAGTGGAAACGGGCAAAGCAAACTGCTGCACAAATTGAAGCTTTAACCTGCAGGTAGGTGGCACTGCGATAGTATCGCATGAACCATTAATAGTGACAGGCTCTGTGACTGCTGATATATCATATACAGTTGTATCCAACGCTACCAAAACACCGGCAGCTGTATATATGGCTATAAATGCAGGGTTGTCTTCGGCTATTGCCTGCGGGTTGCCGTTGAGGCAATCATCGTATATGCTGAGCGTAACACGGTATTTTTGATAAACAGCGCCACTGCCGGTAGTGCTATCGCCAAGATAAACATAAGTGAAATCCTGCCCTGCCAGGTGAGTTGCCATAGCCGGGTAAAATGCAAACAGCGCAATGATGGTAATCAGGATAGAGAATAATTTAGCTCTCATTATATATCTATTGTATACTAAAGGTAGCTACTTATAGACAAAATAAAAAGATAGCCCTTACATCAGCCGGCTTATACTTTGCTAGGTACGCCTGCGCTTTCGAGCTGCACAATTGCTTTGGATATTTGTGTTTCGAGTTTTTTTATTTTCGGGAGAATGGGATCGGCACCGCTTTCAAAATAGTAGTCGCCCATTTTAGTGCCGCGCCGCAAATGAAGTACATATATCTCTGAGCGGCTGAAGCCATTAACGGTATTAGGATAAAGAATAGTGGCGCTGTATGAAAGCTCATCTTCATTTCGCTGTGGCTCAAGCCTGCAATCTACAATACCCTCCGGTGATTCAAACGTCAATTCAATAGCTTCATCCATAACAAACATATCACTGCAAGGTAACGGAACTATGTGGATTAAAATGCAACATTATTATGATAACAATAGTTTAAGGTAAATTCCAAGTTGGAGGAAAGATGGCAAACATGTTTTTTCTTAACCTATCATCACATTCTTCGCCTTTAAAAAGGCATATATTTTATCCGTAATTGTTTCTACAAGATATGATGCATCTACTTCAGTGCTGCCTTTGTCTTTGCGTATCTGCTCTACAATATGCCAAAGTTCATGGGCTATGAGGCCATGGGTAATGGTTTGGGAAGAAAGTACCATATACTGCTGATCGGCAGTGAAATTAAATGCGCAGCCACGATCGTCTTCAATATATTTTTCTTCCTCCACTATCTCGTAACCATTCTTTTTATAAATGCTTTTTACACATTTTTTTACATTAGCTACAACCCGCAAATTAATTGTTGTATAGTATATATCAATTTTAATAGTGTGCCTCATAGTATTTTCAAGTGCGGGATTCCAATTACATATTTTTTATAAAGAAGGAGCAAGCCTCCAGAGACGATATCATCACCACCAAATTCATGCCAGCACAATTGAACATTTGTTATGCAGCAAGTTTATCATAAAGATCATTTGCCCTGTTGAGCCAGCCGGTTAAGAACTTTGCGCTGCCGTTTTGAGCTATGTCTTTATAATAATTGCAACGGGCATTGTGAAGGTCAGCGAGCAGATCGCCGGTATAAGCATTGACGGCTGCAAGTGTGCCGCTGCCAAAACCACCATCTACTGTTACGCCCACAATGTGCTGAACGCATTTCACCGCATTGTGCATGGCATTTACATAGAAGTCGTATAGATAGGTTGCAACAGCCTGGCTGTCTATGGCATCGCCCATGAGGGTATCCCAGAATTGTTTTTTATAAAACTGGTTTACGAGCGACTTCAGATCGGCATCATCAATGATCTCGTTATAAGCAAGCGGTTTGTGGCCTTCTATGATATCCCAGCCTGCCCAGTTTGGGAAGAAATTATGTGCGATGCCGCAATATGTTTCGCCACCTTTATCGCCGGGCACTTCGCAATAACCGCCTTCATTAATTATTACGTAGGATTGTGCGTTTAAAAATTCTGCCATGTTATGTTAATTAGCTGTTGCAGCTCCAAAAAGATCGTTGAAAACGGTTTCGAAGCAAATGATATAAAAACTGGGTGTATGTTTTTCATTGGCATGTTCAATTTTGGTGAGGTCTGCCCCCAGGCGTTGTAAGCGCCCGTTGAGGCCGGTATTATCGGCAACAGCAATCAATGCATTGCAGCCGGTTATTGCGGCATTGCATGCATTTATAAGGTCAGCATCGAGCTGTGTGCCACCGGGGATAAGTGCGGCCAGGTCGATAGCAATATTGCTTTGCAGATCTTTTTTGAGCTGTGTTGTGAAATTTGCCCATTTAGTGGCGAGGGCTTTTACTTCGGCGGGTATTAATGTTATGTCAAGCATTTGTTTTGTTTTGAAATGAATAATGATCTTTTTTTTTAGTTTTTTAAGAATAGCACCAACTTCTTCAATCGGATCGTGCTGCCATAAGTATGATATGAAAGCATAAAAGCTGATGAAGCAAAATATAACGAAGCCTATAGCGCCGGTTGGGTTGGTCTCAAGCAGCATGCTGTTATTTTGTTGCGCCTGTTTTGTCTTTATCTTTTGATAGCACGCCTATTGCAATAAGGCCAATACCAATAGCTACCTGCTCTCCGTTCTTCCCGGTGAATGCGCCGGAATTGTATGCATCTATGAGGGCATATATAATAGGTGTTAAACCGGTGAGTAATCCGGCTAATGTAGTTTTCCAGCTTGTGTTTGCGGTGTTCATGTTTATTGAATTTTGGATGTTATTAATAGTGATCTGTGTTGCTTTCTTTTCAACCATCACATTTATTTTTGAGCGTAGTTTTTTAAACATTACTTTCTGTTTTTGAACCACCTGATAAAATCTGCAGTATATCGTATTGCGGCAAATACACTTACTGCTGTGGCCAACCATAAATTGACCTCACTATGCGTGGCCGTGCCCATACAATGAAACGTCCAGAAAGCAACCGCTAACAGCAAACTGGATGGCCGGGGCGTAGGTGCATTATTCATTACATCGTGTATCATCGAATTGTTTATAATTTTTTCCATCTTGTGATAATTTTATTGTTGCACAATAGGATGGCGTACCACAGAATCTGCTACAATTACAAAAGCCGTATTATTGCCGGTGCTGTTATTCCATGCCTGGTAGCATTTGCCGGTGCAGTTAAATACGCCCTGGCTCCCCTGCAACACAACGCCTTTGGCGGTTAGCTCAACGTACCTGATCAACACTGCACCATATGGTGTATCAAGAAGATTATCAGATGCCGAAAGAATTGCCAGCTTCACAGCACTATCCTGTTTATCAGTATAATATTTATAGGGCCTGATAAAATTTCTTGCGGCAACTATCTGTTGGCGTGGTTGCTTGTTTTGCCCGAAGCTGCTAAAAGCCAAAAGGCTGAATGCGATAATTAATAGTTTCTTCATCTCTATTGTTTTATGTGTATAACTCCTGTTAGGTCCTGGTACAGATCACCTTTTGTTAAGCCGTTTGCTGCAGCGGTTGCCTCTGTAGCGTATGTGGGTAAATTCAGATTCCAGGTAATGCCATTTGTTGATTGCTGCAACAACACTGTACCTAACGGATTGTAAATACCAATAACATTTGTGCTGCCATCAAATGTTGTTTCGATAAAGGCACCATAATTCTGGCCGGGGTTCTGGGTGGTTATATAACCATCACCCATTAATGAGGTAACATTAGAGCTACCATCAAGAGCCTGGAAATCGGCAGTGGATATTATGTTGTTATCAAAAGATGCGCCACCTGTATTTGGATCCTGGGTGATATCTACTTCGCCTGATTTTCCTGCAAATGACAACACACTGTAGGTGCCATCATTGGTAGTTAGTAAAGTAATAGAGGTATTACCGTCTGAACTCGAAGTGCTGACAACACCATTTTTACCGCCGTATATTCCAGCAACCGGGTCGTCATTACCATCGTTGGTATAAATCATAGTGTTAGAGGACACACCAAGCGGGCTGTTAACTACAAGCCCTTTCCATTTATAATATTGAAAAGCAGGATCAACAAATAAGCCATCCTTACTATTTGCAAACAATACTGTATTAGGGATGCCTCCAGGCACAGGCGCACCGATATGCAATGAAGGGATAGATAGTATGGAACTATCTACATACTCCTGGCATACAGCAGTGCCGGTATAATTGCCGGTAATAAACGGCGCTGCAAGCTGATAAGTATAACCGGCATTAGTTGTGAACCCAAATGTGGCAGATGTATCATTGGGGAATATGCTCATGAACGCACCTACCGGTTGGCCGGCTGTAGTAAAATTGGTTTGGCTGTTTACACCAAGCTGCGAAGATGAGATCGTTTGCCCGAAGGAGGTGAACGGCAATAAAATAATTATAAAGATGAGTTGTTTCATTTTGTGTATTTTAGTTTAATAGCCTACCACTATGTAATTCCATTTATATGTTGTGCCGGCAGTTAGTGCTGCAGTACCTGATTCAAGAAAAAATTGTGAAAGCGATGCATTGGCATATATCTGCGTTGTATTATACAGAGCTGCTGCCGGAGCATTATAAGGCGATATAACCACCACTGCCTTGCTGGCATAAGCAACATCAAAAGTGAGCGTAACAATAGCACTATTGGCGGCAGGTGATGTGCCCGGAACAACAGTGATAACGCCGGATTTATTATCGCTTCCGGCGGCTAATGTAATAGTAGGTGTAGTACCGGCGCCGGTGCCTGCGGCTATGCCGGGTGCAACACCATCGCCGGAGGTACCTGTATTTACATAGGTTTTCATCAATGGTGCGGAAAAAATATAATCGGTGTAAATACCACCGGAATATTTTAGTCCAACAAATGAAGTATTTGCATCAGGAGTAGCCGGTGATAACTGGCTGAATTTCGTTTGCCCGAAAGATAAAAACGGGAAAAGCATCAAAACTGTAATTAGTCGTTTCATATTTATATTTTATTCTGTTACAAAAAAGCTACCGCCATTCTCACTACCAAAATAGCCACTGCCACTCTCCGGAGAAAAGTAATGGTCACCGCTACTCATCACAGTGTTAGCAGTAACAAATACATAGCTGTTTACCTTCTGGTCTGTGACAAGACTCTCATCATAGACAAATAGTTGCGGCACGGGCGGTATATAATTAATGCTGTGAATATTATTGTCATTGCAAAACTTCACAAGCAGATCCGTAGTGCCGTATGCCTGCAGGCACAGGTCTATCATCGTCTGGTTATTCACTGAGTAAAAGCTCGTCATAATCTTATAGCGTTTGGCTCTACAACCAATGCCCCTGTGGCGTCTTGATATACCTGCGGGTTATTGAGTGTGTAACCGTCGTTAATTAATTGCTGGCGTATTTTTGCCAAAATCTGCAAGCTGTCTATCCTTGCTTTGAAATAAGCGGCGATACCAATACCATTCTGCGGAAATTGTTTCCACTCACCGGGAAACGAGACCATAGCATCCTGGACATGCTGGATATCAGAATACCCTATTGTGAAATTGTTTTGCCCGATCGGTAAATCGCCATCACCATCAGTGTCTAATAATATGTCTGTAGCTGCTGCCATTATGCAATTTTACACCCATTATATGGGGGCGTGCCAAAAGTGTATACACCTATTTTTTAACTACCGCTGCCATGCTGCACCTGTGTATTTTCGAGATCGCCTCTAACTGTGGTAGGTGTAATGCCAGAGCCTAAGCCTGTTAGTATCCCTGCTTTTACTGCGCCACCATCAGCCGTTGATCCTGCTACAACAACAGCAGTTACAGCACTCTTTAAATTGTTAATAATAGTTTCCAAAGCGTTTATCTTACTAACCAATGGTTCTACCTCAACTAATCCTCCATAGCTCTTACCTTGCAACTGAATGTATGGAGCTGCCGAACTTGTACCCATTAACGAAACACCGGTATTATCAACCTGTAAAGTGCTGCCACCTGCCACATAAAAGATCTGGTCTATCTGCGAAAAAACATCTACATATGGTGTGATGTTTGGCGCCGAAAGAATGTATACCGCGCTGCCTACTGTAGGCACTCTCAGTAGCCCGTCATTGCACTGCGCCATGAGATTGACGCCTACAAGCGGCACATCAGATGAGCCACTGATAAGTGTGCAATCGCAAGTAAGATTGTCCATATTTACGCTATCAACAGAGGCGTAGAAAACATCTGTCTTATCATGCAGGCCATTAACAGCGGCTATTGAGCGTATAGAATTAATTACTGATGATCTCCAGTTCATATTAATTATCGAATGTGTTTATATCAGAAACCTGATTGATCTTAAAATCTAATGTTATTTCCTGCCGCAGGCCTTCTTCGGCGCTACCGGAATACGTTACTGCCTTGCACATATACATCCCTGTCATCTCCGGCAATGATGGGTTGGTAAGGTTAATGATATCGCCATGCTTCACATAGGGCACGCCGAAAGTTGTGAAGGACCCTTCAAGCCCGTCATAATAGTATCGCTTCAAAAAGCGCACACCCCACTGAAACAAAACATCAACATCGGTGACTGGTGTATGCCTTTTGAGCGTAAATCGTTTGCCTACATCATTTGCCGGGAAGTCGACACCTTTTTGTTTTACAACTTTCTTGAACTGCCCAGCTTCACTATATACCAATATCTGGGTGTTGGCCAATGTTGTAATTGGGTTGCCGGACGTAGCCGGAGGAATTGGTTTTGTGGTACCGCCGGCACTTGAACTCGCATAAGCAGTAACGATGACGCTTAATGGTATATCATCTTTTCTTTTGAAATGCAGCTTGTCATTGTCGAGTATGTTTTGTTTAAACGTAAATGATTGCGTCGTGGCATCATCAGGAAGATAATAGGTAGGGCCTACTCTCAATTCAAAACCCCTGAACCAACTGTGCAAATGAAATTGCTGCCCGGCCTTCATTAAAAATTCTTTAAGATTACCCCGCGTGGATATAAAACTCTGCACATCAAATGGAAGATCGTCCATAGAAAATTTAGAAAGTGTTATGTTTACGCTACAGGCTTTTTTGTACTTGGTGAGTAGTGAATCTGTACCATCATCATTGGCCTGATAAGCCTGTTGTATTATATCGGAAACTATAGATTGTATATTGCCCGTATTATAATGCTTGTTTGGTGTAGGCACTAAACTTAGCAGGTACATGGCATCTTCACACTCTAAAGTAAAAGGCAGGCGTGGCGAAACCCTTGTTATAAAGCCCTGAAACAAAGGAGGAATATTTGGAGGATCTTTACGTGTAGGGTCAGGACCACCGGTCATGTATGTTATTTCGCTACCACCTTTACCCATAAGCTTCGTGCGATAACCTACATTAAGCGTTATCATATCACCACGCATAAATGTGGGTACGGGAATATTTGCCGGTGACAGAGGTAAAGGCGCTTCCAGCCCGGGAATATCAGGAGTGGTGTTTGTGGTGGGTGCACCTACATAGCCGCCTATGCTGCTGGATGTGCCGTTATAGCTTGCAAGCGAATATATTGCGCCATTCTGATCTCTAAATTTTACATTTTTTGGTAAGACGATCTTCATTGTCTGCGACATGCTCTCCCAGCTGCTTTCACTTTCATAACTGTGCAGATAATTAAATGTAAACGTTTTATCGCGCGTAACCGGAGCGGCACCTGGTGGTACATAATCGGTGACCTGCTGTATTACAATATTTGTGAGTACCTGGTACATTTAAAAGTAAAAAATTAGAAGTCAAAAAGAAAAAATGTTTATGGTAAAAAATCAGTCAATGGCACATCACTGCATGCGGTGATCTTTATAGGCTGGCTGCTGTAGCCACCTTCAACCTGGCCGAGGTCTACATCTTCAATGACAATATTGCTGATGCCCAGTGCATTTAAATAATAGTTCTTTACGGGTATGGTAACCTGCGCAGTGAGCATTTGTATAAAAGCCTGTAAGAAACTTAACGGAGCCTGATCAGGCGGCAAATCAATCACCGAGCTTATAGTAATGGCCCAGTCATTCATCCCTATATATTCTTTCACTTCGCCATCGCGCCCGGTAATTTTTGTTTTTACAATATTTTTGGTTTGTTTGGCATCTATAATTGCCACTGCAAAAATCATGTTCTGGAAAGTATATTGCTTACCGTCTATTCCGGTATATGTATTGCCATTAGAGGATGCAGCGTCTATATTGCCGAATTCAAGTGTTCCGTAGGTAGGGCAGTTTAACAATGAGCCGAGATAATTTTTAGGAACGAAATAGTCGTAGTTGTCCCATTTATAATTACTGAACTGAGCAAGGTTCGCAGGCTTTCGCTTTGGTGGTGTGGCGAGGTCTTTGGCGGTATTAGCAGCAAAACCTTCTATTGTAGCCACTGTGAGCCCAGCCTGTGCTGCGGCGGCAGGAAAATAGAACTGTAGAGAATCAAGTACATTCTGTCCGCTCCCGGTTATAGGGTTGTTGAGTATGAATGTGCTACCTGGGATTTGTAATGGATTTGTTTGCATAAAATTTATTTAGTCGCCGGTTAGTTGGCTGTTATTGAGCACTGATTCTAATAATCTTGCAAGATCTTCACCAACCATTTTGGTATCGGCGTCAGTGCCGTTTACCTGCTGTGTGGTTATCTTCTGGCCGTTCATTTCTTTTATAGTAATGTTGTAAGTAGTAACACGCTGGCCTGTGACCTGGTCTTTTGTGGGTGTGGCGGAATAGGTGGGTTTGCGATTTTTCTGCGGTTGACTGGCATTCTCGATGGCATCCTGCGTTTTGAATTTAGCAATTTCTTTTTCAAAGAATTCAAGGAGTAATTCTTGTTTATGTTGATTTTCGGGAGTATCTCCGTAACCGCCAAATCCTTTTTTCATCGTGAGCATGTCCACATTATTAGGATCTTTAAAAGCATCTGAATAAATCTCCTTACTATGCTTAGCAACAAAGTCTTTACCCATATAACCTCCGGCCAATCTTTGTTCCAATAGGTCCTGGAATGCTGTTTCGTGAAGTTCATTTTGCCTTTTAGCAAAAAAAGCAGAATTCGACATGTCCGTTTGATATACAAGACTGCCATTGGGTAACGCTACTTTCGTGAGATCGCTGAGTGCACGGCCGGCGAGGTAGTTATAGGCAGATATTTTATTGTTGTCTTTTTCTATTTTCGCATCATTGGCTTTATTCTGGTCTATTTTGTCAGATACATAATTGACGGCTTTGTAGGTACCATATATTGCCAGCGGTATTGCAGCAATAGCGAGCACTATAGGGTTTGTAACTGCCACACCGATTGCGGCAATAGCCTCTGATCCCATTACCGCTTCGCCAACCACTGCGCCCCCGGCCACTGCTTCGCCAGCGGTAAGGCCTGTAGCCAAAGTTTCACCGGCTGCTGCTGTACCTGCTGTTAGTGTCTCACCTGCAACTGCTTCTGCGCCACCACTAAACAACCGTTTTATCCCGCCTTTCACA
>CAIRZD010000202.1 GCA_903882965.1 uncultured Bacteroidota bacterium
CAAGATTGCAACCCTTATGATATACAGCAGGAAGCCATAAATGTTGCATCTAAAATGCAGAGGTATTTAACCATCTCTGAATTAGATATAATCAAAAGATATGCCTACCAACATGGACACACTTTGGCAAGTTATGATTTACTGATTGGTGTCCATATTAGGGATATTTATTTTAATAAAAATAATATTAATATAGCTGATGTAGATAAATACGACCCTAATAAATCAATAACATCAATCTAATAAATATTTCTAAAATTACACCAATTTATTTGTTTTGGTGTAAATAACTACTATCTTTGTGTAAGCAAATAAAGATAGCCATGATAAATTTTGAGTTCAAATCGGTAATAGAATTAGTAAAGGCTTTTCCTACTCAACAAATCTGCATTGACCATCTTGAACAACTCCGTTGGAACGGCAATGTTGTATCTCCCTTTGACGCTACCAGCAAGGTTTACAAATGTGCTGGCAACAAATATAAATGCAAGAATACAGGTAAATATTTCAACGTTTGCACATCAACATTATTCGATAATACTAAGATTGAATTGCCAACATGGTTCCTTGCTATTTACTTAATCACAGCGCATAAAAAAGGAATTTCATCTTTACAACTTTCAAGGGATTTAAACGTTACTCAAAAAACCGCATGGTTTATGAACCACCGTATCCGTAACTGTTTCGGCATTGCTGATGAAATAGAAGGTGGCGAAAAGATGGGCGGGGAAGGTGTTGTAGTTGAGGTGGATGCTACCATAGTAGGCGGCAAGGTTAAGAACATGAGCAACAGCAAGCGCAAAGAAATTAAAGATAAGGTACGTGGTATCAACGATAACAAAACTGTGGTGTTGGGTATCGTTGAAAGGTCTAACAAAATAAAGATGCAGGTTGTTCCCGCAAACATGGGCGAAAAGGAATTAATGAAATTGAATGTTGATTGTGGTTCTGTTATTATGACCGATAGCGCACTTGCTTACAATACAGTTGGCAAGGAATACGCGCACCACGGCACGGTTGACCATTCTAAGGGCGAATATGCAAGGGAAGGTATTTACCACATCAACACATTAGAAGGTGGATTTAGCCTCTTAGACCGCATGATAATAGGCATCTACCATACTGTTAGCGCAAAGCACATGCAAAAGTACCTGAATGAATTTTGCTTTAGGTATAACAGCCGTGAAAATTCAGATTGCAACCGTTTCAAAATGATGCTGTCAAACACCGAAAATCGTTTAACTTACAAATCTTTAATAGCTAAAACAAAATAACATGAGAGACATTCAGAAAATCAGGAAAGCTATATACCAAAGCGATGATTTAGACCTTAATGGGTTTAAAATATCATGTGCAGTATTGGATGATGGCACGAGGGTGTTAGTTAGCAGAAGCCTTGCGAATGCCTTTGGAATTAAAGGTTCTGGTGCTTATTGGAGAAAGAAAAAAAGCGATAATACCGAAAAGGGCGCTTTGCTCCCAGAGTATCTATCTGCAAAATACTTATCTCCATTTATATCCGATGATTTGTACGCAAAGGCTTCAAATTCAATAGTTTATGAGAACAAACAGGGGGTAATAACAGATGGCGTGGAGGATGAAGTCCTGCCCGATATTTGTGATGTTTTTGTAAAAGCGGGCGAAAAGGGCGCTTTGGCAGATAACACCGATATAGCCCAAAATGCTTACAAAATGATTTTGGCATTTTCCAAATTAGGGATTAGGGCGCTTATTGATGAAGTAACAGGATACCAGAAAGATAAGAATAGAGCGAAGGATGAACTTACAAAATTCTTATCTCAATTAATGAGAGAGGATGCTGCTGTATTGGTTAGGCGCTTTGAGGACTCGTTCTTTGAAATGATATACAAAATGAGAGGCTGGACTTGGAATTATACCCATAAGCACCCAGGTGTAGTAGGTATTTGGATTAACGATATAGTCTACGAAAGAATAGCCCCATTGGTATTAGCAGAATTGAGAAAGAAAAATCCAAAATTAGAGACAGGGGGCAGAAAGAATAAACACAACCAATTTTTGACAGAAGAGGTGGGCGTTCCTAAGCTACTTAATCATCTTGCCGCTGTAGAGGCACTTGGTAGGGCTGCGAATTATAATTGGTCTACATTTATGACATTCTTGGATACTGCCTTCCCTAAGCAATATCAGCAATTGAGTTTATTGTTTGATGAGCCAGCGCCACCGAAGCAAATAGCCCCCCCCTCTAACCTGTCTTCATTCAATAAGAAATTAGTAACCGCCCTCAACTACAATCCAAAAGAGGATAAGGAATAAAAATCATTTTTCACTTTTAAAACACACACCGCATGTCTGACAACTCGAATTTAAGTTTAATTTTTTGGATGGCAATAATAGCAGTTGGCATCTTTAATCTTTATGTTGCACTCTGTATAATAACCATTAAAAACAATGCAAAGGCTCAAACTAAATTACTCACCTGTATTGCAAAAGCAAATACCGACATGGATATAATAGACGGCATACTTAGTGAGTGCGAAGTGAAATAAATAAATCCCGCAAAATGTATGCGGGATTATATTTTTATATAGTTGGTGTAAAGTTGTATGTAGTTACCGGAAAAAGGAAATACAAAATCTGAAAAAATGTTTTGGATCATAGACGCTCTTATAATAAAGGCAGAGCGGATTAAAAACTACAACGATAAATCTTATGACGAATTATGTGATTTTGTCGATGAAATTGTAGAGAAAACAAATGCTTTACATTTTCAAGCAGGTTTAGGAAAAATACAGTTTATAAAACAAAAACTCAATCAATTTAGGTATGGCAGGGTATCTAAATCTACAAAAGACGGGGTTTTTAATGAAGAGCTGGGTGACTTAAAACGCTGGCTTTCTACTCAGAAATCTCATTGGGTGGAGCAGATTGCGAACGAGAAGCAATAATTTTTAATTGTCCTTGCCTTTTAAATAGCCACACAATATCATCCATTGAATAGACATACAAGTAATTTATAAGAGGTTTTATTCTTTCGGTTTCATTACTTGGCATTAATTCTATATTAACGGTATATGGGCAATCTTCGTGAATTGCAAAAAAAATAGAATCTCCGCCGTCTTTATCGTTTTTGTGGATATACACAACACACTCAGGGTTATCGTTTTTGACGAAACCCAACCCGCATAAATATGCTTCGCATTGTTGGAGAAGTGTATCTGTGACCATTCAGTTTTACACTTACTTTACGCTAATTTATCTACATACCATGTTGAAAGCTAATTACTTAAGTTCAACTTGTTCTATAAATATTTTTTTGTTAAGCAAGATTTTTTCCGTTGAAAAGACAAATATACTAAAAATCTGCTTAATCAAAAAATAATTATAGTCAACAAACTACCGGCGACGAGGGATAATCACAGGGAGCCGCTGTTGAAGTTGGAGTGCGGTGAAGCTAAATCAGGGTACTGAAGCTAGATAACCTCACAATCAACTTCGCGGGAGCGTGGACGATAGTAGAACCGGACGTACAAGAGTGCGACGCAACGAAGTTTAATAGATAATCTCCCGCTAAGTACCAAAACTTTTATATTTTTGCTACCAGTATGCCAAATATACTACCTCAAGGCGAAAAAGCAGCAGCTATAGCTATCGTAAGTGTAGCCCCACTACCAGGTGGGCCACTAGAGGCATCCCGTCTTAAACAGATAATGAACAACTACAACGATATACCCACAGCGGTAATTCGTCAGCAATCATTGTTTGCATCTAATAACGGTTATTTAATGCAGTTTTTGTCGTGTTTTACAGACCAGACAGCTATGAGAGCAGCAGGTATATGGATAGGATACAACAGCAGTTCCCCACCTCTTACAAACCCGGTACTGGTCGTAAATTCAAACATTGAAGACACTGTTTATATCGCTGTAATATCCCCGGCAGTAATACAGTCTTTAACCATAATGGGATTTTCAAACATAGCCAATATAGCGGTAGATGAAGCTACAACCCTAAATTACCTCTATATAGGACCCAATACAACAGTTCAACAAGTAGACAGCTCATCCATTGGAGCAGCGATAAGCCAACTAAATATCCCTACCATAAAGTCTAAAGGGGGTAAAGTTTTACAAGCCGTATATGGCAGTACTATAAATTCAGTTATCCTGGGCGATCAAAGTTATTATGGTGGCCCAAGTACAGATAACCCGGTCAATACCTGTGCAACACCGGTAACAAACCTTAATTACGGAATAATATCACACAATACGATACAACTCACATGGGTAAACCCTTACGAACAATCACCATCTAATTCCTATCTGTTTGTTAATACATATTACAGAGTAAAAGGAGAGCATGCATGGAGCCTGGCAGATAGCAGTGTAGGGGAATTTAATAACGATAGTGGTTTTACTTTTAACCAACTGGCATGTGATACTACTTATGAGTTTTATGTACAGGTAGTATGTGTTAATGGAGCAGTAGCTAATAGTTCTACACTTATAGTAGCTACAACTGTAGCGGATTGTTAAACCTTTGGTAGTAAAGGCTAGTGCTACTATTTAGCATCGTTGCGACGCTCCGTTCAACTTTTGAATACAATTATGTTTTATATTTGCATTATGAAAAAGATAGCACTATTTTTATCGTTTATTTTTTTATCTTTTGGTTGCACTAAAAAGCGGGGTGCGACGCCTGAGAAGAGCTATGTTTGCCAGTGTTATTTTATTTACTATTCGACTGAAGAATATTATAGTTACACGTATTATGGTACAATATCCGATAGTTCAAATGCAATGAGTGCATGTAGTGAAGAGAGTAGTTTAACTGAGAGCGCTCACGGAAATGGGTCTTGCTACTTAAAATAAGGCAGACATCTAAAGTTTAACATCTTATTGGTTAAAATCAATAGCAGAAATAGATTTAGAGGGAGGAAGGTGAGAAAAAATAAGTTTACAACCCCAACCCCAAAG
>CAIRZD010000203.1 GCA_903882965.1 uncultured Bacteroidota bacterium
GTATTGACCTGATCACAACCGTAAAGGGTGTGGGTTATAAGTTTGAAATGGCTTAATAGACTTTTTAGACATCTATTTTGTGAGCTGCTCGTATCTTTTAGCACTATCCGGCTCTTTCATCTTCCAGTAAGAGATCGCTATATATGGAATATCACTCCGGTTGCCGGGGGATAGAGAGCGTTCTTTTTTAAATGCCTCGACTGCATCGGGGTATTGTTCTGCAAGAAAATAAGCATATCCAAGATTGCCGTATGCAACTGCATAAGCGGGGGCGATATTGATCGCTTTTTGAAATTGCTCTATTGCCTGCGGGATCTTTTTAGCGCCAAGGTATATTGTACCCAGGTTGTTTCTCATTTCAGGATCTGAGGGTTTAAGTGCAATAACCTGATTGAAATAATACTCAGTTGAATCTATGTTTTGTCTTTGAGCAAATGCAGTGGCCATGCCCTGGTATGCATAAATATTTTGGGAGTCGAGCAGCAGCAGCCGGTGAAAGTAAATGATGGCAGAATCATATTGTTTGTAATCAGCGAAGCAGCGTGCAAGGTTGAGATATGAAAACTTGAATCCGGGGCTTAGGGTAATGGTTTTTTTGAATAGTTCTATAGCGGGGCCATACTTGCGCTGCTTATAATATATGCACCCCAAATTGTAAGCAGCGATAGAATTTGAAGGCTCGAGTGCCAGCGCGCGGAGATCATGGGTTGCGGCGGCATCATACATATTGGCAAGGGTATATAAACGAGCTAAAGCAGTGTGTGCTTCGATAAAGTCGGGGTAAATGCTCAATGCCTGTTGCAGGTAGCTGATGCTTTCGTTGCTGGCTTCAATATTATTGGTTGTGTCTGTTTGGTTGCCGGATATATTGTTGGCCAGGTAGTAATAGAGACGGCAATCGTTGGGTGATTTTTCGAGGTCAGTTTTGTAGAGGGTATAGTTGTTTTGCCAGTCATTATTCCGGGCAATGGTCATGCCGCTGAAAACCAGCAATACAGGCGACAGCAAGGCAAATGCTTTGGCAGGTATATAAAAACGTATATTTTCATCTTTGTTTTTAACGATCCATTGGTCAATGGCAAGAGCCACCAACAGACAAAAGCCGGTAGATGGAAAAAATAAAAAACGCTCAGCCATTTCATTGCCGATGAGGAAGAAGAAATTTGAAAATAGGGAGATCGTTATGAGGAAAAAAAGTATACCGAAAGCCCAAGGGTCTTTTTTCTTTTTCACCAGCCTTGATATGGCTATAAAAGCTATGCCTATGTAAGCTACGATAGCGCATAATACACCAACATCTGTAAAGCCGGCAAATGGTATACTGTTGTAAGAATAATTGCAGAGGAGCGGGTAGGGGATAATCAGTAACTTAAGATACATGCCTAATACCAGAAATTCGGTAGCGATGCGGGAACTTAAGGAAGGTGCGTTTGTAAGCGCATTTACCGTAAAGTCGATATTAGTATTTAGTTGGTTGGCATTATACTTGTTTAAAACGGCGGCTCTTATAACCAGGAATAAAAGGGTCGCAAATATGGTGCCTGCGGTGATCAATGTTGCACGGCGTTTATTGTCGTTGCAATAAAAGAAGAATAGCAGCGGGACAATGAACAGAAAAGTGATGACGGTTTCTTTGGAAATATATGCCAGGAACAAGGTGGCAACACCGAGGATCAATTGAACGATTTTGCCATCTTTCATGTAATTCATAAACAGGATCAACGATAAAAGGCTGAACATGTAACATAGCAATTCATCGCTGCTTTTAATATTAGCAACTACTTCTGTATGGATGGGGTGTATGGCAAAAAAAAGTGCTGCAATAAATGCGGCTGTTGTCTTTTTCTTTTCAAATAGTTTGTCAAGGAAAAGGAAAAGTAATAATACACAAGCTATAAAAACAAAGATATTAGCGAGGTGGCCTACAAATGGGTTGGCACCGAAAAACTGGTATTCTATTGCAAAGAGCACCAATGACAGTGGGCGGTACATGTCATTGGGGATATTTATGTACCCATGCAAGTGAGGTGTAGTTAATAGCTCCGGTATTGCTTTGATCCCTTTTGTTACAATAGTGTTTTCTTTCAGCACCATTGTGTCATCCATCACATAACCATTTTTTAGTGTGTTGGCATATATGATAAATGAGATCGAGGCAAGTATGAGGTACAGGTATTTAGTTGCCAGTGGCCGTTTCGGAGGTAATTGAGGTGTTATGTTATTGTTAGTTTTTCGGGGCATCTTAGATCGCGGTATAAAAATACAATAGTTAAATATACGCCGGGCAGGCATTTAGTATGATTTTTGGAATATCCATAAGAACGAACCACGAGCGGGTATTGAAATTTGGCTTAATTTAGTAGCATGTCCGTATTTGATACCAAAAACCTTTCTCCCCGGTTACTGTCGTTTATTACTGCTATAATAATAGCAACGGCTAATGCTTTACTGAGTTTGTTTTTGCGTCAAAGCTGGTACACTCCGTTCTTTGTATTCATTGTTACATTCATCATTATATACGGGCTGTATTATTATACGCTGCAACGGTTCATTTACCGAAAGATCAAGATCATTTATAAATTTATATACCAGACCAAGGCAACGAAAAAGGAGGAGTTTTTTTATAAAAATATTCTACCGCAAAAATCTATTGAAGAAGTGAGTGCGGATGTGCAGAAGTGGGCCATGCAGCGGAAAGACGAGATCGAGATGCTGCGTGCCAATGAGCAATTCAGAAAGGAATTTTTGATGAATCTTGCCCATGAGTTGCGTACGCCGATATTTTCGGTGCAGGGATATGTGGATACATTGCTGGGTGGCGCTCTTGAGGATAAAGAGGTGAACAAGAAATTTTTGAATAACGCATCAAAAAGTATAGACAGGCTGGTGCGGCTTGTTGATGACCTTGATGAAATATCTAAACTGGAATCTGGTAAGATACCTGTGATACAGGAGTCGTTTGTGATACAGGATCTTATAAAGGATGTGTATGAAGAGTTTTTGCTGAAAGCCAAAGAACGTGGCATTCTATTATCGTTTAAGAAAGGGACGGAGCGGCCCATATATGTGAATGCAGATAAACAAAAAATAAAGCAGGTACTGGTAAACCTGATCGAAAATGCCATAAAATATGGTAACGACCAAGGCTCCGTAATAGCCGGGTGTTATGAGATGGACGACAAGCATGTATATATAGAAATATCTGATGACGGGCCGGGGATTGCAGAAGAACATTTGCCACGCATTTTTGAGCGGTTTTACAGGGCCGACCGGAGCAGGGCAAGAGCAATTGGTGGTACAGGCCTTGGGCTTGCTATCGTAAAGCATATTATAGAAGCGCACGGACAGACCGTGAATGTAAGAAGTAAGCAAGGTGTAGGGTCTTCTTTCGGATTTACTTTGGATAGGACTTCTGCATAGTTTTTGTTCATGTTTTTTTGAAGATTAATCAAATTAGCTACTTGGCCTGAATTATTATTTTATAAAGTATATAGTATTGTGTGCGCAAATAATCAGACCTTTCGTGCATGAAGGTGTTATTCTAACCCTTCAAAACAATTAAAGAAAAGAATGAGTAATAAAATTCATATTGCCAAGTCGGGGATAAAAAATGCAGGGAGGGGAGTGTTTGCATCAGTAGATATTAAGGAAAATGAAATCATAGAAATATGCCCGATCCTGATATTGAAGCATAAGGATAGTGAACATATTATGGAGACACTGCTGCAAAATTATGTATACGAATATACTAAAAGCAGCACCATGATGGCATTGGGTTATGGGTCATTATACAATAATATGAAGGCTCCCAATGCAAAGTATGAATTGCAGGAATATGAAGGAATGCCTGAGCAAGACAGTGAGTTGCTTATTACTGCGCTCAAACCGATAGCTAAAAATGAAGAGATATTTATAGATTATGGTATCCATGATTATCTAAAATATAAGTCGTAAGGCAATGCGTATTTATATGGTTTTAACGCCAACTAACAAAATAGCAGAACTTTAGTATCTGAAACACCTGCAAATCCCTATTTTTGTGCCCTAAATCTTAATTACCCGGATGTTAGAGTTGACAGTTAATGATAAAAATATTTTTTCCGTAACCGAGGAAGAAGGGCATTTGGTATTAAACGGCACCCCCGCAAGCTGGGATGCCAGTGTGCAACCAAATGGGCTGGTAAGTGTGCTGTATAATGGCAAGAGTTATACGGCAATTATTGAAAAGACAGATCGTAATGCGAAAGAAATAACCTTAAGGGTAAATGGGCAGTTATATAAGACCTCAATAAAAGAACCGATAGACCAGTTGCTGAGTAATATGGGCATAGACCTTAAAGCTATGCAGAAAGCAGAGCCGGTAAAAGCACCGATGCCAGGCATGGTACTGAAAATATTAGTTGCGCCGGGGCAACAAATTAATAAAGGAGATGGCCTGGTAATACTGGAGGCAATGAAGATGGAGAATATACTTAAAGCCAGCACAAGCGCTACAGTGAAAGCAATAAGAGTGAGTGAGCGTATGGCGGTAGACAAGGGAGCAATATTAATAGAACTGGAGTAAGTAAAGTAAAAAAATGCGGCCGGTATCAAAGGTTATATTTATTGTTGTTTGCTCCATTTTATGTATTAAGAATGTTGTAGCACAGCCATTTTCATACATATACATACAAGGAGATAAGACTACTTCGTTTTATGTAAAAATGGAAGGTAAGATGCAGCCCCGCTATGGTAAAAATCATTGCATTATCTCTGAGCTTCCAGCGGGCAAAATCAATATTGAGATATTATTCCAGCAAAATGCATTCCCAACTGAAAAATTCACTTTAGATGTACCTGAAAATGGTTCGAGGGGTTTTTTACTGAATAAGCAAGGGGAGCTGTTTGCCTTATATGACCTGCAGCAGAAGAACTATATAATGCCGCAAAGTGAGATAGTAAAATAGGTTCATTATAAATTTAAAAACCATCATCATAGGATTTTATGAGAAAGACCACAATTTGCATACTGTTTTTATCCCTTGTATTGTTTGCCTGTAAGAATAACAGGCAAAAGCTGGTTGGATCCTGGCATTCGGTAAGATTAGAAAATAAGGACATTGACAGCTTTTTCATAAAAAGCCAGTTGTACATTGACACTATTGGTAAGAATAATGACCCGGTAACCAACATGGAAGTTTATGGGACTACAAACGTGGATAGTTTGCGCAAGTTGATGCAGGAGCAATACGATAGTGCAAAAACCATACAGATGAGAAGTGTAACCAATACAGTATTCAGCTTTACAAAAGACAGCTTGTTGTTTATATCATTTAATGGGAATATAGATACCTGCAAATGGACTTTAGCGGCAAATAATAAGGTTATGGTTGAAGATCTTAATAAGGGTGGGACAGGAGAAAAAATGACCTGGGAGATACTGGAATTGAGTGATACCGACCTGGTAATAAAAATTCCGCAGGATAGCTCATTCAGCAAAGTGACCTTTCACCCGGAAAGAGTAAACCCCTAATAGATATCACATGTGAATATGTGCCAAGCTTTTGTATATTTGCGGCACTCTTCCAGATATAATGATATAATAATTTTTATTGAGGGAAAGGCATGTTAAAGTTTTAACGGTTTGAATTTTAAATTTTGAATTGATACGATATGCGCACCATAGCATTAAGACAAGCATTAAGAGAAGCAATGGAAGAAGAGATGCGCCGCGACCCGGCTGTATTTCTTATGGGTGAAGAAGTAGCCCAGTATAATGGTGCCTACAAGGTGAGCCAGGGCATGCTCGATGAATTTGGCGCGAAAAGGATCATTGATACACCTATTTCTGAATTAGGGTTTGCAGCTATTGGAGTAGGGGCTGCTATGAATAATACACGGCCTATCATAGAATTTATGACCTGGAATTTCGCAGAACTGGCTATTGACCAGATCGTGAACCATGCTGCAAAAATGTTGTCGATGACCGGTGGGCAATTTACCTGCCCTATAGTGTTTCGTGGGCCTAACGGATCTGCGGGGCAACTTGCGGCGCAGCATTCGCAGGCTTTTGAAAACTGGTATGCTAATGTGCCCGGCCTTAAAGTGATCTCTACTATTGATCCTTATGATGCAAAGGGATTGCTTAAATCGGCTATACGTGATGAAGACCCTGTAGTTTTTATGGAGTCTGAAAGTTTTTATGGTGATACCGGCGAGGTGCCGGAAGAAGAATATTTTATTCCTATCGGGAAGGCTGCTGTGAAACGTGAAGGTACAGATGTTACCATTGTTTCATATAACAAAATGATGAAGGTAGCCATGGGTGCTGCTGAAGAGCTGGCAAAAGAAAATATTAGTGCCGAAGTAATAGACCTGCGCACCATACGCCCGCTTGACTGGCAAACAATAGTGGAATCTGTAAAGAAAACCAATCGCCTTGTGATCGTTGAGGAGCAATGGCCATTCGGTAGCGTGTCGTCTGAAATATCATACCGCGTGCAGAAAGAAGCATTTGATTACCTGGATGCTCCTATACGCCGCATATGCTCGGCTGATGCCAATATGCACTATGCACCCAACCTGGTTGCACTTTACCTGCCTGATGTGCCACGCACTGTAAAGCTTGTAAAAGAAGTAATGTACCTGGTAAAGTAAATCCATAGACAATTAGCGCATTTTAATAATTTGATATTTTTTATTATTAAGTAGAACTACTCAATTTGCGAAAGCTGAGTACTTCTACTTTTTTTAAAGCTAAGAATGTCATTGTTTTGAACTTTATATAGATTAGATAGTCTAATCATATAGGGGTGATATGTGCAATTATTAGAATTGGACTAAAGTAGATTATTTGTTAAATTTGCAAAATTTTATTCATGAGTAAATATAGATTTAGTGTAATTATAATAGCGATATTGCTGATTGCTTTAAAAGTTTCCGCACAAACCACTACTTCAAATAACATTGGGTACATTGAGGGTGTTACGGTGAATTTTATGGATATAGCTAATTATGAAAAGGCGCATCCCCAGCCCCTTGTTCGTAAGCTGCCATTTGATGAAGGTGAAGAAAGCGGAGACCGCCCTTATCAACCTCCGGTAGATCCAGCAACAATACGTATGTATAGCCCTGATACGCATGATGCAGAAGGGCCTCATGTCGCATATTTGCCTGTTTCGCCTACACCCGCGGATACATTCCTTGCGAAAGTATCAGATGGTACATCAATTCCTCCTGATACGCACGGCGCAGTGGATTCCATGTATGCAGTTACTGCTATCAATTCTTCTATTACAATTGAAAACCGATATACACATGCCGTTGTTTCGAGCGTGACCCTTGATGGTTTCTGGAGTAGTATGGAAGCTGCTTCTGCCGGTGGCCACGGAGCAGGTGCCTATGACCCACGCGTGCATTATGATCCTCATTACAAGCGTTGGATAATGATGGCTGATGCTTATGGAGAAACTACTTATTCTACCTTATTTATTGCTGTTTCAGCCACCAGCAGCCCAACGGGTGCGTGGCATATGTATAAACTTCCGGTAGCCGGCTCCGGGGGTATTTGGCTCGATTTTCCATGCGTAGGGTTTAATAAAAGATGGATCGCGATAAGTGGTAATTTTTTCACCAGTACGGGTAGCTTTACTAATGATATCATTTATGTGTTTGATTATGTAGCTATGATGTCAGGTGGTACCTTATCCTGGTCATCGGTAAACCCGTCAAGCAGCTCATTTACTATTTGTCCAGCTCTTACTTATGATACTACTGAGACTAACTTGTTTTGCGTTGAAAACTATAATGGTGGTGCAGGGCAGTTGAAACTGTTTAAGCTCACAGGTAACATCGGTGCGCTTACACTTGCAGCAGTAGGAACGCCGGCTACGGCCACTCACTGGCAGCAATCCAATGGGTCAGGTAATGATTTTGTTCCCCAGTTAGGAGGTGGTACTTCTTATTTACTACAGGCGAATGATGACAGGATAAATAATTTTGTGCAAAGGAATAATAAACTATGGTGTGCTCATACGGTATTCTTACCTGCAACCGGTACCCCAACAAGGGTATCCGCGATGTGGTGGCAAATGGATACGACCGGCGCCCCGGCCCAGGTAGGGCTGGTTGACGACCCAACAGGAGCTAATTACTATTGGTTCCCATCTATTGCCCCTAATGCCAGTGATGATGCCCTGATCGGGTTTGCAACGTCATCTACAGCTATTCATCCAAGCTGTGCTTATGCATTGCATATACATACTGATGCAGTAAGTACGTGGAGGCCTGTTTTTACTTACAGGCACGGGCAAAAAACTTATTTCCAAAATTTCGGGAGCGGTCAGGACAGGTGGGGCGATTATTCAGGTACTTGTATTGACCCTGTAAATAATCTTGATTTCTGGACGATACAGGAAAGCGTTCCGGCATCGTCACCCAATCCTCCAAACAGTCTTTGGGACACATGGTGGGCTCATGTGGTTGTATGCACACCTCTTAGTGCCACACCTACACCTGCTACCATTACACTCTCGCCATGTACCGGCACTATAGCTCCGTATTCGGTTGATACAGTAGCAGGAGCTACTTCTTATACCTGGATCGTAAGTGGTACAGGATGGAGTGGAACAAGCACAACGGATTCTATTAATTTAACCGTAGGTACAGGTGTTGCAACAATTTCGGTAGCACCTACCAATAGCTGTGCCCCCGGTAGCGCTCCATACGTATTTACTGTTACACCGTCACCGCTTCCGGTGGAAACTTTGACTGTTTCTCCATCTCCGCTTTGTGCCGGCTCTACGGCTGCACTTTTTACGGCAACTGCCACAGGCGGCCCCACATCTTATACATGGACGGTATTAGGTACCGGATGGTCTGGTAGCAGTACCTCTTCAACGCTCAATGCTACTGCCGGTACCGGTCCGGGTACGATCATAGTACATGGAACGAACGGATGTGGTGTAGGACCGAATGATACGTTGGTTGTTGTACCAAGCAATGGCCCATCGGTAGGACCTATTACATCTACCCCTGCTATTGTTTGCACATCCAGTTCAGCGGTTTTTTCTGTTCCAGCAGTTACCGGTGCCACCGGTTATACCTGGACAATAATAGGCACCGGGTGGAGTGGAGCCAGCACTACCAATTCTGTAAATGCTACTATTGGTACAGGCACAGGTATGGTCATCGTGAGTGCAACAGATGCATGCGGAACAGGTGCTAATGATACACTTATTGTTACAGCAAGTACAGGTGCTCCAATGCCAACATCTATCACAGGGTCGGTACCTTTGTGTGCTGATTCTGTAGCAATATATACAACACCTGTAGTACCAGGCGCTACCAGCTATGTATGGACGATATCCGGCACAGGATGGAGCGGCACAAGTACTACCAATTCAATTACCGCTACAGTGGGCAGCGGGGTTGGTACTATTTCCGTATCAGCAGTTGATGCCTGCGGCACCGGAACGCCATTTACTCTTTCCGGTATTATCCCAACAGTTGTGACCTCATCGTTTGTGGAATCTACGCATGTGACCACAACACATACCAACATTATCATTGATTATACGGGCATAGCTCCTTCAGGCACTACCTACCTATGGAATTTTGGCGGTGGCGGTGGTATCGGAAGCCCGGGCACTACTTTTCCCGGCCCGCAAACAGTGCATTGGGATACTTCAGGTCTTTATACAGTAACGCTTACTGTTAATGACGGAGGTTGTGTGTCTATTTTCACAGACACCGTATTGGTAAATTATGGGCTTGCAGTAAAGCAAGTAAATGTTAACTCGTTTGAAGCCAGTATCACGCCAAACCCTAATGATGGTTCTTTTGATATCTTATTTGATATGCCCGTCACTCATCCGGTGTCAGTTAAAATATCAGATATGGAAGGGCGCACGGTTTATACAAATGAATTTGGCGCTACTAACAATAACAAAATTTCGATAGTAACAGATCATCTTGCTGCAGGTAATTATAATGTTACCGTATACCAGGATGATGCTATAATGACGAAGAAGGTTACTATAGGCAGGTAATATTATTTGTGAATACTATTGCAATAATGCCCATACCTTTTAGCGCATGGGCATTATTTTTTGAGAGGATCTTTGCAATTGCAATACTTACGTTATAATGACAAATCACATTAAACTATAATCATTCTTTTCACATACCTTTGATCATATAAAGAATAATCATGAATAAATATAGATATTGCTTAACTATCGTTACAGTACTTTTGTTATTGTCAAAAGTAGCATTAGCCCAGAATAGTACTACAGGCCGTGAAACAAAAAAAGCCGATGTGAACTTTGCTGAGCTTGCAAAGTATTACCAGGAGCACCCTAAGGCTATTGTGCGCAGGATGCCTTTAAATGAGGAGGAAGAAGAAGATCAAAAACCAAGGCATCGCCCGGGTCGTGGCGCTAATGTGCATTTAATAGACAGAACAGCTTCGGGTACAAGAAGTGCAGAGTCGCCAAATACTGCATACTTGCCCGTTTCTCCGGCACCTGTCGATACTTTTCTCTCTACTTTGACCAATGGGGCTGACATACCTCCGGATACCCATGGTGCAGTTGATTCCCAATACTGTGTTACCGCAATTAACACGAATATCCATATCCAGACAAGAGCCGGTGCAAATGTTTATAACATTGGCCTCGATGGTTTCTGGTCTTCGGTATTACCGGCCGGTACAAGTCCTTTTGATCCAAGAGTTTTTTATGATCCCTATAAAAAAAGATGGATACTCATTACCGATGCCGTGAGTGGCGCTATGACATCATCTACCGTATTGATAGCTGTCTCCGCAACTAACGACCCAACCGGTGTATGGCATATGTATACCATAGCAGTGGATCCTACCGGTGCTTCGTGGATGGACTTTCCAAATGTTGGTTTTAATAGTAAATGGATAACAGTAACAGGTAACATGTTTGCTAATACGGGCGCCGGTATTGGTGGCGCTATAGTATATGTTTTTGATTACAACAGTATCGCAGCTGGTACAGGCGCCCCGCATACAGTGTTCTATCAATCCAATTCGTTTGCAATATGCGCGGCAGTTACTTATGATACCACAGAACCTAATATGTACGCTTTGGAAACATGGAATGGAGGTGCAGGCCAGTTGAATTTATGGAAGATATCAGGTCCGGTTGCATCTCCAACAATGCTATCTCTTGGTAATCCTGCTACTACAACTCATTGGCGCGGTAATCCTCCGGGCGGCGGAGACTTTGCACCCCAGTCAAGTATCCCAAATCTTATTAACATAGGTGATGACCGCATTACCAGCGTTACATACAGGAATCATAAACTTTGGTGTTCCCATACTGTTTTTTTACCAGCCGGAGGCACCACAACACGTAGTTCTGTTATGTGGTGGCAATTGGATACAACAGGAAGCCCAATACAAAACGGGCTGATCGATGACCCTACATCTGCTAAATTCTATGCTTATTCATCAATAGCAGTAAATGCTAATGATGATGCGTTGATAGGCATGGGCATCTTTTCCGGCACGACCCATCCGAGTGCGGCCTATTCATTGCATATGCATACTGATCCTGCTGATTCTGCACGGCCGGCAATAACTTACAGGCACGGACAGGCCTCTTATTATGAAACTTTTGGTGGCGGCAGAAACAGGTGGGGTGATTATTCGGGTACATGTATCGACCCAAGGAACGATACTGATTTCTGGACCATCCAGGAAAGTTCATTTGTAGGCGCTGCGCCAAACTGGGATACGTGGTGGGCACATGTACAGTTTTGCCCCAAACCGTTAGCTCCGGCTATTTTATCTACACCGGGCACACTTTGTGTAGGTGCTTCAGGAGAGTATTATTTGGATTCTATCCCGGGTGCTACTTCTTATCAATGGATAGTTTCAGGAACAGGGTGGGTAGCAGGTTCGTCATCAGCTGATTCCATTAAGTTATTAGCCGGAACTACCGTTGCCACAGTTTCAGTCGTTGCTTATAATTCATGTGGGGAAGGCGAATCTTTGGTATTTAATATTACTCCCGGCACAGCTCCGGCAACTGCGCCATCAATTACTACCATCACTCCGGCATGTGCAGGCTCCAGCACTGCTATTTTCACGGCGTCAGACCCAGGTGCTTCATCTTATTCCTGGCAGACATTTGGAACAGGCTGGTCAGGTGCAAGTTCTACACCGTCTCTAACTACAATTATTGGTACAGGCTCCGGTACGGTTATTTGTACTGCCGCTAATTCCTGCGGCACAGGCCCGGCGGATACTTTTATTGTTACACCTGCGGTGGTACCTACTGCCGCATTTATTGCGATAGATACTATCGTTAATGTCAATGTAAATGATTCCGTTATTTTTACCGGATCAGCTCCTCCGGGCTGTACTTATGCATGGACTTATGGTCTAGGTACCGCTACTCCAAGTACTATGGGCGCAGGGCCATATATTGTTTACTGGACTGCTGCCGGATTAAATACACTATCACTTACTGTTACTAACGCGGGTTGTCCATCAAACTTTTATACCGCTAATGTGCATGTAATTGATACGGTAGTAACCGGTGTAAAACAATTGAATCAACACAGCAGCAATTTCAATATTGTGCCTAATCCGAATGATGGATCATTTGAGATAATGTTTGATAAAGCAATCAGTAATACTTTACTTGTAAAGCTTGCCGATATGCAGGGACGGATAGTTTATAATAAAGAATTTAATGGTACTACTAATAACAAACTCTCAATTTCTACCAGCAACCTGCCGTCAGGTAATTATGTCATTACTATTTTAAATAATGGTGCTCCGGTTACTGAAAAAGTAACGATAAGCAGATAGTATATAAAAGCAATTACAGCTCCGCTTCTTTAATCAGAGGCGGAGTTTTTTATTTTATAGAGGTTCTTATAATTAGCTGTTGTTGTTGATTTATATATTTTTACAAAAGTATTTTTATTGTAATTTAGCATTCTAAAACTATAGTATGAGACTGAGATCAATTTTATTTCTTTGCTTTTTACTGGTCAATAAATATTCCTTTGCTCAGCAAGACCATTATGAAAGACATGAACAGCCAAGGCCAATGGCGCCCGAGGCAAGTATATTGTCTGTCTTCTCAGAAAATGGAGCGCCGTTTTATTTGGTATTAAATGGCACAGCCCAGAATAATACACCAACTTCTAAAATTAGAGTAGAGGGGTTGCCGCAATACGGCAACGATGTACGGATAATGTTTGCTGATGGCAGAACTCCGGAAATAAATAAAAGAGTAAATATAGCAGACCCCGTTGACGGAAGGGAAGTAAATATGACTTTGAAAATCGTGAGAGACAGGGATGGATATGCTAAATTGAAATTTCAGAAATGTGCTGAAATAGATCATCAATACCGGCCTGATCAGGATGAATATGTTATGAGCTACGGGCAGCCTCACCATCCTGGCGACCAGCAGGGAAGAGGCTACGATAATACAGGCCGAGGAGATGTAGTGATACAGCCCGTACCTTCAGGGCCGGTAGCGATGGACCCACAATCGTTTAAAGATGCAAAGCAAAGTATCATAAATGCTTCATTTGATGATACTAAGTTGTCGACAGCTAAAACTATATTGGCAAGTAATAACGTCAACACAAATCAGGTTATTGAGATCTGCCGCCTGTTTTCTTTTGAAAATTCTAAGCTTGATTTTGCAAAGTTTGCATATAGCAAAACAGTTGACCCTAATAATTATTATAAAGTTGGTAGCGTTCTTGATTTTGATTCAAATAAGCAGGCACTGAATGATTTTATTGCCAAAGGGGGGAGATAACATCAAAGTTTTTTGCGAACGATCTTATTCAGCGTTTGGTTCTTACACGCAAGAAATAATATATCCAGGAGCAGCGGCATTTTTGAAAGTATTCGCTGTGCGCGGTAATGTGTGTTTAATTCTTCACCTATTATTTGCAACAACGATTGATCATATTTTTTCATGAATACCGCTGTGAAATCAGCTTGTTTAAAACAAGATACAGTTTGCTCAGCCGCAAGTTTGCCACTTAGCATTGCATTGCCAATACCGTCGCCGGATATGGGGTCTATTAATGATGCTGCATCTCCCGTAAGCATAAAATTTGCGCCGGATAACCTATTCACTTTCGAGCCCAATGGTAGTCCAAAACCTTCCAGGTCACTCAATTGCTTTGCATTTTTGAATTTTAGTTTTAGTTCAGGTGTATTGTCAATAAAATCATAAAATGCTTTTTTTATGTTGATCCTTCTTTTGGCAATTTCGCCCGATAGCATTCCAAAACCAACATTAACTATATTTCCCGGCAGCGGGAACACCCATAAGTAGCTGGGTAGAAATTCGCGATCAAAGTATATTTCAGTGGTATCTTCTATGCCCGAGACATTAGAAAAATAGGCTCTTACTGAGCCTACATGATGATCCCGGTCAAGCTTTTTATTGGTCAATTGTTTTGCTATGGCAGACTGGGCGCCATCTGCACCGATGAGTATTTTTGTATTGAAAATTGTAGCGCTGTTTTTTATAATGACAGAAAAACCGTCGTCAGTTTTAATGAAGTTATAGGGTAGGGTGTTAGTATAAATATCAGTACTCGTATTTTCCCGAACCAAACCCAAAAGGAAATTATCAAACTCCATTCGTGTACAGGTATATGCAGTTCTTACCCAGTTGAATGTTATTGCCTTCTTTTTATAATATAGTGTTGTTTTTTTTGTTTCATATTTTTTATGAAAATTTTTGAAAGCAATTTCAAATCCAGGGTCGATTTGTTTTAGTGTTTTTATAGCCCTGCCGGGTATCGCATCACCACACACCTTGTCGCGCGGGAAAGATGCCTTGTCAACAAGTGCTACTTTCAGCCCGGCATTTCTTAATTCCAATGCACAGGCACAACCGGCAGGGCCTGCACCTATGATCAGTACATCATATTTCAATACTTTATTTTCCTTGATCATTGCGATGATGTAAATGTAGTTAAGGTTAAATACATCCCGAAAATTCAATAAATCATAGCCTGTTTATATTTACTTTTGCACAACAAAGTTTAAATTATACAAGAGGCTTTTTTTTTACCTTTAATTTTTAGCATAGGCAAGTATGTATTCATTGATACAGGATATAGTTAAAGACCCACTTGCCACATTACTCATTATTGGTAATCTTGTTCTTATTGAAAGCCTCCTTTCTGTTGATAATGCTGCCGTACTAGCTACTATGGTAATGGAGTTGCCGGATAAGGATAGGAAAAGAGCATTGCGGTATGGGATATTCGGGGCATACCTTTTCAGGGGGTTATGTCTTGTATTTGCTGCTTATTTGATACAGGTTTGGTGGTTAAAAGTGGTAGGCGGTTTATATCTTTTATACCTGGTATTGGGTTGGTGGCGAAAGAAACGCAATAATAAAGCTCAAAAAGAACCAACCGACAGTCCGTCCAATAGGTTATATGAACTTACTGTTGGCCGTTTTGGTACATTCTGGGCTACGGTCATTTCTGTAGAGTTAATGGACCTGGCATTTTCCATGGATAATGTATTTGCAGCAGTAGCGTTCTCAAATAATATACTTATCATTTTGTGCGGAGTATTTATCGGGATTCTGGCAATGAGGTTTGTGGCACAGGGTTTTGTTAAGCTAATGGAGCATTATTCATTTCTCGAAAATTGCGCTTATGCGGTTATAGGTCTTCTGGGTATAAAATTGTCATTATCTGTTTATGAGCATTATTACCCACTTGCGCCGTTAAGTATATTCTTAGATAGCAAAAAAGCTGATTGGGGAACATCCGTCATAACCCTCAGCATTTTTTTAATTCCCATCATTGGCAGTATGCTTTTCAATTTCCCCCGTAGGGAGAAGAAAGCCTGATCAGAAAAGGATAAAATGAGGTCTACTTTTTCTTAAGTACGGCTACTGTTAACCTGCTTGCGCACACCAGTTTTTCTTTCTCATCACGTATTTTTATGTCCCATACATGTGTCGTTGCTCCTATATGTAAAGGCTCTGCGGTGGCAGTAACTATGCCATCCTTTTTAGCGCGTAGGTGATTACAGTTTATCTCAATACCTACACATATCTGACGTTCATTATCAATAGCAAGCCATGAGGCAACGCTGCCTACTGTTTCGGCCAGCACTGCTGATGCGCCGCCATGTAACAGTCCATAAGGTTGGTGTGTTTTAGCACAAACCGGCATTGTGGCCCTCAAAAAATCAGGCCCGATTTCAATGAATTTTATACCTAAAAACTCAGCCATTGTGTTAACAGAGCTATTGTTAACGATTTCCACAGTTATGTCAGAAGCCTTCCATATTACATTCATGTTATTCGATAATTTATCTATTTGTATAAAATATAGGTAAAAAAATTGTATGAAATTCGTTTGTAAAACTATCACAACTATCCGAAACTTTTTTGCCTGAATAGCGGCCATACCTTTGGTTAAGAACGACCAAAACACAAAAATATGGGGCTATTCAAACGTAGTAAAAATAATAACAAACCGTTACTGCGCCAAATTCTGGATTTAATA
>CAIRZD010000204.1 GCA_903882965.1 uncultured Bacteroidota bacterium
GCCGCTATTCAGGCAAAAAAGTTTCGGATAGTTGTGTTAGTATCAGTATCATTGGTTTCTTCACCTACTAATCTTTTGAGGTTTTTTAGGCTATCTGATTCTTGTTGCATTTTTTATGTTTTTAAGAATGAGCTATAAAATTCGGTAGAGGATTTAAAAGAGAAGGGAAAGTGTATACACTTTTCGTCTGAACTTGGTTTACATGATAAAAGGATTTTCATGATTGCTGTAAATGCAGGGATATGGATGATTTTGACAATACCACCGGATTATATAACCAATTGGACTTATGAGCTTAGCTTTGGGCTAATACAAACCATAAACCGGTCACCAGCCTGAAAAGAGCATTGGTGAAACCCTATAAATATTGCTTGAAGCGGCATAGGTTATTTTTTATTTTTGATAGCTTATATTTACATAGCCTAAATTACAAATTCATCTTTTCTAAGATTGAGGATCATCATGAAACTATTGAAACACCTTTTTTTCACTGTTTTGGTACTTACCTCATTACATGGGTATTGCGGAAGTATTGACAGCCTGAAGAAGAATTTAAAGAACATATCATCAGACGAGGGCAAAGTCCGGGCGCTGTTTGGTATAGGTGAGCAATATTTTGACCGGGATAACTTTGATACCGGACTTATTTATTTCAAGAAAGCCTGCAGCTGGCCATGCAAACTGGTGATGATACTATGACCATGGAGTCAATGGTATTTATAGCTTACTGCATGGGCAATAAAGAAGAATTTAGCCAGGCCGAAGTATATTTTGACTCATCCATATCATACGCCCGCAGTTTAAATACACCGCTGAGATTAGCACATCTTTTAGTGGAGAAAAGCCGGATATTAACCGGGTTGGGGCGAACGGAAAATGCACTTGATAACTGCAGGGAGGCACTGGAAATCGCGATCGCTCACCATTCCGCAGTGACAGAAGCAGATGTATATATGGAATTAAATTCGTACTACGAAGTACTGGATAATTATAGCCTGCAACTGGATTATCTTAATAAAAGCATACGGATCTACGACTCCTTAAAAATGTATTCAGAAGTTGCATTGAGCTACAAAGAAATATCGGTCATATACTCCAAGCAGAAAAGATATAAAGAGGCTTTGCAGTATGCGATGATGGTAGATTCGGTGTATAAAAAAACCGGTGATAACTATGACAGGAACACGCTTAAAATGCACATAGGCATTGTGTATAAAAATATGGGCGAATATGACAAGGCGATTCGCCTGTATGGGGAGGGCCTTGACAGTTTCCGTAAGAATAGTTTTTTGGGCATGTACATAATTTCCAACTTAGCGATCGCACAATCGCTGAAAGGAGATTTTGCAGGTGCAACACGATCTTTTTTCATTACAGATTCGCTCAACAAAATATATAAGGTAACCAGTGTAGAAATAGAAAACCAGCAGGAACACGGCCGGGCATTTATGCGGATAAAACAATATGATTCGGCTTTGTATTATGCAAAACTTAGTGAGCAGCTTTGTGAGCGGTATAAACCTGACTTGTATGCCTGGAAAGAAACGGTATCGTTATTAAGTGATGTTTATGTTGCCAGTGGCGATATGGCCAATGCGCATATCTATGATAAGAAATATGAGGTGCTTCAAGACAGCATTTACAATAAAATGCAGGCAAACAATCTTGCAGACGCGGAAACAAGATTTAACTTATCAGAGAAAAATAAAGAACTGTCGGTATTGACCACAGAAAATGAGCTGCAAAAAGTGAAGGCACAAAAGCAGCGCCTGCTGAATATATCACTGCTGGTGGGGCTGTGTTTGGGTATATTGATAGTGGGTTTGATCGTGAGCGCTTACCGGAGAACACTGAAGAAAAACACACTTTTATCTGACCAAAAACAAGAGCTGCAACAACAAAAGCAAATACTTGAAGCGCAAAAACAAACATTGCAGGAACAAAAAGATATAATAGATAAGCAGGTAACAGAGTTGGCAAATGCTGCAACAATGAAGTCTAAATTCCTGGCTAATATATCACATGAGTTACGAACGCCTGTAACCCTGCTCACCGGTATGCTGGAGCTGATGCACAGTAAAACAGACAAGCAGGACAGCAAAGATAAACAGCGGGTGGATATAGCTTATAACAGCAGCCGTAAATTGCAATATATGGTGGAGGAGATACTTAGCCTTACCAAATTGCAAAATAATATAGCTGAACCGGTATTTGAAATATTGGAGCTTACCCCTCTTTTAAAAAGAGTCGTTTATACTTTTGAAACACTGGTAGAAAAAGAGAAACTGGGTCTTGAATTTTCGGCTAGCGGGACCGATGATCTGTGTATATCTATGGATGTAAAAATGTTTGAAAAAATAATCAACAACTTAATATACAATGCGGTTAAATTTAATCATGAGGGTGGATGGATAAAGGTAGCTATACACCCTGTGGCCGGTAATAAAGATATTATAATTGATATCAGCGATTCGGGCAGAGGAATAAGTGAAACAGACCTGCCGCATATCTTTGAACATTTTTACCAGGGCAATTCGCAAGATGCAAAAGCCGAAGGTGCAGGGATAGGTTTATCGTTGGTGAAGGAATATACCTTGCTGCTCGGTGGCACAATAAAAGTGAATAGTATACCCGGTACCGGCACTACCTTTTCGCTTTGTTTCCCAGTCGTAGAAAAGGCAGCTGCAACAAATGAAACAGAAGATGAAATAGTATCATTACCTGAGGTAGCATGGGATAATTTTGCAGAGCGGCAAACTGTGCTTATTGTAGAAGATAACCCCGAGATGAGATATTATTTAAAAGAAGTGCTTGGTGACAATGTAAATATAGCTACGGCCGGCAATGGTATAGAGGCCATGAAATGGTTAGAAGACAAAACCCCGGACCTTGTAATAAGCGATGTAATGATGCCCGGAATGGATGGGAAACAATTGATAAACGAGCTAAAGAAATCAGATCGATATAAAACAATACCAATCATTACACTTACCGCACTTGCAGACACAGAGAACCAATTGTCTTTTTTACGCATGGGCGTTGATGACTACATAGTAAAGCCTTTTAATGTAGATGAACTAAGGATAAGGGTGTATAACCTGCTCACTAATTACGCAGCACGTAAAGCATTTAATCACGAGCCCCAGGAAGCAGGTGATATAAAGCAGGATAGCCCGGAGGCAGAAACATTTAGAAAGAGAGTTACGGAATATGTTTTGGCCAATCTAAAAACCAGGAATATTTCTGTGTATGATCTTGCCGGTGAATTGGTACTAAGTGAACGCCAACTTTACCGCCTTTGTAGTAGCCTCACCGGATACTCACCTGCACAGCTGATAAAAGAAATAAAACTGCAAAAAGCTTATGAGCTGTTGCTAAGTGGCGATATATATAAAGTTGAGGATGTATGTAAGCGTGCAGGCTTTGAAAAGGCCAGCTATTTTTCACAGCAATTCCTGGAACGTTTTGGAAAAAGGCCAACAGAATTCCTATAGCATTTCAGATTTTCTTAATAGTACCTGGCCAACCAATTAACAATCAACTTATCAACCTACCTTTGCAGCAATGCAAACCAGAAACACACCGGCAGAATTGAAAAAGGGAGGGGTAGTACTTGTTGATAAGCCTTATAAATGGACGTCATTTGATGCGGTAAATCACATAAAAATTGTGCTTCGTGCCAAAATAGGCCATTGCGGCACACTGGATCCGCTGGCCACCGGATTGCTAATTTGCTGTACCGGGGAAATGACGAAAAAAATATCGGGTTACCAGCAGCTACCTAAAGAATATACCGGTATTTTTCATCTTGGCGCAATCACAGCAACTTATGACCTGGAAAGCGTACCGGAAGAAATAAAACCTTACGAACACATTACAGAACAGCAAATACACGAAGCTGCACTAAAGCTAACCGGGGATATTTTACAAATACCTCCAATACACTCTGCCATAAAAAAAGATGGTAAACGCTCTTACGATCTGGCAAGGGCAGGTAAGGAAGTGATACTGGAGGCAAGGCCGGTAACTGTAGGTGAATTTGAGATAGTGGCGATAAAACTACCGGAGGTGCATTTCAGGGTGGTGTGTAGCACGGGAACGTATATCCGGTCGTTGGCACATGATTTTGGCAGGATACTGGGTTGCGGTGCATACCTACAGGAGCTAAGGCGTACAAAGATCGGCAATTTTGATGCGAAGGATGCATTAACTCCCCAGCAATGGAAAGATATATGGAAACCACCTGCAGCCAAAACAGATGTATAAATATACATAATTTATAATCGGTTATTAATCTGCGGGTAAGCGATAATCAGTTATAAAAATTAATATAAAGGATCTTAACACCAATCAGTATACAATTAGTTATAATTTCATTATGTTAATGAATTAGTAAACAATTGTTAACATTGTGGATAAGCATGTGGATAACTTCAAAAAAGTGTATTATTGTATACTAATATTTTATAGGTATGTCTTCTAACAATTATCAATCTCCTATAGAACGCAGTAATGCGTTTATGGTGAAAGTTGAGGATCTGGTTAGGGAAATTGTTATCCAAAACAATATTCCTTATTACAGGATCGAATCGAGGATGGAACATAATGCATATGCAACTGAGGGTAATAACTATTTACCTGTGGTGCGAGTGATCACTTACTTCGAAGATTCGGTTACACCATTATCTGCAGTATTACGCTCAGAATTTGATGTTGAGATTGAAGCACCTAAAGATCAGCAGGTTATAAAAGTTGACAGCTTTTCGTCAAAACATGTAGAATACAAAGTAACATTAAAAGAAAACCGCTTAGGGCTTACAGAGTATAAAAGATACGGTACCAAACAATTCGAGATACAGGTTTGCTCCATGATACAGGATGCATGGAATGGTATAGAAAGAGAGCTTGGTTATAATGGTGGCACAATCCCTGATGAAGCAAAAAGAGATTTTTACAGAGTAGGGGCACTATTAGAAATGGCAGATATAGAGTTCTTAAAGATCAGGAGCCTGCTGAACAAAAACACGGAAGAAGATGAGCTGACAATTAAAGCAGATGAATATATACCTCAACAAATAGTTGCTACACCAGAACCGCAAGTAATTGCCACACCACAACCACAAGTAGTTGCACCACCAATATATGAAGAGCAAAAACCGGTAACAAACATTTTTGCATCCCAACCAATATCCTATCAGCCGGAGCCATTACCAACAGAACCAATTGTACAGCAGCCCGTTGCGGCAGCACAGCAAATCAATCAGGTGGTTAATGATTTCGTTCCGCAAGTTGCAGTGCCGGTAAATAATCCTGCAGGTATAGCACCGCAAAGGGTTGCGATCAATAATGCTATAGACACAAATATTAATAGTAACCAGCCAATAGAGGCAAACATAAATAATGCAGAAATACCTAATCCGGTAGTACAGGATAAAATTTCTGAAATTATAAATGTGGCTGCCGTATTTGAACAGGCTGCCCCGATTTTTCAACCACAGGCGCCAGTATACTCAGCACCAGCACCTGCCCCGGTTGAAGAAAAACAACCTGAACCGGTAAAACAAAATATTGATTATACAGTACCATCCAATATAAACGTAAATGCAAGCGGCATAGTGGAAAAAGCAGCGGAACCCATCAGGGAGCAAGCGGCTACTCCTTTCTATGAAGAGAAGCCTAAGAGCGCGCCGGCACCACTTGATGAAAATGCCCAGATGAGCGATGCTTCTTTAAAAGAATATGTGCTTAACAGCAAACTTTTGAGAGAGATAGATTCCCAGATTTCTGTGCGTGCAGGTGCCAAATTGAATGATGAAATAGATATAGAAGGTGATGTAGAACGTCTTCGTTTCCTGAAAGTGTTTTCATTAAAGCAACTCCACGAACGGCTTGCAGATAATAAAAATGACATCATCTCCTTTGCCGAAAAATGGATCGGTAAGGATAATGGCGGTTCATTCGATATGGGTATCAGTTTGTTCTATTTAGAATACCTGCTTGTAGGTAAGAAAAATGATCCGGGCTTTGCTGTAGAGTATGTCTTGAAATTCATTTCAGACAATGATTACAGTGCGCGCTACATTATTCCTACATACAATTCTATAAGGCAGGCAGATTCAGGGGTGGCGAAATTCTCACACCTGACTTTGAAGTAGCTCACAATTCCTTATTGGCTGGTATTGTGCCATTAGCCTCTGTTAAACTCTAGGCAATGGATAATTGAGTTATTTAGGAGATTTAGCTGTCATTTTTTGTTGCAGCATTTCTATTGTTTTTTCTATCCTGCGCTTACGGGTCTCTTCTTTTTTTGCATCGGCAATAGCCTGCATATACTCTTTTTTGTGGGTAAAAGACATGGCATTAAAAAATGCAACCATGCCTTTATACTTATTCATTGCAGCAATTGCATCGGCAGGGAGCTGCACAATGCGGTTCACAAAATCTATTCCTTCTACTTTCCGTTCCTCAATGGGCAAGTCACAGATCGTAGCTGTTTTTTTAGGAGCATTGGTGAAGCGCATCCCGGTCCAGTTATCATTTACGGATATGGATGTTTGGCCGCGATAACCTGATTTGAAAACAATATCCCATGCTTTCATTTGTATAAGATCAGAAGTGATAGCCCCGGATTTTTTAGGGTAGCATATCCAGAAAAGGGTTTCGGGCGAAATATAGTTGGTGAGTAATGGTAAATAATGAGCCAGCGTTTTTCCATCAACAGCAAATAATACCAACTGGCTTACCGGTTTGTTACCGGACAATTTTTGTTTTATGATGCACTGCTCAAAAAGATGCAAACAATCATCACCGGGTGCATTTATTACCCATAAAGGCTGATCGATATTTATCCTGAGCTTTTTGAGCAGTTCCATTGGATCAAGCTAATTTTTTCAATCTATCGACAGCTTCATTCAGCGTCTCTTCTTTTTTTGCAAAGCAGAACCTAATGAGTTTATCATCTTTTTTATTGCTGTAGAATGCGCTTATGGGTATAGTGGCCACACCATATTCTTTAGTAAGCCATTGTGCAAATTCCATATCGGGCATATTGCTGATACGCTCATAACCCGCCACCTGGAAATAGCTGCCTCTTGCCGGCCCATAGATGGTAAATGGCGTGTCTTTTATCAGAGATAAAAAATGATCGCGTTTGCGCTCCATAACTGCATGCACCGGCTCTGCGGCACCATGGGCAAGAATATGGGCAAGTGCGTATTGCGCAGGAGTGTTGACTGTAAAAGAAAGAAACTGGTGTATGCGGCGGAATGCCTGTGTCATAGCCGGTGGCGCAATGCAATACCCGATCTTCCATCCTGTATTATTATATACTTTTCCAAAAGAGTATAATGCGAAACTCCGCTGCCGCAACTCCGGGTGCTGTAATACAGAATAATGTTTCAGGCCATCAAATACCAATTGTTCATACACTTCATCAGAAAGGATAAAGATATCGGTGTCTCTTACAATAACGGCTAAATCATCCCAGTCTTTTTTGCTCCACACTGCACCGGTAGGGTTGTGTGGGGTGTTTATGATGATGGCTTTTGTGTGGGCTGTTATAGCTTGTTTTACTTTTTCCCAATCCACATGAAAATCGGGTGCCGAGAGAGATATAGGTACTACCCTGGCGCCATTCATTTCAATATTAGGTATGTAGCTGTCGTAAGCAGGTTCTAATACGATCACTTCATCACCCGCACTGAGTATGGCTGTAAAAGCAGTATATATGGCATACGTAGCACCGGGTGTTATAGTTACTTCTGTATCCGCATCTATATCTACATTATAGCGGGTTTTAAAGCTTTTTGTTATTTCCTGCCTGAGTATTGGCAGGCCCGGCATTGGGGCATATTGGTTAAAACCATTTCTGGCCGCATCACCCAAAGCCTTAGATAGCTCCTCATCAATATGAAAATCAGGAAAACCCTGTGAAAGATTTATAGCGTTATGTTGCGTGGCCAGCGCGCTCATCACTGTAAATATAGTGGTGCCCGTGGCAGAATGTTTTTGAGGGAAAACCATTTATAAAGTCAAATGTTAAAAGTCAAAACCAAAAAACTTCTCCTTTAGGGGAGGGGTTATAAGTACTTATCACCCTTATTCCTCTTCACTTCTGCTACATATTCCTTGATCTGTTGCTCCCTGTTTCGCTCACAGATGAGCAGAATATCAGGCGTATCAACCACTATGAAATTCTCCAAACCTTGTAATACCACGAGTTTTTCATTAGGTGCTTTTATCATGCACTGGCTGGCGTCTATTACCATTACATTATTACCAAGCACAGCGTTGCCCAGGTAGTCTTTATTGCAATTATCATATGCCGATTCCCATGTGCCAAGATCGCACCAGCCAAAATAAGAAGGGATAACATATACATTGCGTGCCTTCTCCATAATGCCGTAATCTATGGAAATATTAGTGCAGTGCGGGTATAATTTCGTAATGGCTTCATGCTCACCGGGCGTATTGTATAGGTTTGCTGCCTGCGAAAATACCTCGTTCATTTCCGGCAAAAAATGCTCAAGAGCCTCCATAATGGTTTGCACATTCCATACAAATATTCCCGAGTTCCAAAGAAAATCGCCGCTTTTTAAAAAGGTACGTGCCAGTTCAAGAGAGGGCTTTTCTGTAAATGTTTTTACACGATAGCTTTTGTCTATTTCCTGCTCCGGGTCATATTGTATATAGCCATAACCGGTATCAGGCCGTGTAGGTTTTATACCTAGTGTGAGTAATGATTTATGATGTGCCACAAAATCAAGCGCTTCGTGTGCTGTACGCTCAAATGAATGTTCATCCATTATAAGGTGGTCGGCAGGTGACATAATAATGTTTGCCTTCGGGTTGAGGGCCATTATTTTATGGGCAAAATATGCAGCGCACGGCGCAGTGTTTTTTCTCGATGGCTCGCTGATGATATTATCATCATTTATTTCAGGTATCTGCTGTTTAAGCGTTCCAATATATTGTTCATTAGTAATGAAGTATATGTTTTCTTTCGGGCAGATATGCCTGAAGCGGTTGTATGTCCATTGGATCAACGACCGGCCGGTGCCTAACAGGTCAAGAAATTGTTTGGGATGATGTGTGCGACTTTCAGGCCAAAACCTGCTGCCAATTCCACCGGCCATTATGGCTACGTAATTATTCTGGATGCTCATTTTAAGTCAAGAGTTAAAGGTCAAAAGTGTGTATTGTAGTTTATCTATAAATTTCCGGTACACTAATGCTTTTGGCCATGGTGTATTTAAGGATAAAAATAAGATAAGTTTTGGGCAATTCATAAAAACAAAAACGACGGCCGTATACAGGCCGCCGTTAAAATAACAAATTAGTATTTATTCTGCTTCCGCAACCACTTCTTTTACTTCAGGTATCATGCGTTTCATCATACCCTCTATACCGGTTTTTAAAGTGATCATAGATGATGGACAACCGGAGCAGGAGCCCTGCAGCATAAGTTTTACAGTGCCATTATCATATCCTTTAAAACTAATAGCACCACCATCCATTTCCACGGCTGGTTTTACATAGTTTTCCAGTAATTCTTTTATCCGTACCACTACATCTTCATCATCGGCACTTACAGTATTATTATCTTTTTTTACTACTATCTGGTCTTCATTTATCACCACCTTTCCTTCTTCAAGGTATTCTTTCAGAAACTGCCTGATAGATGGTATCACATCATCCCAATTAGTTTCTACTGTTTTTGATAGTGTCACGAAATTGCTGGCAATGAATACACTCCTGATAAATGGAAATGCGAATAGCTCTTTTGCAAGCGGTGATGGAGCAGCGGTTGATTCATCCGGGAAATCAATGCTTTTGCCCGGGTATAAAAGTTTGTTGGCCACAAACTTCATTGTTTCCGGGTTTGGGGTCATCTCCGTATAGATACTCACAATAGTGTTTCCTGTCTTCAACATCTCAAATAAATTTTATTCTGCAAAAATACTGAAATAACTACTGTTTGGTGATTATTTATACCAATACACTTAAAGGCTAAATCAATAATAACCTTTTTGTTCGTAACCTTTATTCATAGGTATTTTATTTATAACAATCAGAATTTCAGAAGATATATGTATTCAGTACAGTCTTTAACATTACATTAACATGGTGCGGAACAGTTTTTAAACATGCTATCTCGACAAGGGATAAAAAAACTAAAAACTTACAATTATGAAAAAGATACTAATGGCGCTGACAATGACAGGATTGACTTATTGCAGTGCGGAAGCTCAGACAGACAGTAAAAAGAATTGCGAAGTTATTCAAACTCAGGTATGTAGTAAAGGAAGAGACTGCTATAAAACCAAATACGCTGAAAACTTTAAAGTATGCAAAAACAACAGGGGCTATTTTATATGCTGCGAAACAGCCGATTACAACAATTCTACGCATCCGATCTTCGTGGTAGATAACGATCAGGCTCCTAACCCGAACGATTATATACAAAACGGCTCCTATGCGCAAAATGAAGCAACCGACGCCACTGTAGATAATACTGTACCACAATCACAATCATATGCAGGGTATAGTATAATAAAACCCTATAGCTATGAAGGCTACTACACTCAAAAAGGCAAAATGAGATCTTGTTATGTGGGTAATAATGTAGCTGAAGAAAACCGTGCTCCTTACAAGGGTTGCCCAAGTCCACAATATGATGGGCCGGAAAAAAACAGGGAACGTAATGTAAACGTTTCAAACCCTGCAGTAACTCAGTAAAATACTGGCATTCTATAAAAACCATGAATAATAGAAAGAGGATGTCCTAAAACGACATCCTCTTTCTATTATATACCTGCAAAATAATTTAACCACCAAGGCACAAAGACGTAAACTCTGCTTATCTTTATTGCCATTAATTATCATTGCTTTTATATGAATTTCAATTACAATAGGCTATGAACAAAGCACTAACTGCATTGGCCCTGATCGTATTCTTTTGCTTCAATGCGGCTGCACAAAACACACACCATAAAATTGCCAAAACAGCTTACCATAAAAAAGCAATTGTCAAGGATACTGTGATAATGAATTTCAAAGTATGTAAAAGTGATAACGGCTATGCAATATGCGGGGAGGCTCCGGGAAATAATAATTCTACTTACGAAGAGCCACAAAAACCGCAAAAACATCCGGCATACGAAGAAAGCAAATCAGATGTTATTACTCTGAGAGGTATACCTGAAGTTCCCAAAGTACAATTCCCACTGAATAAACCCGGCCCGGAAACCCAGTCGGGTGCATGGATAGGTATCAGCTCCTGGAATGGTATCTGGTAATGATCTGGGCTTTGTTTATATAGGTTCCGTGGTCTCTTCCTGCTGTGCCCATTTCTTTTCATTCAAATGAGTTACAGAAACCTCAAGGTTATACCTTGTTTTTAAATAAGCAGCAAGTTGGTTAGCAGCATATACAGAACGGTGCTGGCCACCTGTGCAGCCAAACGATACGCTCAATTGCTCAAAACCACGGGCAATATAATCATCAACATTTATTGATACCAGCGCATAGACATAATTCATAAAATCAGGCATGCGTGTCTCCCGCTCCAGGAACTGGCGCACCATCTCATCATTACCGGTAAGATGTTTATAGGCTACATACCTGCCCGGGTTCAGTATGCCCCTGCAATCAAATACAAAACCACCACCATGGGGGCTGGTCACTTTGGGCATGCCGGTTTTGTATGAAAAACTACTGATCTGTACCTCTAGCTTGGGTTTTTCCACACTTGCTACAGTTGCATATCTGTCCTGCATATCAGGCGATGATATTTTTTCAAGCAGCGATCGTAACTCAGGATATGCAGGCGTTTGCGGATGACCGGAAAGAAATATATCCAGGTTTTTCAACGCCGGCCCTATGCTGGTAATAAAATGCGCCTTGTGTTGTAACAGCCCTCGGAAACCATAAGATCCTAATACTTGCAACAAACGCACCAGCACAAACTGCACATAGCCGCGCCTGAAATGGATCTCATCCATACGGGGCACATGCATATCATTGAGGCTGCTTATATAACCATTCAGTAAGTCTTCTTTCCATGCTTCAGGGAGCTGGGCTCTTGCCTGCCACAGTAGTGATGCAATATCATATTGCGGTGGCCCTTGCATGCCCCCCTGGAAATCTATGAAGTATATCTTGCCTTCATGCACCATAATGTTGCGGCTCTGGAAATCCCGGTACATAAAGGTTTGTGGCTGCACTCTGCCCAGATCTTTGCTCAGCAGTTCCATTTCACTGATCAGTAGTGATCTGTCATATGGTATGTTCTGCAGGTCGGCAAAATAATATTTAAAATAAAGCAGGTCGGCCATTATGGCTTTTTCATCAAATTGCCGCGCTGCAAAACATTGTTTATAATCAACCTCTCTACCGGCTATCCATTGCACTTTTGCAAGTTGTGTAAGTGCGGTATGATATAACTTCCTTACCGGCTCGGTATATCCATCTTTAATAACAAGGTCGAAGAGAGAAGTTTTCCCCAGGTCTTGCTGTAGGTATGCGCGGCGGTCCTTACTTGTTTTGTATACTTCAGGCACATTTATCTGGTGCTTCCTGAACAACTCTGTGAAGTAGAAGTAGGTATTGTTTTCAGCTACATTGGTATTATAGGTGCCTATAGCTACTTTCTTTCCGCAGGTGAGGCGGTAATAACGGCGGTCTGAACCTGAAACAGCCAGTGCTTCAATAGTTTCCGGGGCTTTTTCAAAATGTTCTTCAAATAGCTTTTCTAAAATAGCGGTTATCTGAACTATTGATTTATTAGGTGTTATCATCTTTTCTCGGATATTCGAATAAAAATACTTTTCTTTTTGCTGTAGAAAAATCTGTCCACTGCCCTGCTTCAATATTTGCGCACACTATGCCGCAGGTAGGCATATTATCTATCCTGAAGTCTGGTGATAACTGGTTAACAAAATCTGTGATTCCCGGATTATGCGCCACAATAAACACCGTTTTCACAGAATCCTTTATACCATATATCACTTCTTCAAAAATAGTGGGGATGCAATGATACAATTTTTCTTCCCATTTAATGTGTTCAGCATCATAACCCACTTCTTTTGCTATTCTTTTCGCCGTTTGCCGGGTTCTCTTTGAGCTGCTTGATATAATAAGATCCGGGATAAGCTTTATTGCTTTCAGCCTTTCACCCATCTCGGGCGCTTCCTTTTTCCCACGCTCATTCAGCGGGCGGTCAAAATCGCTTTCCATCGGGTTCGACCAGCTGCTCTTGGCATGCCTTATCAATACTAGCGTCCGTTGCATAAATTATTTACTTGAACTGCTTAAAGAAATATTTCATACCGTCTTCTTCAAGTATCATTTCACCATTCTGGCACTTTATCACTTTTAAAAATCGTGCCTTTTTCCCCTCACATTGCAGTGACTGGTCTGAACCGAAATTTTTAATATACCACGATGGGTCATTGTCGGCATCATTACCCCCATATAGATAACCCAGTTTACCATCCGTCGAAGCCCCGGTGATATATGCTGATCTTATCTGGAAGCCAACATCGGGAACATTGTTATGATCCTCTGAGGTTTTCTTATACACCGTCCAGTGGCCTATCATCTGGTCTATATCCGTGACCGGTAATATCTTTTCATCTTTGGGAATGAAAATAGCCTTAACCGTATCTGAAGAATCAGGTACAAACTGGTAAATACCCGCATCATTGGCCAGCACCAGTTTTGCCGGTTTACTTAATAATACCCTAAAACTGGCTGTGCCAAAATCGAGTATGCTGTCTTCATTAAATATATACGCGCCGGTATAAACGAAGCCGGTCATATAATGATAAGAGAAAGTGTCTTTCCCCCTGAATGAAATAAAAAGAGTATCCTTAAAAGCTACAAACGAGGAGTCGGGCTTCATCCGTATTGTTTCCTTCCATCTGCTGCGCGCAAAGGGCTTAGGCTTTTTTTTATCCTTACAAAATGCAACTGTAGTTATAAAAAGCAGTAATAATAGGATGAGTGATCTTTTCATGTTTATTTACGTTATCCTAACCGGGCTTCTTTAATGCCCCAATATGTATAACGCTGTTTTATTAATGCATTTAATAATTAACGCTGTACCACAGTTTTTGACAAATTTAAATTAATCGTAGCTTCATATCAAATTATGCGGGGAGAACAGCTACATTTAACACTAATACAACCAAATATTATTTGGGAGCAGAAGACTGCAAATCTACAGCAATACGAAGCTACTATTGCTACCATTAGCGGTCCTAAGCATGTAGTAGTGCTACCCGAAATGTTCAGCACCGGCTTTAGCATGAACCCCGAAATGCTTGCTGAGCCTATGGATGGGTCATCTGTAAAATGGATGACAGACATAGCTGCAAAAAACAGATGCATACTTGCCGGTAGCCTTATTATTGAAGAAGATGGGAAGTATTACAACCGTATGCTTTGGGTGCAACCCGATGGTAAGATAGGTATTTATGACAAACGGCATTTATTTGCATATGGTAATGAAGACAAACATTATACCCGTGGTGATAAACGACTGATAACCCAGGTTAATGGCTGGCGCATAAACCTTCAGGTGTGTTATGACCTGCGTTTCCCGGTATGGGCAAGAAACCAGGGTGGAGAGTATGATGTATTGCTTTATGTAGCCAACTGGCCCGAACAGCGCAGCCTTGCCTGGAAAACTTTATTACAGGCGCGTGCTATCGAAAACCAGTGTTATGTAGCAGGCGTAAATAGGGTGGGCATCGACGGAAAGAATAATAACTACACAGGTGATAGCAGCGTTTTCGGCCCGCTGGGTGAAAAAATATGGCAATCATCAAATGAAGTGGCCTGCCATACTGTAACGCTCCAAAAAGAACCATTGCTGAAGCTCAGGGCTGATTTCCCTGTTTTAAATGATGCCGATAAATTCCTGCTCTTATAAATAAATCATCACATATAAATAGGTGATTGATCAATTCCGGCATTATATTTTACCCTTACTGCGAAATATTAATATAAAATCCCAACGTTTCCCCCACCGTTTCCGTCTATACTTTAACAAAGTATTGTAACTCAACATAACCCTCGCTCAATATATTTAGATTATATATCTATGAAGCAGCTTGCCCGGATTGCTTTAGTAGTTCTTTTGCTCTTTATCTCAGGTTACACTGTTAATGGGCAAACTGCAAATTTTACAGAAGACTACATTTCAGGTTGCTCTCCATTAGTTGTTCATTTTACCAATACCTCTACCGGTGCTACAACATACAGCTGGAACCTTGGCAATGGAGTCATCACAGCCATTACAGACCCTTCTACCAGTTATATCGCAGCGGGCACATACACAGTAATACTTACCGCATCCAATGGATCTTCATCTACTACCCACACAGTTATCATAACCGTATATCCTACGCCGGCAGTAAGCTTTACAGTCAGCGATACTTCTATATGCCCCGGAGTACCTGTAACATTTACCAGCACTTCTTCTTCAGGCGTTGCAGGTCCGTTAACTTACTTATGGAATTTCGGTGATGGTACTTCCGGCACCTCGGCCACTCCATCTCATGCATATACTACATCAGGCTACTATAATATTACGTTGACGGCTACCAATAGCCAGGGGTGTATCAGCTCACTCACAAAAACGGCGTATATACATGTATTTACTGCATCAGTACCCAACTTTACGGTCAGTACCAACTATGTCTGCAATCCTCCGGGTAGCGTAGTTTTTACAAATACTTCTACCGGTACCGGGCCGTTTAATCTCACGTGGTTATTTGGAGATGGCACTTCAGCTACCGGCAATAACCCATCTCATACTTATACCACTACCGGCTCATACACCATTAGTCTCATAGTCACAGATGGTAACGGATGCACTGATACATTGACCCGGCCGGGTTATGTGTATGTTGGCAGCATCGTGGCTGCTTTTACAGGGCCTGCTTCAGCATGTATTAATTCTTCCGTCACTTTTAATAATACCAGTACAGGCTATACTTCCAGCAATTGGTATTTTGGAGACGGTGGTACTTCAAACTTAACTAACGGTACACACACTTATACCGCCGCGGGTACTTACATAGTAACACTTATTGTTTCAAATGGCGGCTGCCATGATACCATCACCCATACTATAACCATACTACCCGGCGCAGCAGCCTCATTTACAATATCGCCGGCTCATGCCTGCCCTGCTCCTGCTACAGCTTCATTTACCGGCATTGTTCCTCCCGGTTCCACCGTTTCCTGGATATTTGGTGACGGTACGTCGCCCGCTGCAGGTACTACCAGCACGCACACCTATGCGGGTTGCGGCAGTGATTCAGTGAAAATGATAGTTGTCAATAGCTCCGGTTGCATTGACACAATCTCGCAACTATATAACATCTACAACCTTCAGATCAAAATAAATCACGATTCTATTCCTTCGGGTTGTAAGCCACTTACCGTTCATTTCAGTTGTGATATCAGCACTGATTGTCCCGTTACCGGCCCATACCCATATGCCATATCATCCTATCAATGGAATTTTGGTGATGGGTCTGCCGCCACGTCCGGTGGGGCCTCAACAACACATACCTATACTGCTGTGGGCACTTACACTTGTACTGTATCCATAATTACCGCAAATGGCTGCCTTGATACTGCCCATCTTACTGTGCTTGTAGGCACGCCTCCGGTGGCTTCGTTCACTGCATTTCCTACTACTATTTGTTATGGGCAGTCAGTATCGTTTCTTAATACAAGTACCGGCGCTACTAACTATCTGTGGTTATATGGCGATGGCACTTACGACACAATAACAAACCCCACACATGGATTTATATTACCCGGTACTTTTACCACTATGCTTATCGCATATGATAATGGTTGTCCCGATACATTTATAATGACAAATAGTATTATCGTTGATTCACCAATGGCCATTATAGCATCAGGTTACGAATGTAGCCCGCCAAACGAGGTCTCCTTCGCTGATTACTCGCTTGGTGATGATAGCCATTTATGGATATTCGGTGATGGCACTACTTCCACCGCTAGTGATACGGTTCATTTTTATCCTGCACTCACCACATACACCGTAACCCTTACCACTTACAATATTGCAAGTGGTTGCAGGGATACAACTACGATATTAATAGACCTTATTAAACCCACAATAACCTTTACAGCCAATGATACGGCTATATGCAGGGATGGGTGGGTCCGTTTCACACCTGCTGTAGTTGGTGATAGTGCGCTTAGCTATAATTGGTATCGCGATGGTGTATTGAGAGATGATACCAGCAAGATTTATACAGACACGTTTCATGTTGTTGGCCTTCATACTATCATGTTGATCATAAAAGACGCGCACGGTTGCGCTGATACACTGACAAAGAATAATTACATTCTTGTTGCCAAGCCCGTAGCCCACTTTACCATACTGCCACCATCCGGCTGTGTACCGCTTACAGTCGATTTCACAGATCACAGTACCGATGTTGTCGGCACCACATTTACTAATTTCAACTGGGCGTTTGGTGATGGCGCCACTGCTTCTATAGGTACACCCACCATTGCGCATACATACACTGCTGCAGGTACATATGGCATCACAGAAATAGTTACTGATAATATTGGCTGCAAAGATACCGTTGTTGATCCTGATCTCATAAACGCATACAAACCGGTAGCTACATTTTATGCCAGCCCCATAAACCCTTGTGTTGGTGCCGTTGTTAATTTTTATAACACATCTGCAGGTATTGTAAGTTCATTCTGGACGTTTGGCGATGGTACCACTTCTACGCTCATGTCTCCTACGCATATTTATTCATTATCCGGCAGTTATACAATTACACTCGTTGTTACAGACGCGCACGGTTGCACAGATACAGTGCAGATGCTGAACTATATAAACATCACCCAGCCGGTAGCAGCTTTTACAGAGAATGATTCGTTCTCTATCTGCCCGCCGCTATCAGAGCTGTTCACCAATTTGAGCAATGGCGCTGTTTCCTATAACTGGACCTTTGGTGATGGCAATTCCTCCACTGATTTCTCCCCGGGCGATATATACATTGCATCCGGTTATTACACCGTAATGCTCATCGCTACTAACGTATATGGATGCAAAGACACAGCTATAAGGCACGTAAAAATATATGGTTATGCAGGCGCATTCACTTATACACCCGATTCAGGTTGTGCCCCGCTCACTGTTTATTTCAGCGCCACACTCGAAAATGTACCCAGTATCATCTGGGATTTTGGCGATGGCACCACAAGCAGTGCTTCATCTACAAATGATACAATTCATACTTATACTATACCCGGTGGTTATGTTCCAAAGCTGATTCTCAGTGATAACACAGGATGCCAGAATTCAAGTATTGGCCTCGACACTATAAAAGTTGATGCGGTCACTGCCGGATTTAAAACAGGCCCTGCATGCCAGGATAAAAAAATTGATTTTATTGATACCTCTTCCAGTTATTGGTCCACTGTAGATAGTTGGTTATGGTCATTCGGCGGCGGCATTACAAGCACTGCCGATACTGCCATCTATGTATTTCCCGCAGCAGGCACTTATACAGTTACCTTAACGGCTACTGATGCATGGGGGTGCATAGCCACAATTACCCAGCAGGTAACCGTATATCCGCCGCCCGTTATTACCGCATCACCTGATACCACAATATGCGTTGGAGATACCGCTACCCTCCATGCGTTCGGAGGGGTATCTTATACATGGAGCCCGCCGACTACACTTAGTTGCACAGCCTGCAATCCCGCAAATGCATGGCCATTGTCCACATCTACCTATACAATCACAGGTACTGATATTCATGGCTGCGTTAACTCCGATACAGTTTCAGTTTCCTTGAAAACCAAAACTACAAGCACTGCTTATGGCGATACTGCTATATGCCAGGGCGTAAGAGTTCCGCTTTATGATTCCGGGGCTACTAAATTTACTTGGTTGCCACCATCCGGGCTCAGTAGCAATAATATTGGCGATCCTATTGCCGATCCCACTGGCACTACTACTTATACCGTCATAGCGCAGTTGGGCTCCTGCATCCCGGACACTAACTACGTTACTGTTATCGTTTACCCGCTACCCACCGTCAATGCCGGCCCCGACCAAACAATACTCGCCGGCACTACCGCGCAGCTGCAGGCCACCGGCACTAATATATATACCTATAGCTGGTCTCCCGGTACTACGCTCAGTTGTGAAACCTGCTCCAACCCTGTTGCCAGTATGTCCGTAACTACTACCTATATGGTAGATGTAGCCTCAGATCATGATTGCAGGAATTCTGATTCTGTGACCATACACTTATACTGCAACACCAGCCAGGTGTTCATTCCTAACTCATTTACACCAAACGGCGATGGGCAAAATGATGTATTCTATCCGCGTGGCACCGGTATTCAGCTGATAAAATCTTTCCGCATTTATAACCGGTGGGGCGAGTTGCTTTTTGAAAGGGATAATATCCAAATGAACGATGAAAAAAATGCCTGGGACGGTTCATATGGCAGTGCCACCCCAAGGCCCGATGTATATGTTTATGTTATAGACGCTGTATGCGAAACAGGCGAACCCGTATTTATAAAAGGAGATGTTACAATTATCAGGTAAGGTTGATAACTATTACGGAAAAGAGAAGTGTATGAAAAGTTTATACAAAAATACAAAGATCAATATCGCAAAGTGCCGCACACTGCTGCTTGCGCTATGCCTCTTGATTCCTGTTTTTGTTCATGCACAGGCCGATATACATTTTTCACAATTTTACGAAACATCTATTCTCCGCAACCCTGCGCTTACAGGCGTTTTTGCCGATGATTATAAATTCGGTGCCTACTACCGCAATCAGTGGAGCAGCATCACAAACCCTTACCAGACCGAGCTTGTAAGTGCCGAAACCCGCGTAGCGGTCAGCAGTGTAAATAATGATTTCTTTAGTTTCGGCTTACTTGGTTATGCCGATCAGGCAGGTAGCATAGACCAGAAAATAACAGCCTTTTACCCAGCCATAAATTATAATAAATCTATCGACCCTGAGCACAACACCTACCTGTCGGTTGGTTTCACAGGCGGTTACCTGCAATATAGTTTCGACCCGTCAAAAGCCACTTTTAATAACCAGTATCAAAACGGCCATTTCAATGCTAACAACCCTACACTCGAAAATCTCCCCAATCCCCGCATGACGGTACTCGATGCAGGCGCAGGTATTAATTTCAACACAAGCACCGGCAGGGATAATAAGGTCACATACATCATCGGGTGTTCAGGATACCATTTCTCACAGCCCAACTTTTCTTATTACAAGGTCCCCGGCCTCACAGAAGATATCAGGTGGAATCTAAATCTCGGCATGAGTTGTGATTTAAATGAGAATGTTGCTTTAATGCTGCAGGGCAATTACGCTTCCCAGGGCACTTATTCCGAGACAATGATGGGTGGCCTCCTTAGCTGGGTAGCCGCTTCACAAGGCATCGATCAGCTGTTTGTTCTTTCCTGCGGTGCCTTTTACCGTTACCAGGATGCCATCATTCCGATAATAAAGATCAGGCACAAAAAAATGTCATTGGGCGTTAGCTATGATGTCAATATATCCACCCTTGTACCCGCAAGCTATATGCAGGGAGGCTGCGAGATCACCCTCTTTTTCACCGGCAACTATACCGATAAATCAGGTATCTCACAAAAAACCGTCTGCCCCAAATTTTAATTAGATAAAAAGAATTCCTTTACTAATAAAATCCTCATTGAATAGTTATCTTTAGTAAAAGTATACCTATGAAAATAGCAGCTATAAACTTTATCATCCTGATAGCTATCGTATTCACGACATCTTTTTCTGTTTATGCTCAAAGCTGGAATCCTCTAGGTACCGTAGGTTTCTCTGCTGGTGAGGCTAATTATACATCAATAGCAATAGATAAAAATGGCACACCTTATGTTGTTTATACAGATTCTGTGAATCACTGGAAGGCTACGGTAATGAAATATAATGGCAGCAATTGGATAATTGTTGGAGTCCCGGGGTTCACCGATAGTATAGCGCTTTCCACCTCCATCGTTATAGATACAGGAGGTGTGCCTTATGTTTTATTTGCAGCTGGTGCATATAGTGGTAAAGCTACGGTTATGAAATTTAATGGCAGCAATTGGGTAACTATTGGCAGTCCAGACTTTTCCGTTAGTTCAGCAAACTACCCCTCTATAGCAATAGATGGAAACAATATACCTTATGTGGTTTATTCAGATTATGGTAATAGCCAAAAAGCTACAGTGATGAAATTCAATGGCATCAGTTGGGTAATCGTAGGTAGCGCTGGGTTTTCAGGGTGGATTGCGTATTTCTGCTCAATAGCCATAGATGGAAGTGGCACTCCATATGTAGTTTACCAGGATGGCTTGGATGACGGAAGAGCTACTGTAATGAAATTCAATGGTAGTAGTTGGGGGGCAGTAGGTAGCCCTGGATTATCAGCAGGATATGCATATTACACCTCAATTGCTATTGACAAAAGTGGTACACCTTATGTGGTATATAGTGATATCATCAATGGCGGTGCAGCATCAGTAATGGATTTTAATGGAAGCAATTGGGTTTCAGTTGGCAGCCCAGCCTTCTCAGCAGGGAGTGTGAAATTTACCACCATAGCAATAGACAGTAACGCTACCCCCTATGTGACTTATGTGGATGGCGCCAATGGAGATAAA
>CAIRZD010000205.1 GCA_903882965.1 uncultured Bacteroidota bacterium
CTCAAAGAAAAGTTTGTCGTCCGTCAAATTACTTTTTGCTTTAGCATATTCTTGTTTTATTTTACTGAGAACGGAACTGCTTTTGTTACTCCCTTGTGAATCAAATTCTGAGTAAATTTTATCAACCCTTCCATAGTGAACCATATAATCCTCGATTATAACTGTTGCACCGTTCAAATTATTGTGAGAAATCTTTCGATCAATTTCAAAACTATCAATTTCTACAGCAGAATCTGACCTATCCCAATCCTCTTTCGAAAGAATATTTATAACAGCAGCTAAGTTGGATTCCAATTTCGTGGGATCTATTTCAATAGCTAGCTCCTTTTTTACAAACTTGTAAATTCGTTCTTGGTCATCAATTTGCATCCCTCTTATTTTTGTTAGAATAGATTTAACATCAATTATATCAGAAGAAGGAGTGAAATTAATTCCGTGAGGATTTTTGAACGAGTTGTTTCTTAAATCGTCGGCATCTCTCGCAATTGAGACAAACTTAAAAGTATAACCTGCATAACTCTTAATCAAGTCCTTTGAAAGCGAAGATTCAATATTCTGTTTGCTTGAGGTAGATGAAACTTGAATAATAAATTTATTCGTATGGTCAATTAAATCAATAGCCTCAACATTTTGTTTGTTATCATTTTCGTTAGTAACATTCCAACCATAAATCTCATTCAAAAAGTATTGATAGAAGTTTTCAGAATGTCCATGAAAGTCCAAAATATTCAACTTACCTCTAGAAATTATCCTAAGTGAAAGAAGATTTAATCGTTCTTCAATGACATTAAAGTAATTAGGTCTATTCATTTTTGGTTGCAAACGTAATCAATTTAATCCTCAATTTTGTTTTATTAAATGCTAATTGTCGTATAGCACAACATAGGTTACACTTTTTGCATATCCTTAAAGAATACCCGCTATTGTGGTTGCCCTTAAGGGCGCTTAAGGCTCAATACTGTAGCAGAACATCGGTTACACTTAATATATTTCAGCTACTTTATACAATTCAAGAAGCTACCAATTTATTGCTGATATATCGTAAGGGAAGGTTTGAATAATTTCATCATTTTGCCTGATAACTAATGAATGATTTTCTATATTTATTTCAGCTACAACATAGCTATATTTCAGGTTATCTTTTACAATAAATACTTCGTTTATCAGATTGAGCTTTAAATCACTTCTGATAAACCTGATAAAATAAATACAGCCTTTATTAAGTGGTATAATTATTTCATTTTTCAAGGATGGTAAATGGATTACTCCTTTATATAAAATAGCTGGCATTTGTAATGCTTTTGCTTCATTTGGTGTTTTATGAGATTGAGAACTATAGCGATGATTACTGTTATGAAAATTAATAAACAACTGTTCTTTTTGACTTAATTGTTCTAAATTATCAAAGCTGTAAGCTCTTAGAAATCTTAGCTGATATGTATCATTAAACTTTTCAATAATACCATTACGCCAAGGCTCTCCAACCGGGATAAAAATGACTGCTACACCTTGACTAAGAGCAAAGCGAACAACGGCTCCAAAGCTACGTGGATAGCGGTTACTGCCTCTGAAAGCCAGCTCATTATCCATTTGCAAAGCATCTGGCAATCCATGTGTTTTCCAAAACGTTGCAAGGGCATC
>CAIRZD010000206.1 GCA_903882965.1 uncultured Bacteroidota bacterium
ATCTAAAGTTATGCTGTTTTTAGTCCACTTTATGCTGACGATTTACAGTCAGTCAAAATATTTATGCTTTTAAAGCCATAGACAAGTAATGCCTGCTATTGTACAGTGACAATCGGGCCATAACTCCCATCCAATTTAAATGAAACAACATCACCAAAACTAAAAAAAGCAGACACCGTATATACTGCATCATTTTCTTTCCAATTAATATGCACAACAGGCTGCATATCCGGAGTTACAAATTGCAGGAATTTTACATTCCGGGTACTGTGAAGCATTAACGGCCGGCTTACCTGTTTTTGCAATAATTCTTTCACAATTTCCATCATGCACACACCCGGCACTACCGGCTGGCCGGGAAAATGCCCATTGAATATGGCATGCTCAGTATTAAAAACAATACGGCAACTTAATTCAGTGTCCTGTTGTATAATGTCGTGGCAAGTGTAGAAATCATTTATCAACATGCTATTTATTTTTTATAATGCCTACCAACAGCAATACCCATCCTATAATAAAGCACAGGCCTCCAATGGGTGTAATAATGCCCACAGGCCCAAGACCAACACCGGAAATGCGAAGTAATGTCATGGCATATAGGGAACCACTGAACAAAATAATACCAATGATAAAAAATGTACTTGCCAATTTTAGTTGTTTAACAGGAAAAGAAGAGAAAATTATTCCCGTTATCAATAAACCGAGGCCGTGATAAAACTGGTAACGCACACCGGTATCAAAAATCGCTAACTGATCTTGTGGCATCAGGAATGTCTCCTTAAGCGTATGCGCACCAAAAGCGCCAAATATAACAGCAAGGGCCGCAAATAATGCGCCAGCCGTTAATGCCGGTTTATACATGAGCGATGATTTTGGCAAAGGTAGTGAGTGAAATGTCTTTTGTTTGTAAAATATAATGTGCCTGCTGATAAAATGACTTCCGTTTATCCAGCATATCCTGCAAATAAGCAGACATATCGCCCCTGTTATTCAGTAATGGCCTTACTTCATTAGTATTCTTTAAATTATTTAATAACCAGGGAACATCTGCCTGTAAATAAATTACCCTGCCCGACTGCTTCATTAACTCCATACTATCACCAAAACAAGGGGTACCGCCACCACATGCAATTATCGCAGTCTTTGGCAAAGTTCTGATCAACTTCCTGAGATGTTTTTGTTCCCGTTCACGAAAACCATTTTCTCCGTACATCGCAAACAAAGCAGATATGCTTGCTTTTTCCTGCTCAGCTATAAATACATCGAGATCTATGAATGGCAATTTATACCCGATTGCAATTTTGCTTCCCCAATAAGTTTTCCCTGCGGCAGGCATGCCGACAAGAAATATAAATTTAGCGGTACCGGGAACATCAGGCATCTATATAAGTTTAGAGGTTTACAATTTCCCGTTAATGAATTTCCATAACATCAGCATACCCATTGATACGGCCATTTCCTTATTCCTGGGCCTATCGTAAGGAAACCAGAATTTCTTTGTTTTTACAGTATATTTATCTGCCACTGCCATCCACACAGTACCCACATCAATTCTATCACTCTCACCCCCAATGCTCATTAAGCCTGTAATGGCAAAGGAGTAGTCAACCTCCAAGACTGATAGCGTGTTTTGTGCCAGTTCGGTCACCGTTTGCTCACTGACTGCCCCATACTGTTCAATGGTATCTTTTTTTACACCGAGTATCTTTTCCTTTATATCATTACTGTAACAGACTATACAACCTTTAAAATAAGCGGAAGAACCCATCACCTGTGTAATATGATGTGAAATATATCCACCTGTGCAGCTTTCAGCCATGCCAAGAGTTGCATTATTGGCTACAAACCATCTGCCCAAAATCTCTTCCAGCGGTATGTCTTCCAGTGCGATAACTATATTTTCAAGCCTGTTGGCAAATTGCTTTTGCCAGGAATCCAGTTCGCCAGCCAATTTTGCAGCATCGGCTGCGCGGCCGGTAAGCCTTAGCTTCACCATACCTGCTCCCGGCAGGTATGCCAGCTTTATATGGGCAGGCAATGCCTCCTCAATGTCTTTTATTTTTTCTGCAATAAAGCTCTCCCCTTCTCCGGCTGTGATCACTGACCGATGTAATAAAGCATCACTGAAAAAACGTTTCTTAAATCTTGGGAGTACTTCAACTTCCATTATAGACACCATCTCAAAAGGCACGCCGGGCAAAGCAATGATCACCTTGTCATTTTCATCAAACCACATGCCGGGTGCAGTACCCATTTTATTAAATAGTACCGTGCAGTTATCCGGCACTTCTGCCTGCTTCATATTACGCTCCAGGAACGGGCGGTTGCGCTTTGTAAAAATATCTTTGAGGTGTGTGAGTACCTGCTCATCAACGACCAACTTGCCACCAAAATACTCACAAAGCAAGGGCTTGGTAATATCATCAGCTGTGGGGCCAAGGCCTCCGGTTATAATAACAATGGATGCCACTGCAATTTCTTCATCAAGCGCTTTAATTATTGCCGTACGATCATCCCCAACCGCCACACGGCGCAGCACATCTATACCAAGTTCATTGAGATGTTGTGCTATCCATGCTGAATTGGTATCTATAGTTTGGCCGATCAGTAATTCATCGCCTATGGTAATAATTGAAGCCGCTATGTTGCTCATGGTTCCTGTTTAAAAAATGGCGCTAACCGGGTATATAATTCCTGCGGGATGTTTGTTTTCTTTTTTTCTTTAGGATCGAAAAACACCAGCGTGGTGATGCCTTTGTTAAGCAATACCCCTCCTTCATTATACAACTCTGAATGAAACTGGATCTTTGGCCCTTCGGGTAGTTCTTTTAAAATGGTCTTTACAGTTATAAGGTCATCATAAAGTGCCGGCCTGAAATAATGTGTATGCAGTTCTGCAACCGGCATCATAATACCCATTTCTTCCAGCTGCCGGTATGTGTATCCCAACTGCCTTATCGCTTCTGCCCTGCCTACTTCGTAATACAATGCGTAATTACCATAATAGAGGTAGCCCATCTGGTCTGTTTCCCCGTAACGAACTCTTATTTGTGTGGTGGATGTGAACATAAAACCCCAACCCCCTAAAGGGGCTTCCTCAAATTATTAAATGATTATTGATAAATTCATATTCCTGGTTGATATTTATTTGAAAGTTAAATCCCTGGTTCCCTTTTAGGACAACAGGGGTTTTACTCTTTCTGCTTCTTTTATTGCATATACGCTGGTTGCCTGTGTGAGGCAGGTAACTGTAAGGTCGTTGATGCACACGTGAGGTGGAAGCGTAGCACAATACCATGCTATATTGGCAATGTCATCGGCCTGCAAAGCATTGATACCTGTGTACATATTTTTAGCACGCTCTTCATCTCCGTGAAAACGCACCAAAGAAAATTCAGTTTCTGCCATACCGGGGTTGATCGCAGTGACCTTTATACCATAGGGCAGCAGGTCTATACGCATAGCCTGGTTAAGCGCATCAACAGCAAATTTTGTAGCGCAGTACACATTCCCGTTTTTATATACTTGCTTACCGGCAGTTGACCCTATATTTATGATGTGGCCTGTTGCGCGGGCTCTCATCATAGGCGCTATTTGCCGGGTCACATACAACAACCCTTTCAGGTTGGTATCTATCATTGCCTCCCAATCATCAATATCGCCTTCATCAATAGTAGCAAGGCCGGAAGCAAGGCCCGCATTATTCACAAGTATATCTATGTCAGTTACCTGCGTTTTCAGTTTATTGATAGCGTCTTCCACCTGCTTGCGGTCTCTTATATCAAAAGCGAGCGTGATCACTTTTACGCTATATTGTTTTTCGAGTGCGTTTTTTAATTCGGCAAGCCTTTCTTCCCTGCGGCCTGCGATGCAAACAGTATATCCTTCCTGCGCGAAACGTGTAGCTATTGCTTTACCAAAACCTGATGTGGCCCCTGTAATGAGAATTGTTTTGTTCATATCGTGCTGTATTCGGTGCAAAGGTAATAAGCTTTATGAAGCCGTAGTAAAAACAAAAACGAGCACCATTGCTAATGCTCGTTTAATATTTTTTCATCCTGCATATTATGCCGATAATGCGTGCCTGATCTCTTTTTTATCCAAGTAAGCTTCCCAATCTTCTAATTGCGCCCCTTTCAGCACCCTTGGAAATTTACTCATGGCACCTTCTTTGCCCTTTGCTCTCAAATAATCAATAAATACCCTGCACGGTAATATCTCAACAAATATTTCTTTCAATGCAGAAGTACGCTCAACTTCATAATCATCATTTAGCTGACAAATGGTTTCATCAAGCATTTTTTTTAATTTATCAGCATCCACATTTTCATTATCACAGCCTATATACCACTGGTGGGCAAACAAATTATCATGTTTTAATCCGGCAACCGCAAATTCACGGATAGTAATATTCATCTTTTTCGAAACTGTTTCAATCGCTTTGTTCATATTATCGATTGACATATGCTCTCCGCACAGGCTCAAAAACTGTTTTGTTCTACCCACTATTGCTATCTCATGCTCGGCTGCATTAGTAAACCGTACCACATCACCTATGAGGTATCTCCATGCGCCGGAACAAGTACTTAGCACCACCGCATATTCCACATTTTCCTTCACCTCATGCACCATAAATATTTCGGGCTTAGGCTTGGGATTGCCTTCTTCGTCAAAATTCTTTGCTGTAAACGGTATGAATTCGAAAAATATCCCTACGTTAAGTACGAGCCTGATCCCTGCATTAGGCCTTGCCTGAAACCCGAAGGATCCCTCTGATGCCATATAAGTCTCAATATGGGTTACCTGGTTTTTCCCCCATAGTTTTTTAAAGCTTTCTTTATAAGGTTCTATTGATACACCACCATGAATATACACGCTCAGGTTGGGCCATATCTCATGAATATTTTTTACTCCGTAATGCTTTATTACCCGCTCCAGCACTATTTGCACCCACGCGGGCACGCCGCATATTATACCCACATCCCACTGGTCGGCTTTTTCTACGATCAGTTTTATGCGGTCTTCCCATTTATGGCGTTTTGATATTCTTTGCCCGGGTTTATAGAGTAATGAGGATACCCAGCGTGGCATGTTCTTGGCACTGATACCACTCATATCGCCCTCATAATACTCTCCTTTTTCAAATAATGAAGTAGTGCCGCCCAGCATTAGTATCCCTTTTTCAAAAGCTACCGGCCGTATCTTAAAATTGGCCATGCTATATAACTGTTTGAAACCCACCTTTTTTATAGACTTGATCATATCCTGCGTAACAGGAATATGCTTGCTGGCCGATTCGGATGTGCCGGAGCTAAGCGCGAAGTACTTCACTTTACCGGGCCAGGTTACGTTTTCTTCACCATTTTGGCAGCGATACCACCATTGGTCATGAATATCTGTGTATGTGTGAATGGGTACCCTTTCCCTGAAAACCTTTAAAAAATCAATTTCTTTACTCAGAATCTCACCAAAACCGTAGTTTTTACCGAAAGCGGTGTATTGCCCACGTTCCAGTAACTGGCGTAGCGCATGCCGCTGGTAGGTTTGCGGAGTTGCTACCGGTAAATTGAATTGTTTCCGAAGTTGTAATGAACGTGCTATTAGATTACCTAACAATGCCATTGATCCCCTGTCTAAAATTAGTTGAACAGCAAATTTACATTTTCCTGTGTTAAAGTGTTGGTAAGTAAATTAATTTAATAAGATAGCATACATATTACTATTATGTTATCGTTTTTCTGTTTTTGACATTTGAGCTGACATTTAGAATATTCAAATTCTGTTAAGTAGCCTCTTATCCTAAAGCATCTTATAAAAGAAAACAAAATAATTCCCAACACTTCTGCCTGTTCATTACCTTTGCGCCCACAATAATGGCACAGGTACAGATCATAAATAAATCGCCACATCTTCTTCCGGCATACCAAACGGATGGTGCAAGTGGTATGGACATTAGGGCATGGTTACCGGAGCCGGTTATTTTACAACCTATGGAACGGAAACTCATCCCCACAGGGTTGTATATTGCTTTGCCTGCAGGGCTGGAAGCACAGATACGCCCCCGCAGTGGCCTGGCCATAAAAAGGGGATTAACCCTGATCAATACTCCAGGCACCATTGACAGTGATTACAGGGGCGAAATAATGGTACCTCTCGTAAACCTATCCGGTGAAGAGCAGATAATAAATGATGGAGAACGCATTGCCCAAATGATCGTTTCAAAATATGAAAAGGTAGAATGGGAAAATGTGGATCTGCTGGAAAACACCGCGCGTGGAGCCGGTGGATTTGGGCATTCCGGCAGTGTATGATATGATATTAAACGCTGATGGAATAATAATTATACTCCATAAGCCTTGAATTGATAACAACTTTATACTAACTGATAAATACTATTAAATGAACATAATTATTCCAATGGCCGGTATGGGCAAGCGTATGCGCCCGCACACACTTACTACAGCTAAGCCATTATTACCAGTGGCCGGCAAGCCGGTTGTGCAGCGACTGGTTGAGGATATACTTGCCACTTGCAATGAAAAAATAGAAGAGATCGCTTTTATCATAGCTCCTACTTTCGGTAAGGAAGTGGAAGAGCATTTGTGTAAAGTAGCCGAAGCGCTTGGCGCCAAAGGTAAGATCTGCTACCAGGAGACCCCTTTGGGTACTGCACATGCTATTCTGTGCGCAGGAGAATCCCTGACGGGTAATGTATTTATTGCTTTTGCTGATACCCTTTTTAAAGCCGCATTCAGTATTGATAAAAGTAAAGACGCTATAGTATGGACGCAAAAGGTGGAAGACCCGCGTGCCTATGGTGTAGTGAAACTGAATGCTCAAAATGAGATCGAAGCATTTGTTGAAAAACCGGCACATTTTGTTTCTGACCTTGCTATTATTGGTGTATACTATTTTAAAGATGGAGATAACCTGAAAAAAGAATTACAACGCCTTATTGATAATAAAATAATGCTCAAGGGCGAATACCAGATCACTGATGCAATGGAGCATATGCTCAATAACGGTGTGAAATTTTATACAGACCAGGTAGAAGAATGGCTGGACTGCGGTAATAAAGATGCATTTGTTTATACCAACCAGCGTGTGCTGGAATTCAAAAAAAATACAGAACAATTAATATCTCCTTCTGCTGTAATTGAACAATCTGTTATTATCCCGCCATGCTACATTGGCGCAGGTGTGGTCATAAAGAATTCAGTGATAGGCCCATATGTATCGCTCGAAAAGGGCGTGGTAATAGAAGACGCCCGTATCATAAATAGTGTTATTCAAAATGATAGTGTTGTTAAAAATGCATGCATCAACGCTTCAATGTTAGGGAAAAACGTAACTTACACAAACAAACCCGATGAATTAAGCCTCGGAGATTTTTCAACACATAGTTGAATTCCTGTAAGTTTTGGTAAATGAGGTAATGGCTATGCAATTAAAAACCAGTTTGAACTGGCAAGCATTCTTTCCCTCCAACATAACTGCCCGGAAAATCACTCCCCGCAATGTTTTACCAAAGGTGAAACTTTGAAAAAATATTTTTAATGAAGTTGCATCGCTCAGTATATATCGTATTTCTTGTGTGCATGGCCGCAAGTATGCCGCATGTCTATGCCCAAAGAGAAGCCGACTCTATACTCAATGCGAATATGACTAAACTTACACAACCGGATGAAATATTTTTTGAAGCAATAAAAGCTAAAAATCAAAATGACAATGAGCATGCAAAAAAACTATTCGAGCAATTTGTAGTATTAAAACCCCAGGTATCTACGGGTTACTATGAGTTGTCGAAGATATATATCAGTGAAAAAAAGACCGACAAGGCGGAAGAGAATATTAAGAAGGCAGTAGCTATTGACGCAGGTAATAAGTGGTATAATGAAGAGTATGCGTCTATACTTGCTGACCAGGGGAACTATTTACAGGCCGCAGATATTATTGCAAAATTATGCAAAACGGAACCTGACGATGAAGAATATCCTAAAATGGCTGCCGATTACTATGAACGGGCGCAAAAGTTTGATACTGCTATCATCTACCTGGACAAGGCGCTGCTACGCAATGGAGATGATGAAGATATCTATATGCGCAAAGTGCATCTTTACCTTGAAATGAATAAGGTAGATAAATCGGCTGAGGTAGTGAAACAAATGATCGCGACCGACCCATATAACGGCAAATACTACAAACTGCTTGGCGATATATATGACAACAATAAAATGTCGGAGAAGGCAACAGCACTATATAACAAGGCACAAAAGATAATTCCCGACGACCCCTCTTTACAATTGGGCCTGGCAGAGCATTATTTAAAAATGGGAGACACGGCATCCTATGTAGCTAATGTAAAAAAAGTGATCTTCAATAAAGACCTTGATGCGCAGACCCAGCTAGACCTTATGGGTGAGTACTTACAAACAATGCCAAACGACTCAGCCTTACGGGTGGAAGGATTGCCAATAATAAGGCAACTAGCCGGCCAGCACCCCACGGATGCACAGGTAATGGCGCTGTATGGCGATTTCCTGGATGGAAATAACAAAGGAGATAGCGCTGCATGGGCTTACAAAGCATCGCTGGAAATAAAACCCGCCGATTTTAATGTATGGAAAAAATTATTTAATTCTTACACAGACAATAAGGGTGCAGACTCCCTGATAAAATATACTGAAAAAGCAATGCGGCTCTTCCCTAACCTGGCAGTGATCAGCTACTACAACGGAATTGCCCGTTTTAGTAAAAAAGAATATCCTAAAGCTATAGTTGCCGTAAAGCGTGCTATAGATATGGAACCTGAAACAGAAAAATCGGCTATCGCAGACATGTATTCTTTGCTGGCTGATATTTACCACGCGAATAAACAGGATGATCTTTCAGATAATGCTTTTGAACAAGCACTTAAACTGGACAACGATAACTCCAGTACTTTAAATAACTACAGCTACTACCTTTCTGAGCGGGGCAAAAAACTTGATGAAGCCGAGAAGATGTCTAAAAGAGCAATAGAGATCAAACCCACAGAAGCCACTTATCTTGATACTTACGGCTGGATAGAATACAAGAAGGGCAATTATGAAAAAGCCAGGATATACATTCAAAAGGCAATAGACCTTGCAGGGGCGAATGCAGATGCCACGCTATACGACCATCTAGGCAATGTTTATTATAAACTCAATGACAAAGAAAAAGCAGTGCAGTTTTGGAAATTATCAAAAGATAAAGGCACTGACGATCCGCAAATAGACAAAAAAATAAGTGAAGGGAAACTGTATGAATAGAATAATTCCGGCGTTAATATTACTCATTATATGTGGCAGCCTTTCTTCCTGTTCTTTTCAATGGCATACTACCGATAGGAAAGCTAAAAGGTATTATGGCAATTCTACTGATACAGCCCGCACGGCAATGCATACTATCTTACCCCAACCTGATTATGATACCGTTGCTGCCATGCCTATGGCCGATACAGCAGGCATGGTAAAACAACTGATCAAACAACTGACGCCTATATGGGAAGCCCGTATCGATTATAAAACCTTTTCAGGAAAAGCCAAGATACATTTTAGCGGCCCGGATAATGATAAAGTATTCACTGCCCACTTCCGTATCCGTAAAGACAGTGTGATATGGATAAACGTGACTTATGATGCCATACCTGTAGCCCGGTTATTTATTACCAGGGATAGTTTCTTTTTGCTAAACACCATAGACCAGGAAGTAACCAGGATACCACTAAGCCAGGCAGCTAAAGTATTACCTACCAAAGTTGACTTCACATCTTTACAAAACCTGGTAACGGGGGAGCCTTTACGAAAAGGCACAATAACAAATGCCGTGAGCCTGGGCGACTCCCTTAGCATACAGGTTGAAGACAGTAGCTACATACAACATATCACTTTCAATAAAACAGATAGCACAATACGCTCCGGCCACTTAAGAACAAGGGAATCAAAAGGCCCCCAGGCAATTACGGCTTATAGCAATTATGAAATGGTCAGCAACCGGAAAATATCAACCTACCGTATATTAAATGTTCAAAAAGAAAATGACGTATACATACTGGAAATGAACTTTAACAAAATAGACTTCGATCAGGAGCTTGATTATCCTTTTTCCATCCCCAAAAATTATACGGTGAAGCACTAAAGTGTATCTATTTACTGTGCTATTACGGACGAATTATCTATGGCAAATATCCAGTTCCACAAAAAATTTATTGGTTAATTTTTCTGTTCTTGTTTCCGTAGGAAGTTTAATTACCGACGGGCTTACAGGTATGGCATAAGTGGCCGTAAAAGAAAACAACCATTTATTTACCCTATAAGTAGCCTGCGTGGAGAACTCATAATCCAGAGGCTTGTATTTCTTTGCATCATCAATAACTTTATCCACTTTTACTTTTTTATCTTTTTTCTTCAACCTCTTTTTAAAGTATTCATCATAATAATTTTGCGTACCTGCAAACATTGCTGCACCAGGAATTATATTCAGTGTATTATCTGCAAGTGCGAAATTATGATCTAATAGAAGTGAAGTGTTGTAATCCATAGAATTTTCATTGATAGTGGTCATAAAACTTGCGGTGGGCTCTATCCATTTATTACTGTATTGCCCATATACAGTTCCGGAGCCCTGTGAACTCGACTTTACGTTAATACTGTTCTTGTCATAGAAATATTTATCAAAGAGAATACCGGTATTAAAATGATCTCCAAAACCATGGTCATAGCCCCCTTCAATTGTTGTAAGATCTATATGCCCGGAATATCCGCCCCGGCTAATAGGGTCATAAGATACCATTGCTTTTGCAAATAGCCCGAATCCAAGGTGATACCCAACATATGGGCTTATATATGGGATCAACATAGTATCAGATCTGCCAAGAAATACGTTATTACTAAGATAGTTTACGCCATACATAAAAAATGACATCGAATCATAGGGATCATCCTGATCATCATCCATTGAATCAATTGCCGTCTGCTTTTGATTGCCTGCCTGTTGCACAGTAACAGGCAAAGCCTGTGCACCAACATGCGGTATAAGCATAAACATATAAACTATAGAACAAACTAATAATTTCATATTTTGTTTAAAATTTTGATAA
>CAIRZD010000207.1 GCA_903882965.1 uncultured Bacteroidota bacterium
CTTTACGACCGGTATAATAATCAAGGCTCCGGAGTTGGCCTCGCTACTGCCAAAAGATTGGTACAAAAAATGAATGGGGATATCAAGATCGAATCTGAACCCGGTATTGGCAGCACTTTCAGTTTTACAATAAGCAAGTAAATAGTTCCACTTTTACATATTCCTGGATTTGACAACTTTCAAAAATTGTCAAATCTGCACACAACCGGCATATGATTCATAACCAGTATTATAGTGAAGCACACCACCATACACGCTGCCGATATTTTGTTCATAGTCATCACATGCGCATAGTCAGCGTTCTGCCGGTCCTTCATAGTACTATAAAACCAGCATAAATAATACACCATCACCGGTGCCAGGCATCCGGAGAAAATAAAGAAATGTAACACACTGCTATAAGCACTGAAATAATAAAGCAATATACCGGCACTTACCACAAACATAATGAGTGTAAAAATAAAAGTACCCATTATACCCAGCCGGTAACTAATCGTATAGTCTCCCCTGCTGCTGTCTTCTTTGTGCTGGTATATCTGCGTCAGCGGGTAAGACCCGCCTATAAGCAATGTTGCCACAACCATACAAATAATATTTTTTGTACCAAACCAACTTAAATGCACATTGTGCTCAGCAACCATATTGGCCAGCATAAAAGTATATCCCCCCTGGAAAAACGCGATCACCGCCCAACTGATATAAGGATACTTTTTCAGCCGTATCCCGCGCCAGCTATATGCTTTTGAAAAAGCTACATACACTGCCAGCAGCAGCATATTCCGCCAGCCCGTCGCCGCACAAACCACAAGCCCCGCAACATCCATTACAATACTTGCATAGTATAATTTCCTCGTCACCGGAGGTGGGTTTTTAAGTCCGCCAATGCTCCCTGTGTCCTTATCCATATAACTGTTGTAAATATTGCTGCCCGGGTATATAAACAGGTGTAGTGCAATAAAAAAAACAATTGTATCGTACAGATAAATTGATGTTGCCTGGCTGATCCCAAAGCAAAATACCGGCAGCAGGAAAAATGAAAAGGGAATACGCAAATGCAGCACTGTATCCCTGTCGAATAAGTTGTAAATGCTTATATGCTCTTTACTTACGCTCAATATTGTTCTATTAGATTATAAAAGTAGCTCATTAAAAAAATATTATGCCAACAAAAACCAAAAAACAAAATGCCCCGTAAATCTTACTACAAAAACATTTTTTAACCACAAAAACACAAATGTTATGAAACGTATTCTTTTGATCCCCGCATTAGCCTTAGCAACAATAGCAGGCAATACAACCGCCTCCTACGCACAAAACACAGTTATGGTGGGTGGCGCAGCAATGTACCCACAAAAAAACATCGTTGAAAATGCGGTGAATTCCAAAGACCACACCACCCTCGTAGCCGCTGTAAAAGCCGCAGGTCTTGTGCCAACACTGGAGAGCGCCGGCCCTTTTACCGTATTCGCACCCACCAATGAAGCCTTCAACAAGCTCCCTGCCGGCACTGTAGACAATCTCCTAAAACCCGAGAACAAAGCCACACTTACCTCCGTACTCACCTACCACGTTGTAGCCGGCAAGCTCGACTCTAAAGCCCTCATGGACAAAGTAAAAATGGGCGGCGGTATGGCCGAACTAACAACCGTACAAGGCGAAAAACTCACCGTAATGCAAAAAGGCAAGCACCTCGAAGTGAAAGACAGCAAAGGCGGCATAGCCATGGTAACCATAAAAGACGTATACCAAAAAAATGGCGTCATCCATGTAGTCGATAAAGTCCTTATGCCATAGTGAACTGAAATTTTAAAAAATAAAATTCCAAATTCCAAAAACAAGCTTTGGAATTTGGATTTTTCTATTAAAAAACTCTTAAACTTCGGTCTTTCAACTTCAGACTCTATACTTTAGACTTTCGACTCCCCTATCTTTGCATCCCATGGAAAGCATTTCGGTATTTGACATTTTTAAGATAGGCATAGGTCCCAGCAGTTCACACACCCTTGGCCCATGGCGCGCAGCCGAGCGTTTTATTGCCACTTTAGAGGCCAAAGGCATCAGCAATGTTAGTTCAGTAAGAGTATTACTCTACGGTTCCCTCGCCAAAACCGGCAAAGGCCATGGCACCGATGTCGCCGTCCTCCTTGGCCTCTGCGGCGAAGACCCCGTTACCTTTGATATCAACCAGATAACCCCACGCATAGAGCAGATCACCACAACCCAAAAACTCCTCCTCAATGGCGTGCACCAGATCACTTTCGATCCCGCCCACGATGTTGTTTTCCTTTACGATGAAAGCCTGCCCTACCACCCCAACGCACTTACATTCCTATGCTCATTTAATAATGGCGATGAGATCGCCGAAACCTACTATTCCATCGGCGGCGGCTTTGTAGTAAAAGAAGGCGAAGAGAACGGCCACGATGGCCATGTGCGCCTCCCGTACCCGATAGAAAAAGCCGAAGACCTCGAAGCCGCCTGCGAAAAAACCCAGCTCAGCATCTCAGGCGTAGTAATGGAAAATGAAAATGCACTACGCAGCCCCGAAGAAACAAGAGCAGGCGTACTAAAGCTTTGGCATGCCATGCGCGACTGCATCTACCGTGGTTGCCATATCGGCGGCGAGCTCCCCGGCGGCCTGCAGGTCCAGCGCCGCGCAGATGCCATCAATACAAGGCTCACAGAAGGAAAACCATACCACAATTTTGATCAGTGGCTCGATGTCATCCGCAGTGGCGGCCAGTCATTCATCTACACGCTCGACTGGGTAAGCTGTTTCGCCCTCGCCGTCAATGAAGAGAATGCAGCCTTTAGCCGCGTCGTCACCGCCCCTACCAATGGTGCCGCCGGCGTGGTCCCTGCTGTATTGCTATACTACATAGCCTTCTGCGATGGCTATACCGATGATAAGATCATTCGCTTCCTCCTCACCGCATCCGAGATCGGCAGCATCTTCAAAAAAGGCGCTACCCTCTCCGCAGCTATGGGCGGTTGCCAGGCCGAGATCGGCGTGTCCTCATCCATGGCCGCCGCAGCCCTCACCGAGTCCCTCGGTGGCACCGTAGAGCAGTGCCTCCAGGCCGCTGAGATAGCTATGGAGCACCACCTCGGCCTCACCTGCGATCCCGTTGGCGGCCTCGTACAGGTGCCCTGCATCGAGCGCAATACCATGGGTGCCATCAAAGCCATCACCGCATCACAACTGGCCCTCCAAAGCACCTCCGGGCACGCCCGCATCTCCCTCGATACCGTCGTCAACACTATGTGGGAAACCGCCCTCGACATGAACCACAAATACAAAGAAACCGCCGAAGGTGGTCTCGCTGTGCAGCTACCGATCAGCTTGAGTGAGTGCTGATAATTTTGGAATACTCTATTGTGCATTTTTTGAAATGTCTCTATTTTTTTATTTTGTTTTAATTTGTTGACTATCAATATTTCATGTCCGATAATGTAACAAAAATGTCCCGGTTTTGTCACTTTGGGGCAAGTTGAAAAGTGGGGTAATGTAGTTTTGATGCGGTTATGGTAATAATAATTTTCCATGTGTTAGTTTCTGAAAAATCTAGTGTAGATTTTGTGTTGATTTTAAAATACTTATTTGCCAATATATCATAATATTTATATGCAATTTGCATTATTAGCATATGCAAATGCTATGTTTCGAAAATGTATTCTTCGATCTCCGGCAAATATTTGCAAAAGATGGAGATCATACATCTTCTATCCTTCAACAAAGAATTTGAACATCTCCGTTTTTATTTTAAGGTGCTGTTCTTTATTTTTTTAATGGTGAGTAAATGAATAGTTGCTACGGGGAGGGCATCTATACTCCAACTGTTTGCTTTTCATTTGTTATTATTCTTTAGATCAAAGTTCGCAGGCAATAGCATTTCTGACCGAGAAGTGTATACACCTTTTTCTCACTGCGTGCAGCATAGTTTGTGGTTGGCAGTTTGGCAAATAAACCAAAGCTGAAAACTCATAAGCAATATTACTCGCAAGCGGACGCTTCGGTATTTTAGGACGAAGCGGATGCTTCGACCAGTAGGAATAGGGGTAAATCTTGGAGTGATCCTATAGTTCTTTTCAGTTCCTGATAAACCCTGCTAGCATTAGAAACAAACTGGATTACAAATCCCAAACAGTGTGGTGCCGGTTTGCAAATCCGGCACAGCAGGCTAGTGGGGACTGGCGTCGCAGACGCTATTCCGGTGCATCCTCGTTGCAAACGAGGACGAGCGGGGGATTACAAATCCCAAACAGTGTGTTGCCGGATTGCAAATCCGGCACAGCAGGTTGTCTCGTAACAATTTATTAATAAAAAAGTAATGGCTAAATATTTATTTTATAAAATAATACGACTTACATTTAATATAGTGGTGATATATATTATTTCGTACCTTTTTATAAAGAATAAAATCACTTTGATATGAGCATTAATATTTTTTGCGACCCATCAGCATTATCAACTTGTCAGTCTCAATCAGTTCGATCAGATTGCGCTACTGGCCTTGATACTGGTACTATCTTTGGTACTTACTCTGCCATATTAGGCGGCTGCCCTTCTGCAACACCTTCAAATATTAATTGTGCGGATCTCTCGGTGATAGTAATGGGAGATAACAACATTCTATATAGCAATGGGGGATTATATAACGCTATTATTAATGGTTGCTGTAACTATGCATGTGGGTGTTTCAGTACAATTATTAACGGGCAGTGTAATTTAATTGATGGTGGAGGTGTTATCGGCTACCCAGTTTTCAGTTTTATCGGAGGCGGTTATAATAATAATACGGGCTATGATTATGATGTAATTGCTGGAGGATTAAATAATCATATAAATGCCTGTGCATCATTTATAGGTGGTGGAGATAATAATACTATTTTTGGTAAATTATCACTCCCAAACTGCTCTGTAATAGTAGGAGGGCAAGCAAATAACATTGGATGTAATTCACCTGCGATTTCTGTGCCTTCTGATTATTCTTTTATCGGTGGTGGATGTGCCAATAATATTTTTAGCAGGTTTGCTGCTATTGTCGGCGGAGACTCTAACACAATTAATTTAGGCTCAGACTGTAGTTTTATAGGTGGAGGATATCGTCATACTATAGGTGGAGATGTGAATTTTATAGGGGCTGGTCGGGGTAATTCAATAGTTAGTTTGTTGGGACCTGTCTCTGGGGCAACTATAGCAGGTGGAAATTCAAATATTATTTCTGATAACGGCTTAATCCCTGCCCACTATTCTTTTATAGGCGGGGGGCAAGACAATAATTTATTTGGCTTTGGAGCTGCTATTGTTAGTGGTGTTACCCATCAATTATATGGATGTTACTCTTTTATTGGGAGTGGTGATACTAACACTATAAACCAGGGTTCGGATTGTTCCTTTTTAGGCGGGGGGAATCTTAATAATATTGGTGCAGTATTGGGTGGAGGAATGGGTTCTATTTTTAGTGTGATAGGGGGCGGGCAACAAAATTGTATTGATGATACGGGGGTTGCTACATCTTATAGTGCAATAGGAGGGGGGCAAACAAATACAATATGTGCGGGATCATCTTATTCAGGAATTTTTGGAGGATGCAATCATTGTGTTTTAGGCAATAATTTGTTTATTGGTGGCGGGGATACCAACATTATTTGCAGCACATTAGCCAGTCCATATCGCCCGGTATACAGTTCTGCGATTGCTGGCGGGACTGGGAATGTTATTAGCGATTATGTAGGGGGCATTTGCTGTACCCCGTCCAACCTTTCTTTTATAGGAGGTGGAATTGGAAATCGAATTTGCAGTGTTGGGTCATCAATTGTAGGTGGCAATAATAATGGTATACATGGAGCTTCTTTTATATCACTTATGCCAACGGGGAACTCCTTTATAGGTGGCGGACACAATAACAATATAGGCTTGAGTGGTCTTGGATCTATTTTTGGTGTAATAGGTGGCGGGCAATGTAATACAATTGATGATACAGGTGCGGCCTCACAATATGGCGTAATAGGTGGCGGACGAAATAATTATATTGCACCGGGTGCTAATTACGGCAGTATTTTTGGTGGAAACACAAACAATATTTTTGGTGAGGGATCATCGATTGTAGGTGGACAAAATCATAATGTGTGTGCGGTATTTTCATTCATAGGTGGTGGGGATACTAACCTTATATTTAGCAGTTCAGATTGTAGCTTTATTGGAGGCGGTTTCAATAATAATATTTATGCACCCGGCTCAACTATTGCAGGAGGACAAAATCAATTTGTGTATTCACTATTTTCTTTTATAGGCGGTGGTGATAGCAATAGAATAAATGGTATGTCTAATTGTAGTTTTATTGGTGGTGGCTACTTGAATGTGATATGCGACCAAGCTCCTAGTAGTATAATAGGTGGCGGCCAGAACAATACAATGTGCCACACTTCAACATCTTCTGGTATTTTCAGTGGCAGCAATCATTTTGCTTTAGGTAATAATTTATCATAAACATACGGAACTTTTTCAAAAAGGGCAAAATATCTTTGGGAAAGCCTGATTTTACTGGAACAAGGTTGAGTTTTTCCAGAAAATATCTTTTTGCAGGTCAGGCGGTTTA
>CAIRZD010000208.1 GCA_903882965.1 uncultured Bacteroidota bacterium
AAAAAAATCCAAGAAATAAAAAATAATGCCCTATGGAAAATTGCAATTTGTAAATAAAAGGGAATAATCGACTTAAAAAGAAGGTGCTAAATTAATATACAACCAGTTTCTTAGTCTGAGACTGATTACCTGTAGTAGTTTGTATCAGGTACATTCCGGGAACTGCAATTGCAGAATGAGGTACTAATATCTGCGTCTCGCCACCTGTTACGCTTTGGCTGATTGTGAAAACTTGTTTACCGGTAATGTCAGTCACAATTACTTTAGCAGTAACATTGCCTGCATCTTTAACAACAACGTATGCATCGCCACTGGTAGGGTTTGGCACAACAGCAACATCCATACCAGTAAGGGTAACACTGCTAACAGATGCTGGTATACGGCTAAAGTTAACACGATCCAAGTAAAAATTATTACCACTGCTAAAAATACGATCAGAGCCATTGGCATGCGGCCAATACCTGAAACGGAATGTAGTATAAGCGGTTCTGGCTACTTTAGGGATACCAATAGTTTGTGGTGCCCAATTAGAATACGCTGTAGGGGTAAACTCTGTAGATAAAGCTCCGTTGTTAATTAAGGACCCTTGCGAAAGGATAGCCAATGTTTTCCATGTAACAGTAGTTGAACTGATATTAGCCGGGATAGCATAGTCAATTTCAAGGGTGTCATTTATATCAGCAAGGGCGCTGGAGCGGGAAGCACTTGCGTAATAAAAATTCAGGTTAGCGGTATCTGAGAAAGAAGACAGATCAACCGGTATACTGAAAAGGTCATCAAAATCACCGGCAGGCGTACCAGTAACAGGATATATTGGATTAATTGGGTCAGAAATAATCCTGCTGTCATAACCAACATACTTCATGCAGTAATGATCATCAAACCCTACAGTGGTATCTAACTGCCATTTAAATTCATTATTGTAATAGTTGAAATACGGCCATTTTGCAGCATTACCACCGGGCCCAAATTCTTCTATATAAGTATCGGCTGGTGTTCCGGTTGCATCAGCTACAAATATTGCATTTTTCCATTCAGCAGTATCGGTACCGGTATTATTACCCGTGCCTATCATTTTAAGATCAACCCATCCCGGCTGAGTGAAATAATTTTTTATTATAAGGGAATTATTAGTGAGCACTGATGTTGCAGTAGTATCTGATACTCTTGCACTGTTGGAAAATATCCATCTCAAACTTGTCAATGTATCATTCCATGATTCATTATGGAATGATACAAGTGTATTGGGGAAGGTGAAATAATTTACATTATCCATGTAAGTAGTAGGGGTTGGTTGAGCACCATAAAGTACGCGGGTAGCAGCAAATTCAAGTATTGGTTTAAGATCAGGCCTTGGTAAAAAGAAATTACCTGTGGGGTCCAGAATACCTGTAGCGATAAGGTTAACGGTATCAAACAGATTATTGCGGCCTGCAAGAGTTGAGTTGAGAGCAGCATGCATACGGGATACCTGCCCTAATGTGAACATCTTTGCGCAATAAGAATAATCCATTATATTTTGAACATTAGCAGTATCAGGGTAATTCACAAGCGAATCATGACCATTAATATCAGTATATGCTTTATAATAATTTTGGGCACACACTGTATCGTTAATTCCATTTTGAATACTGTTTGGATCAGTGGTTGAACAATTGCAACTATAATGACCTTTAGTAGGTGGGGTATCATCTACACCATCATCGCCACATGGAGTAGTTGGTATAAGCCCTTCCTGAACAGAAACAGGATATGGCACATTAGTAGCCCCCCACGGGTGAAGGAGGTTAAACACATGTCCCATTTCGTGGTTAATTGTTTTATAACTATTACCTGTATTAGCATCTGTTGCCCCACCATGATCTACATAAGTGGACAAACATATAATACCATCCCAGAATGGAATACCTGCAGCCTCTGAAGGCCAATAAGCATAAGCAGCGGCAAAGCCATTGGTTGCATTCATTTGGTTTACAGACCATACATTTACATAAGAGGTAGGAGACCAATCATCTACTTTAGACTGGTCGCCACCAACATAGGTAAGGTATGACCTGCGACGTGTAATACCATGTGTAGGGTTGCCATCAGGATCTATAGTAGCAAGATGTAAACGAATATGCGGATTGCCTATGTATTTTTTAAATGGGGCGATAACATATTGTGTATCGGCATTTTCTTTGGCATAGACAATATTCAAGTCATTGATGGTATTAAAAATGAAATTGTCCGTGAGCCATTCTCCATTTGAACCTTCATTGTAATCATGAACAATATGAAAAACAACAGGGATATCATACCAAAAAGATAGATTTCCTGATTGATCTACCTGGGTAGTGCGTGTAACCCTACTAAGGTCAATTTTTTTAACGGCAGACATCATCTGCTGGTAATAACTTCTTTGTGCCTGGAGAATTTGAGGATCCATATCGTGTATGCGCTTAGTTGCTTCATCAGCACCACAAGGCAATTTCACCTGTGAAATTGCCTTACCGGCAAGGCACAGGAGTGCAAACAATAAAAAGTAGCTCTTTTTCATTTTGCGTTATATAAGTTCCAGGTTAAAAAATCAACATTGAATTTATGAATTGATGGCTTTTATCAACCCATCTAGTATATAGACGTATAAATGATTTAAAATCTTGGGTATTTTAAAAAAAATATTTTGGGGGACTACTCAACAAGGAGTTTTTTCATTGCAATTTCTGACCCGGGAACTTTGCTTTGGATATAGTATATCCCTTTGCTCCATGAAAGAACAGGTATATCCAATTTATGGAGCACATTACCACTCCATACTACCTGCCCTACGCTATTGTATATGACAACCAGCAATGGCTCATTTGCTGATGTTGTAATATGCAAAACATCATAAGCCGGAACGGGGGAAATATCAATGATGAGTTTTTCATTACTCACGATTACTGGCACTGATTCATACCAAACCGGGTAAACATAAGTGCAGGCAATAGTAGAATCCGGAGTATATACAACCGGGGTATCTGTGTAGCAAAAAAACTGAACAGTTCCACCTCTGTCATTTAGTGTGGGGATAAGCCCCCTGTTACTACCTACACCCTCTATAACATAATAGGTTGAGTCATTGGTAAGAAAACGCCTGTGATAATTACCTGCTAATAATATAGAATCAATAGTAACAACTTTGTCTTTACCATAAAAAGCAGGGATAGAATCTCCTGCTGCTACATTAAAATCAAACATCAATTGCTCACCGCTTCCGGATAAGAGAAATACTTTTTGCCCGCTATCTCTCATTGCCCCATAATAGGTATCACCATAAGTTGCGATAACTGATACTACCGGCGGAATAGAGTCAATCGGAACTGTATAGATCCGGGAGCGGGAAAATATCTTGTGATAGGTTTTGCCGTTTGCAAATGTATCCGTTCCATTTACAAAGAGGATCATATCAAATACCTGCGTGACATAATCAGGATTATATATCCTGTACCGCCATATAGCACTATCAGCAGGCATGGGAATATATACCTGGCTGAAACCAATGTGCAAAGAAAAAAGCAGCAAGGTGAAAAATAAAAACTTCTTCATCTGATTAGTATGCAATTTACGGGAATTATTAATATCAAAGAGGCTCCCAACTACTGCCGGAAGCCTCTTTGTATCTATTTCATCATGCAAATAGATCCTGAATATCTACTTCACGTCAATAGGTATTGATAGTTTTACACCTACATTCCTACCCATATTATATATGCCTGAGTGACCGCGCGGGTCATTAGGATAAAATTCGAAATATTTTAGTCTGCTTAAATGGTCCTGGTAAGCCACATCAAACAAATTGTTACCGAATACAGATATATTGAACATTTTTTTTCCTTTATGATTGGTAATATCACCACCTAAGCCGGCATTCACCAGGGTATACCCGGGCGTGCGCGTTTCTGTATTATCGGTAAGATATACCCTATTCTGCGTGGCATACATTACTACCTGAACTTTGATAAATGTATTCTGTAAATACTTTGCCGGATGTTTAAAACTTGCCCTCAACTCTGAGGTGCCATGCACGGGAGGAATAAAAGGCAGGTATCTGTTACTGTCTGTAATTTTAACTCCGGGACCTCCTTCATTCAAAGCATACACAAGAGATATAGTATTCTCAAAATGCAACCAGTCCAAAGGATGGGGGTGAATGTCAATACTGGCTTCTCCGCCATATAAGCGTGCATTGGATGAAGTGAACATGAATGTTTCATTGTTGACAACTAGGGTAGAATCCTTACCTTTTGAGTTGAGCAATTTCTCGTTAAAAATATAATTCGAAATGCTGTTATTAAATACAGACACATTTGCCGTAACATGCTTTGATGAGAACTCGAATCCAATATCTTCCTGCAAACTGAATTCAGGCTTAAGGTTGGGGTTACCTATCTGGTAAATATCAGTGCCGGGATGCACCCCATTGGCCGATATCTCGGCAATATTAGGTGCACGGAACCCACGTGCAATATTTGCCTTTAAAGCAAATTGTTTTGAAAAGATATATGCAAGCCCCAGGCTATAAGTCATACCGGAAAAAGTATGGCTGTAATTACTGAAAATATTATCAGCGCCATTAAAATTGCTGCCCACAACATAAGGAAGCGCGGTAGCTGTATCGGCATACAAGGCATCATTATGAAAGGTGCGGCTATCAAACCTTACGCCTCCGGCAATATCGAGTTTGCCCATGGTTTTCTTAAAAACAGCAAACGGGCCGATATCAAACTGCTGATAAGAAGGTATTACAAAGTCTGTTCCTTTTGTCACATCATTGGTTTGATACATACCATTTACCCCTGCTGATATCTCCCACCCTGCTATGGCGTGAAAATAATATTTCATATCATAGGTATAAGTATTCAATTGCAGATCAAGACCCGGAACACTCGTATACTCCGGATGGCTGAATTCCTCCCTTATACTGCGTTCAAAGCCAACATTCACGGCTAATAAACCATTTAGAACATTAAAATTATTCGACAACATAGCGCGGTAATGCTGTATATGCTGGTGCAATGCGGGTATAGCGTAAGTATTCAATTCTGAATTGGTAACAGGTATGTATAAACCTGCTTCCGTGATCTGCTTAGTAAATTGCCTTGTGGCAGAATCGCGGTGACCATCCGGTATGGCCTGGAGGTCACTGAATGCAGCAAGATCGAGATGAGAAGTACCCCATTTCTTGCTCAACCCGAATGAAGCACTGGCATCATTTTCATTATAATTTGAAGCATATACCCTGCCGTCTATAGGATCCTGGTAATCCATAGCTTGCTTATGCGATACACGTGCGAGCCAATAAAAGCCGTTATTATTACCAGACATCATTCCACTGCCACCAATGAGGTTATTATTACTCTGGTATTCGCTGGTGAAGTTACCAATGACCTTACCATCAGGTGCCGGCGGTGTGGGAATAAGATTTACTACCCCGGCAAGCGCATCAGAGCCATATATGAGACTTGCGGGGCCTTTAACCAGTTCTACCCTGTCAACTCCATATTCATCAACTTCAATACCATGCTCATCGCCCCATTGCTGGCCTTCCTGCCGCATACCGTCATACAGCGTCAATACCCTGTTATATCCTAGTCCACGGATAAATGGCTTGGAAACATTAGGCCCTGTAGTAACCGCAGCAACACCAGGCACACTTACCAATGCATCAATAATATTGGTGCTGATATTTTCCTGCAAAAACTTGCTGTTGATGGCTACGACCGGTATAGGGCTACGATTAATTTCGGTAGCTTTAGACTGGCCTGTAATAACTACTTCTTTACTTTCTACCGCGCTTTCATTGAGTATGAAATCCTGGTGGGTGGTGCCGGTGACAGTGACAGGAATAGTTGTTTTGGAAAAACTGATCTGGCTGGCAATTACTATAAACCTGCCGTTTGGCAAATTATTGATCACGTAATAACCATTGCTATCTGTAACCGTACCTACTTTCAGGTCCGGTATCTCTACCACTACTCCCTCCAATGGTGCACCTTTAGTATCTTTCACTGTACCATTCAGTGAATTGTTACCGGGCATTTTTGCAGAGGCTGAGAAATTTAAAAAGAAGAAAAAAAGAAAAAAATATTTTAGCATCATTTATGGTTTTGGGAATAAAAAAATAGGCTGTTTCAGAAAAATTAAGACTCAATGTTGGTAGCAGTGCAACAACATCAAAAAAAACAGCCCGTTAATAATGTAATTATGCCTGCTGCATAATACCGGGTATAATAGCCGGCATTTGACATAAAAAGCAGGATAAGCAAATTCCTTAACAGAAACCAGAGGGAGGACCTCTTAGCGAAGCTACATGATGTTCGGAAGAATAACTGAATTGATACGCAGGCAGTAAATAATTAGCGGTATGAACGGTAGCCCCTTTAAATAAAAGTAATTGTTGCGGAGAAGCAACATAAGGGGCAAATGCAAATCCTAAAAAATCACAGTGTATATGCTTTGGGGTAAAGACGATCTCCCCCTTTTTATAAACAGGGTGAACGGTATCGTGGTGATGAAAAAGCACTTCATGCACATATTCTTTTGGGGCTACTGCCACAAAGAATACCGCAATCATTAACCAGCTTACTATTTTAATTACCTGCTTTCTCAATTAATTAAGGCTTCTTTTAAAGGTGCAAATATATGTATTAATCAGTGCAGATCAGGTTCGTAATGTATAACAGAACAAATATCCCCCAATAAATAACCTGTAAATAATAAGAGCGGCCGATTGGCCGCTCTTATTAAAGTATCCCATTGACGACCATTAATACACCACAACTTTTTGTGTTGTATTTACCCCGTCAATCGTTAGCGTAACGAAATACATACCTGCAGCAGGTGTTGCATCGCGAGACACAGATTCTTGTTGGACGCTATTGGAAGCAAATACCTTTTTATTTTCATATACCACTTTGCCGGTAAGATCTTTGATAGAATAACTGATCGTGCCGTCGTTTCCTGTTTTAAATATAAGGTTGAAACCATTTGTTGCAGGGTTGGGGAAAATGTTAAATGAACTAGTTGAGGATGCAAGTACTTCATTAATCCCGGCCGGGAAAGCATCTAAAGAAAAGTTATCAATATAGAGGTCGTTACCTGTATTGCCGGGGTGATAACGAAACCTGAAAAATGTATTTGCTGTATGATACACTGCAGGGATAGTGAAGGAACGAGGTTTCCATGCGGTAATAGATGTTGGCACATATTCAACGCCATAATTACCTTTATCTGCAAGGCTTGCACCGCCAAAGCCACCGATCTTTGTCCAGATTGAGCCACCGGTAATACTTACATCAATTTCAAATGAATCATTTACATAGGTTGAACCGGGGTAAAGCCCTGTATGCGTGTATGCTCCAGATGTATAAAAATTAAGATAAATATTGCCGGTAGTATTTGACAGGTTAAAAGCCGGAGTATAAATATCATCGTGATCACCAACAGCCGAGCCTGTATATCTCTGCGAGCTATCAAAGGAGCGATAGCGCAGGCAACTGTTATCACCTATTCCCGCGCCGGTATAAAACTCCCACTTGAATTGGTTATTATAAAAATTGAACATCGGCCAATTGGCTATGGCAGAATCGCTGGTAAAACTCTGAGTATAACCTAACCCGCCTACTGTTGCAGTATCAGCTACATATACTGTATGGGTATTTGTAAGTGTATCGCTTCCGGCATTTGAATTTGCAACAAGCGATACGGTAACCCAACCCGGCGTAGAAAAGTGATTACCTATTATACCCATTGTTGTAGAAGTGGGAGAGGTTGCACCGTTGGAGAAAGTCCATAAAACATCTGAAACAGTATCATTCCAACTAGCATTACGGAAAGTAAAGCTGGATGTGCTGTTAGCAATAAGAAAATAAGAACGGAGATCAGAGCAGGTGTTGCATTTATTTACAGTAAAATCAGCTATAGGCGGCAAATCGGGCATAGGAGCCAATGCGCCGGTTAGTGCAAGATTTGAAGCTGTAATAAGATTGTTTCTGCCGGCTGTAGCGCTGGTTAATGCTGTGCGCATGCGTACTACCTGGCCTTTAGTAAACATTTCCTGGCAATAAGTATAGTCCATTATATTCTGCGCATTTGTTGTATCCGGATAATTAACAACAGAGTCCATGGTTCCGTCAGATGACATGTACGTCTTCATATAGCCGGTAGCACATGCAGTATCATACAATGCAACAGGAAGACAACCGGATGGATTGTGACCTTTAGTGGGTGGTGTATCATCAACCTGGTCATCTCCACATGCTACGTCAGGGCTATTGGTACTCCCCCATGGATGGTAGAGATTTAATACATGCCCCATTTCGTGCGGCACTGTTTTGGCGTAATTAGCGTAAGAAGAAAGGCAAATAATCCCATCATAATATGGTTCAAAAACAGCGGAAGCCGGTATATATGCATAAGCCGCAGCGCCGGTAGCCGAAGCGCCAAAAGTATTGATAACCCAAATATTCACGTATTCATTAGGTGGCCACTGGCCAAACTTAGCGCCATCGTCTGCAGCTTCTGTAAGATAAGACTGGAACCTCACAATACCTTTTGTAGGCTTGCCGTTCGGATCTTTTGTTGCCAGGTGCAGGCGCATATTGGGCTTGCCTATATAAGGAACAAAAGGAGTAATAACGCCCGATGTGTCTGCATTCTGCTTCATATAGACTACCGTCCAGTATGCAGCAGCATCGTACAACACGGTATCTGCAAGATCCTCAACGCCATAATCATGAATAATGTGTATTACTATCGGAATGTCGTAAGTGGTAGTATCCGGAGTTGTACTTGAGGTTCTTTCAGCTATTACTCTTTCCGTTTGCTCGTCAAATTGCTTCTGATAGTCTGCAAGCTGCGGGTATTTTTCTAATAGTTGCCAGTAATGCTCGTCTGTGCTGCAAGGCTTATACTGTGCATATCCTGCATGAGCAAGGCATACAATTGCAACGACCAGTAAAATAAACTTATTGAACATGATGAATGTAATTATTAATTTTAAAGAAGAATTTGCGAAAATAACGATTATTATTATCTGATTAATGCATGCCGGATAATAATATCATATAAGCAAAAGCCTCATAGTGATTAATATTACTATGAGGCTTTTATCAGAGCGGAAAACGAGACTCGAACCCGCGACCCTCAGCTT
>CAIRZD010000209.1 GCA_903882965.1 uncultured Bacteroidota bacterium
ACTAAAGTGCAGGCAAACGATGCATTGGATGCATTTACAGGCGCAGTAGTAACTACGCTTAAAAAGGGAGACCGTGTTACATTAGTAGGCTTCGGTACATTCTCGGTATCTGAGCGCGCTGCACGCAATGGCCGCAACCCACAGACTGGCGCGGTTATCAAGATCAAAGCACGCAAAGTACCTAAGTTTAAAGCTGGTAAAGAATTTTCTACCAAGATAAGCGGTAAGAAATAACCTCAAATAGCTAAAAAACGAAAGCAAGGTGCTGAAAAGTCCTTGCTTTTTTTTATTTTTGCAATGTATTAAAACAAACAACATCATGGGAAGAGGTGACAAACGCACTAAGCGAGGTAAAATATCAAGCGGAAGTTTTGGTAAATCGCGTCCGGCACGCTTAGTAAAAAAAGCCACAGTAGTAGCTGAGAAAAAAGCGTAACAAAGGGCTTAAAGAAATATAGACCGTTCAAATCATTGGGCGGTCTTTTTTTTCTGTTATAGTGGATATTTTAAACACATTGTGTAATGGGTGCTTTTCATACTTCAGATATTTCCGGTAAAAGTTTTTTGGTTACCGGTGGTGCCGGTTTTATTGGTTCTCACATTGTAGCATACCTTCTTGTTCACGGAGCAGGCAATGTGCGCGTGCTGGATAACCTTGCAACCGGATCATTGAATAATGTTGCTCTTTTTAAAAATGACAGCCGCTATGAATTTATGGAAGGAGATATCCGTGACCCGACCACGTGTATCAAAGCTTGTGCAGGTATAGATCATGTGAGCCACCAGGCAGCGTTGGGGTCAGTGCCACGTTCTGTAAAAGATCCTGTGACCAGCAATGACGTGAATGTGAGCGGCTTTGTAAATATGATAACCGGGGCGAAGGATGCCGGAGTGAAAACATTTGTTTATGCGTCTTCTTCTTCTGTATATGGTGATGAGCCCAATTTGCCTAAAAAGGAAGACAGAACCGGGAATTTATTATCTCCGTATGCGGCCACTAAAATGACCAATGAATTATACGCATCTGTATTTGGCAGGCTGTATGGTATGAAGGTTGTGGGATTTAGGTACTTCAATGTATTTGGCCCGAGGCAAGACCCTAATGGGCCTTATGCGGCTGTTATCCCTTTATTTATAAGCGGCATCTTAAACAATACCCCTGTATATATTAATGGTGATGGTGAGCAAACGCGCGATTTTACTTTTGTGGAAAATGCAGTACAGGCAAATATAAAAGGTATGCTCACGGATAATGATGCGGCATATGGGCAGGTATATAATATAGCTGTAGGAGCGAATTTTACCGTTAATTTTTTATTTGAAGCCATAAGCAAACTCCTGTATTCTGATCACAGGCCGGTATACCGGGAGAGCCGCGCGGGCGATATCAGAGATTCGCTGGCAGACATTTCAAAAGCCCGGCAATTGCTCGGATATGAGCCTACCCGCCAATTTCTAGATGGCTTGAAATTAACAGTAGAATATTTTACGGATAAAATAGCTACGCAGAAACTTTAAGGAACGATGACAAAATAAAGTCTACCATCTTACTTGTTCTTTTTCATTTCTGCTTCGTTGTAAAAGTCTTTAAATAGCTCACTATTCGCAGATTTTACGCCTTGCATAAAAGAAAAATAACTGCGCAATATATTAGGCTGTATTGCGTCAACGTTCCTAATAGCTTGTGCTATTAAAATTGTCATTACGAGGCCGTGGTGGAAAATCACGACGTGGTATTCTTGGTTTGAAAGAGCGTTTCGGGCCGCCTCCGCTGTTTCCGCCGCCAGTGCCATTTTGTTTGGCTTCCTTTACAGAAATAACATTGCCTTCAAAAAAGATGCTGTCAAGGTTATCAATGCAATCGTAGGAATGGAATTTATCCTCGATCTCTACAAAGCCAAAACCACGAGACATACCTGTAGTCTTGTCTATTATTATTTTTGATGACATTACGACGCCAAATTCTGAAAACAGGTGGCGAAGACTATCTGCAGTTGTTTCCGGGTTGAGATTACCGACAAAAAGGTTCATAACTCTTACAATCAAAGTTTATAATAGCGCACAAATTAAAGATAGGTAAGGGGAAAGCGCGCTACAATATACGGATTTCTTTGGTTATATTATATTGGGCGTAAATTTTATATAAAATGTGGAATATTTACACTTGCCGGTGGCTTAATAAATAAATACAGGTGGATTAAAATCAAACCAATATCTGGGTGTTTCCCTAATTTTGCATACAATATTCTTTGTGGGCAGATGAAAAACGATTGAATGTCTCTTGAACTGCAACGGTATACGGAGCCTTTGGATAATAGCGAGCTAAGCTTCCTGCTAAGAAAGGAGCAAAAAGATCGTAAGCAGTATTACAGGGTGTTTGATTTGTTGATGGTGCTCAGTTTTATTATTCCTTTTGCAGGTGCCTGGTATAAGGCTTATGATGGTGCTCCTAATGCATTTTCCGCGTTCAGGTATTTTCTGTCTGTTGGCGGGTTGCTGTTTGTATTTTCCTTGTCTATTTATGTTACTTACAGGATCAATTTGTATAAGGTGCAGCTTGATATCAGGGATAGGATAAAGACCATTGAGACCAATCATATTACCCGCAAGGTTTCTATTGCCGCAAACAATACGTGCTAATTCTACATTGATTCTAAAGTGAAGATGAGTATAGAAGTCTCTGTCACTGATTATGAACGAATGAAAGAAGGAGATGAAGTAAGTATAGAGTATGCAACGCATTCAGGGCTGTACCTGGGATATTTTTGACCTCTCCCTGCCTCTTCAAAGGAGCGGACGAATGGGCGAATGATAGCTGTGGAGATAATTTGTTTTAGATACCTTTGCTCCCGTTTTAGAATCTTTAATAAATGATAAACACTGTTTTGTATGATATGGATGGGCTGCTGCTGGATACAGAGCCGCTTTGGGGTGTAAGTATGTTGCGTGTAGCACACAAGCATAAAATACCCATTACCCTTGAACGCTTTAAAGATACTACCGGCCTGCGCATATATGAGGTTACTGACCACTGGGCGATACACTACCCGTGGGAAGGTAAAAGTGCCCGTGCAGTTGCTGACGAGATACTGGATGATATTATTGCCTCATCGAAAGAGAGCGCTACAGTTCTGAAGGGCGTGGAGCGATCATTGAAGCTATTGAGAAAACACAACTATAAAGTAGGGCTTGCATCCTCTTCTCCGCAGCATATGATAGATGCACTAGTAGATCATTTCGGGCTTACAAAATATTTTGATTGTATCACTTCTGCTGATGCGGTGGACTTTGGCAAGCCGCACCCTGCGGTATTTCTGCATTGTGCGGCATCGCTGGGTGCCAAGCATAATGAGTGCCTGGTATTGGAAGATTCGGTAAACGGCATGATTGCCGGGAAGGCCGCAAGGATGAAGGTAATAGTAGTGCCGGATGAAATGCATTTTGATGACCCGCGTTTCTCACTTGCCGATGGGAAATTGAAGAGTATGGAGGATTTTGATCTGGATTGTATCAATTAGTTATAATAAACAATGCCTCCGATTGGAGGCATTGTTTATTAATGTGTTTGTTGGGTTCTTTTCCTTCGCAGCATTGTATCGAAGAATACTAAGCCAATAACAATATTTACAGCAATAAATAGCATCATGGTATTGCTATTAATAAAACGGTTGAAGTTTAGGTTATTTAAATTGAGCTTTGGTAAAAGGTTAGTGCTGTTAGTGTCATTGTGAGCAGTAGCTAAAGCATAACCAAATATGGCTGTAAGCATGATCATAAAAATAGCGGCTATACCCCTGATAATGGATTTATTGATGTATTTTTTAGTAGCCGGTGCTATTTGTGTTGTTGCAACTGCTTCCATAACATTTTGGGTAAAGCGCATGGAGGGTTGCTCTGTTTCAAGATGTTCAGGAATCATTGAATGAAGTATGGCCAGTTCATTATACAACTGTATCCATACCGCATCAGTTGCAACAAGAGTGGAAATACGCACCTTGTCCGTCTCATTGCACGTTCCGTCAATAAATTCCCATATTTGGCGTTCTATTTCTTCGTTCTGTTCCATATCACTACAATAAAGTTAATAAATATTATGCTTTTCATTTTTTAAACTAATTCCCGGCTATACTTGCTTTCCAATACGTCCCTGAGCTTTTGGCGAGATCTGAACAATCTTACTTTTACATTAGCGGTTGTTAGCCCCATTATCATACCTACTTCTTCAATCGATTGTTCGGCCTGGTAAAACAGGGTAAGTATTTGCGCTTCTGCTTCCGGCAAGTGTTTCATTGCGTTTTCCAGCATCTGTTTCTGGGTCTTTTGCTCCAGCTTATCTGTTGGCTTTTGCTCATATGAGTTGTCGGATATGGTAACCATCTTTTCTTCTTCCAGTAATATTGTTTCGTCCTTTTTCTTTCTCATATGGGAAAGGCAAGTTGTGTGTACAATAGTATATAGCCATGTACTGAATTTGCTATTCCCCTTAAAATCTGCCAAATACTTATATGCTTTTACAAATGCGTCCTGTGCCAGTTCCTCTGCCAGTTCGCGGTTATTTACATGTCGCATGGCAATAGTAAATACGTATTGCTGGTACCGGGTCACAAGCGTGGCATAAGCCGCCTGTTGCCCTTGCAGTATCATTTGTATAACAGCAGTATCATCTAAATGCTCGTGCATGTGTATATAAGACGTAGAAATAGTACCGGTGGTTACAGATATTATTTATCTTTTCAGAAAAATACTTTAAAAAATCTGTAACCTCGCATTTAAACAGGTAGTCTTAGTTGTAGCGGTTTCATTAAAGCGCCGTATTTTATAACTTTTTAAACTTACAATTATGATAGGAGATCTGATTCCAATGGTAGTAATGACGGGGATGTTTGCCATGATATTCGGTATTGCATATGTCCGGAGCAAGGAAAATATGGCCATGATAGAAAAAGGGCTTAACCCACGGAACAAAGATGTGCGCCCCCGGCCATTTATTAACCTGAAATGGGGATTATTACTCATGGGTTCAGGGTTTGGGTTGTTATTTGCTTATATCATCGATAACACAATTATTAAGCATGATAAATCTAATGCTTCCCATACAACAAGTATTACAATTGGCGGTCATCATACTGTTGAAAAAAAGAAAATTGAGATTGTGCTAGATTCTAATCGTGCAAAAGACACTGCATTATCGGCCACAGCCTTAGCTAAAAATGATGGCACCAATGGTAAGGATGATGATGGGGATGATGAAGATGAGCACAGCATAACTCATATCAAGAATAATGACCCTGATAATCCGGCTCTTTATTTTGCCTTGGTAGCCATAGGTGGTGGCCTGGGATTATTCTTCTCTTACCGTATAGAAAAGAAGGAGTGGCTGGATAAGAAAATCGCAGAATAGTATGTTTTTAGTTTTTGTGCAAAAAATAACCACCTTTCGAGGTGGTTATTTTTTTTCTATCCAGTCATCGGTGAAATTCCGTTTTTGTTTTTCCTGGGAGAATTTTTGGGCATTGTACTCGTCCGATTTATTGCGGGGAATAGATAAGCTCTTCCATCCCTCTTTGCTGCGTAGTTTTGAGATGTATACTATCTGCCCAACATGATAGGAGTAATGTGCTATTTGCCTGTTAATGGCCTCAAGTATTGTATGGCCTTCATTGCGGATGTAAATGATCCTTTCAAGGTCGGCATCGGTAATACTATCTAATGCATTGAAAACACATTGCCAGCCATCACTCCATTTTTTCATTAATGCTTCCCGGTCCAGTACCTCCTGCTCAAATTCGGCATCGCGTTGCCGCCAGGGTTTCTCCCCATCGGTAGTGAGGAAGTCGGTCCAGCGGCTGAGCATGTTGCCCCACATATGTTTTACAATAGTAACAATGCTGTTACTGTCTTCATTGGCTTGCCAGGTAAGTTCCTTGTCATCGATCTGAGCCAATGCTTTTTCGCCAAGTTGTTTATACATCATAAACTGGCGTTTTGCGCTATCTAAATATTGTATCATAAACCCCAAACCCCTAAAGAGGCTTCCTCTTGTTTTGTAATGATCAATAATATCTAAAAATTGCTGAATTTTTCCCCGCCTTGAAATATCAAATCAGCTAACTAACGGTTCCCTTTCAGGGGGCAGGGGTATAAATATTAGGTCTGCTGATCTCCATGATCCGGTCGGGATATTTACATGGTCCAAACCCAAACTGTTCGTATAAACCATGTGCGTCCCTTGTGGCAAGCATAATGCGTCGTAATCCTTTTACCCAATCAAGATCAAATAATAGCTGCATCATTTTTTTGCTGATGCCTTTGCCCCTGTGTTCTTCTGTTACGTATACATCTGCCAGGTAGCCAAATGTTGTGTAATCAGTTATCAGTCTTGCATAAGCTATTTGTTTCCCGTCTGTCAATGCCCCTATGCAAAATGAATTGTTGAATGTAGGGTTGAATATTTCAAAAGGTATTCCTTTGCACCAATATGCTTCCTGCGAAAGCCAGTTATAGATTTCCTGCCTGTTCATCAGGTTTTTATCGGTTGTAATGGTATAACCTTTAAAATCACATGTAAACGGCTGCATATTAAATGATATAATTCCATTTGTTTGTATCCGCAATAATACCTTTACGAATGTTGAGCAATTCCTTTTGTAGCTGGTACATCATTGCATCGGGTTCTATATAGCATTTGTATTCCTTATGCCCTATTGCTATGATCTCTATAGGGGCTACAACGGCCGCCGTGCCTGCGCCAAATGCCTCAACACGTTTACCGGCTTCAAATGCATCAATGAGTTCGTTATAACTTATTTGTCTTTCTTCTACGGTTATTCCTTTTGCATTCGCAATCGTAAGGAGCGAATCGCGGGTAACGCCATCAAGAATAGTTCCTGAAAGTTGGGGGGTAACGAGTACATTATCAATGAAGAACATGGCATTCATAGTACCCGATTCTTCTATAAACTCATTGTGTACACTGTCTGTCCACAATACCTGGTCGTAGCCGGCTTCGCGGGCAAGTTGGGTAGGGTAGAATGCCCCGCCGTAATTTCCGCCGCATTTGGCATTGCCGGTGCCGCCATCAGCAGCGCGTACATAAGTAGTTTCTACCTTTACTTTGAGTGGTTTGGTATAATATTGAAAAGCCGGGGAGCATACTACCATGAACAAATATTCGTCAGATACTTTTACACCTATCCTATCTTCCGTCGCTATCATGAACGGGCGTATGTATAAAGACCCATCGGCTTCGCGGGGTACCCAATCAGAATCAAGTTTAACAAGTTGGTGTATTGCATCTTTAAATAATCTTTGCGGCACCAATGGCATGCACATACGCTGCAACGATTTTGTAAAGCGATCGTAATGCTTATCCATACGGAAAATGTTGAGACGGCCGTCTTCCATTACAAATGCTTTCATGCCTTCAAAAACTGTTTGCCCATAATGCAGGCAAAGCGCAAGCGGGCTGAGTGTGAGATCATGAAACGGCACTACCTGTGCATTCTGCCATTCTCCGTTTTTATATTCGGCAATGAACATGTGCTCCGTGGGTATTTTGCCGAAAGGTAATGACTTAGTGTCTGTTACTTTTCTTTCTGCCTGCGATTTAATTGAAATGGTGTGTTCCATATTATTCCAGATTTAGATTGTTTATGATTCCGCTGGTACGCTTTCAGGGAAAGCTTCGGCGATTTTAGAATTTTTTGATTCGTTTTTATGTTGTTTTCTGTATCCTACGTTTACGAGAAATACGCTTATCGCAATTGTTACAAAGGCGAGGCCCGTATATATATTCAGTTCTTCTTTCAACACAAGGTAGCCTACTATCACAGCTATGAGCGGATTGATATATGCGTATATCGTAGCGATACCTACCGGGAGCTTACTTAAGGCATACATATATGCGGCATAAGCGAGTACTGAGCCAAATGTAATTAGATACAGCAGTGCCAGAAGGCCATCTTTATTCCATAACTGAAGCCCGTTATAATTATCCACCATTGGACTAATAATAAACATGAATAGGCCGCCGAAAAATAGTTGTAACCCGGAATTGAAAAACGGATTAACGGGGTCAATATGCTTCTTGTTTATGATACTGCCCAATGCCCACGATGCAGTGGCTATTAAGACCGCAGCCATACCTCCAATGTATTCCGGTTTGGTCATATCCGCAAGGTTGTGTCTGAAGATAAGGCCTACCCCACAAGTGCCCAGTAGCAAACCCAATCCTATCGTAGCATTAAAATGATCTTTTTTAGAAGACAACAGGTTGAATAGTACTGCAAATAGTGGCATCATTGAGCACAGCAATGCTGCAATACCGCTGGGGATATATTTTTCACCCCAACTTACACACCCATTGCCAAGGGATAGCATCAGGAAGCCAACGAGCATCTGGCGAAGAATATTCCTGCTAGTGAAGTCTTTTTGCTTACTTACTAACAGCGCCACGAGCATTAATATCAGCCCCGCAATTGTTTGCCTGACGCCGGCAAATAAAAATGCCGGGTAGCATGTTACACCAACTTTTATTGCCATGTAAGTAGTCCCCCATACTATACAGACGAATATTAGTGCGATATATGCTTTTGAGTTTGTTTTCATGATTACGGTACAAAATTGGAATAAATTTTTAAAACAAAACAGATACAATTTC
>CAIRZD010000210.1 GCA_903882965.1 uncultured Bacteroidota bacterium
ATTGTGTAAGGATTGTGCTTACTAACCCATCCTTTATAAGAGTCCGGCAGACCACAACCTCGCCGGACTTTTTTTTATGCCTGCTGAAACCCTTTGCAGGCGCGCTTTTCAGAAGACAATATTTTCTCTATGCCGGAATATTTTATTTTTCACAAGCCATTTCAAGTGCTTTCTCAGTTTTCTGCTGAGGGCAATAAAAAGACACTTTCTGATTTTTTTCCGCACATTTCTAAAAATATTTACCCTGTAGGGCGACTTGATTTTGATAGCGAAGGGATGTTATTACTGACAGATGATAAGTCTTTAACCCATCAATTGCTTGACCCTTCCTTTGCACATCCGCGAAGTTATTGGGTACAGGTAGAAGGGCAAATAACCAGTAATGCAATAGGACAATTAGGGCAAGGTGTATCAATCAGTATTGATGGTGAAAAATACCGCACAAAAAAAGCAGCGGCAATTATTTTAAATGAACAACCCGATGTAGCGGAAAGAAATCCGCCGGTACGTTTCAGGAAAAATATCCCTACTTCATGGATATCACTGACACTTACCGAGGGCAAAAACAGGCAGGTAAGAAAAATGACGGCTGCCACCGGGTACCCGACGCTGAGACTGATAAGATATGCAATAGGCCGGTTGACTATAGAGGGTATATCGCCCGGCTCATATAAACAGGTTGATGCAAGTATAAAAGAATTGCTTTTCGCTAAATGATGATTTTTTTTGAAAAGATGGGGCGTAAAGCTGTTAATATGCTTTAACATACGTATAACTTCATTAAATAATTGCTTGGTATTCCGCAAGTATGGTTATTTTTGCACACTACAAATAAATAGTTCATGTTCAATTTAGTGTTATTCGGACCTCCGGGAAGCGGAAAAGGCACACAATCAGAAAATATTGTAACGACTTATAACCTGCAACATATCTCCACAGGTGATCTGTTGCGTGATGAAGTTAGCAGGCATACTCCATTGGGAACAGAAGCGAAGAAATATATGGACCAGGGTATGTTGGTTCCGGATGAAGTGGTGATAGGGATGATAAGCGGCAAGATAGACGATGACCCTGATGCACGAGGTTTTGTGTTTGATGGTTTTCCGCGTACCCGGCCACAGGCAGAAGCTCTGGATAAATTGCTGGAATTTAAGAATACTCAAATACACCTAGTGCTAGCGCTTGAAGTGCCTGAGCCAGAATTAGTAAAACGTCTTGTAGGGCGTGGTATTACATCAGGTCGCAGCGATGATACTGAAGAAGTGATCGCAAAACGCATCAAGGAATATCATTCCAAAACACAACCGGTAGCCAACTACTATAACGAGCAGGGCAAACTGGAACATGTAACCGGCGACCATACTATCGCCGATACATTCAAAACGCTTTCAAAGCACATAAACAAGTATTTATTACCCGTAACATAGTGGAGAAAGGAAATTTTGTAGATCACATCCGAATATTTGTCCGTTCAGGGAAAGGTGGGGCAGGCAGCGTACATTTCGAGCGCAACAAGTTTGACTCCATGGCCGGGCCTGATGGTGGAAATGGTGGCAGGGGAGGGCATATAATATTGAGAGGCAATTCCCAGTTGTGGACCTTACTCCATATGCGCTACTATAAAAACGTGCTTGCCAAGGATGGCCAGAACGGAATGAAAAATAACTCCAGTGGCCATGACGGGGCTGATATAATACTTGAGGTGCCGCTGGGCACAGTTGCCAAAGACGGAGAAACAGGTGAACAGGAAGTAGAAATACTTGAAGACGGGCAGCAGGTAATATGGATAAAAGGTGGAAGGGGAGGATTGGGTAATGCTAATTTCGCTACACCTACCAACCAGACCCCCGAACATGCGCAGCCCGGAGAGATGGGCAAAGAAGGATGGAAACTGCTGGAGCTAAAAATACTTGCCGATGTGGGTTTGGTAGGCTTTCCTAATGCGGGCAAATCAACACTGCTATCTGTGGTGAGCGCGGCCAAACCTAAAATAGCTAATTACGCATTTACTACACTTACTCCGCAACTTGGTATCGTATCCTATAGGGATAACAAATCGTTTTGCATGGCAGATCTGCCCGGCATTATAGAAGGTGCAGCAGAAGGCAAAGGTCTGGGACATAGGTTTCTGAGGCACATAGAAAGGAATTCTGTGCTGCTGTTTCTCATTCCTGCAGATAGTGATGATCATGCAAAGGAGTTTGATATACTACTCAATGAACTGGAACAATATAACCCTGAATTGCTGCATAAGAAGATCATTATTGCCATCAGTAAAAGTGAAATGCTTGATGATGAGTTGAAGCAAGCAATTGCAGAGACATTGCCCAAAAATATTCCCCACTTGTTTATTTCTGCATTAGCTAACCAGGGTATCAATGAATTGAAAGATGCACTTTGGAGAGCGCTGACAGAAGATTGATTACTTTAATACAGTATTAAATGAACCAGCTTTCCCCTGATGAACTGAAAAAATGGCAATCAAGCGGAAAAGATTTTATGCTTGTGGATATAAGGGAAGACTGGGAAAGGGAAGTATACAACATAGGTGGCGAGCATATAGCCATGGGTGAGCTTATGAGCAGGGTAAATGAACTACCCAAAAACAAAGACATAGTACTTTATTGTGAAAAAGGTATCAGGAGTGTAATCGCTATACAGCGACTTGAAGATGCCGGGTTTAATCATTTATTTAATCTTGCCGGAGGTATGAAGGCATGGAAACAAGCTGAATAGCCACTATATAAAGCAGATATGCCACACCTAAAGGGTATGGCATATCATATAATTTCGGTAAAGGCGGAATGTTATACCGCATTCTTTTCAAAAGGACGTTTTACAAACCCATTCCGTTGTTCCTGAGCGTCTTTAGCTGCCTTAATAAAGGCTACAAATAACGGATGCGGGTTTTCAACAGTGCTTTTATATTCAGGGTGGAATTGTACACCTATATAAAACGGATGATCTTTTAATTCTACGATTTCTACTAGGTTGGTTTGTGGATTTTTACCAATAGGTATCAAGCCTGCATTCTCAAAGCTTTCCAGGTATGCGTTGTTGAATTCGTAACGATGGCGATGGCGCTCAGTGATGCTGGTAGAGCCATATATGCCAGCGGTAAGTGAATTATCCTGAAGGTCGCAGGCATAACTGCCCAGGCGCATAGTGCCCCCCATTTGTGTAATGGCTTTTTGCTCTTCCATCATACATATCACCCCTTCGTTTGTATCAGGGTCCATTTCTGTAGAGTGGGCTTTAGGCATATTGAGTACATTGCGGGCAAACTCTACACAAGCCATTTGCATGCCGAGGCATATACCAAAGAACGGTATCTTATTCACACGTGCATATCGTATGGCATCTATCTTGCCTTCTATGCCACGGCTTCCGAATCCGGGAGCTACGAGTATGGCATCAAGGTTATGCAGCTTTTCTTTTGCGTTTTCCCTGGTCAGGTATTCAGAATGGATGTTCCTTACTTCTACTTTACACTCATTCATAGCGCCGGCATGTATCAGCGCTTCCAGTATTGATTTGTAAGCATCCTGTAGCTCTACATATTTTCCTATCAGGCCTATGGTTACCTTGCTTTTCGGATAACGGAGTTTGTTGAGAAACTCTTTCCATTTTGTAAGGTCTGGTTCCTTGCCTATAGGCAATTTCATTTTTTCAAGACAGATGATGTCCAGCCGCTCCCGCATCATTTCAAGTGGCACGCCATATATCGTATCGGCATCAAGAGCTTCTATTACTGCATCCTGGGTTACGTTGCAGAAAAGGGCTATCTTTCTTTTAATGTCTTTATATAATGGTTCTTCAGTGCGGCATACGAGTACATCAGGCAGTAGCCCATGCTCACTCATCATTTTCACAGAATGTTGGGTGGGCTTGGTTTTCAGCTCTTTGGCTGCTTTTAAATATGGGATCAGGGTAAGATGCACTACCAGGCAGTTTTCAGTACCCATTTCCCATTTAAGCTGGCGAACGGCCTCTATATATGGTAATGACTCAATGTCGCCTACTGTGCCACCGAGTTCGGTAATTACTATATCGAATTGATTGTCTTCGCCAAGTAACAACATACGCCGTTTAATTTCATCGGTGATATGTGGTATTACCTGCACTGTTTTGCCGAGATAAGCACCTTCGCGCTCTTTGGAGATCACATGCTGGTATATGCGGCCGGTGGTAACATTATTTGCCTGTGAAGTATAAGTATTGAGATAGCGCTCGTAGTGACCGAGGTCAAGATCGGTCTCTGCACCATCTTCGGTTACATAGCATTCACCATGTTCATAGGGGTTTAATGTTCCCGGATCAACATTTATATACGGATCAAATTTCTGAATTGTGGTGGAGAACCCACGTGCCTGTAATAACTTGGCTAAAGATGCCGCAATAATTCCTTTTCCCAAGGATGAAGTAACTCCACCGGTTACAAAAATATACTTTGTCATAACGCTCTTTTGTTAAGACCGGTGCGCAGCCCTGATATTAAAATAAATAAATAAAAGGAAGTGGCTTTTGCGGTCAAACAAAGATACAAAATAATGAGGGAAAGTAAAATGAAAATAGATAAATACGTATAAAAATAATTGAGAGGTATACTCAGTACGTAAAAAATCATGGAAAGTAATAGAGTTCATCAATTGCCGTATAAAATGGTATAGTAATAAAAAAACTAAATTTGCCCCGATGGAACAGAATGAACAGTTAAGTAAAGTAATAGATAAGATAGTAGTTAGTGATGAAATGCACGCAAAATGGCTTAATAGCCTGTCAATGATGGAAAATACAGGCGCGCGTAAAATATCTAAATACGAGCACCCTGTGCATACTAATATTATAGTACTTAAACATGCTGCAGAGGAAGCCCGCCATGCTTATTACTTAAAGAAACAAATAGGCAAGCTGGCGGATAACGCCTGCCCTGATTATTCTTATCCTTATTTGCTGGCACCTATAGAAAGCTACCACTACCTGCATCAATTGGACGTGGATGCCTGCCGATATGTAAAAAATAAACTGGGGCTCACCGGCCGCGACCTGAAACATGGCGCTTACCTGCTGGTGACCTATGCTATTGAAGTGCGGGCTGATATGCTGTATGGTATATACCAGGAGGCGCTTACCAAATACTCCTCGAAAGTAAACGTAAAATCCATTATTGCGGAAGAAGAAGGCCACCTTGAAGAAATGCAAAAAATGCTGGAAGTATTTCACCCGCAATGGGAAATGCTGGCAAAAGACATGTGCGAAGTGGAAAATAAGCTGTTTATGAAGTGGGTGACGGCTATAAGCAAAGCACAACAAAATTAATGACCATCAACCCTGTTTATACCTGCTTTGGCTTGCTGGTCAATTGAGTTTTGAAAGTCATGAGCAGGCATGAGCAGGCATTCGTTGTATTTTTTGAGGGCATCGTTTTTCATGCCGGCCTGCTCGTACATTTTACCCATCTGTAAGGCTGCCCTGGCAGCAAATTGTTCGTGCCTTTCCTTGCCTGTGGTTATACTGCTGCTGTAATTTTCAATAGCCTGCCGGAAATACTGTTTGTCGCTGGCATTATTTGCAAGTTCCTGGTATACTCTTCCCAACCGGAAAAAATATTCCGCTTTATCTCCGGGTTGTTTAATAGTTACGGGGTCAATGCCTTGCAAAATAGTTAATGCCCTGTTGTTATACCCCCCGTCTATCAGCAGGCGGGCGCGCAATAGGTCACATAGCGGCCACTCTTTATTTTCCGCTAACCGGTATGCTTGTTTGTCGGCATCCAGCCGTGCAGTGCCCCTGGCGCTCACTTGATCCATACTATAGGTTGCTTTAGCGGCACTATTATTCACATACCATGCAAAAGCGATTTTTTGCCAACTGTCTTTAATATAAATGGTGCTTTTATTTTTTTTCAGGTATTGGTGAAAATAATAGGTAGCTGTAGTATCCAGTTGTGTAAGTAAGGCCGCACCCATTTGGTAATCAAAGATGGCGTATTTACTGTAATCTGTATTTGTAGCAACGGCTTTTAATGTCTCTATAGCTGCATCTGATTTCCGGTAATCGAGGGCAATATTTACTTTGGCAAATGCATTGAGTAAATTGTCATTGGTGGCAAATTGGGGTGTGTTAAGAAAATCCCACACTTCTTTTTGTTCGGACAGTAAATAAAAACGTGCAAATAAATAATACAAAACGGTCTCTGTATATATGGGTTGCGCGCTTGTGTGTGTATTAATAAATGTGGTTAACTGAGCCGTTCCTTTTTTGATATCTCCCTTCATCCCAAACATGGAAGCGATCCATTTGTAATTTCCGGGCAGGGATCCTATAACTGCTTGTTCGAGGCCGGTAAAAACGTGGTTATATTCAAAAATTGGGAACAGTCGTTCGTTTTCTTCGAGCAAAGCAAATGACCGGTGAAAATTCATTGCAGCTTTATACTGTTCACCGAAGCGAATATTCACTATAGCCCAATGTACATATAAGCCGGCTTTACAGAAGAGATACCAAGGGGAGGTTTTATCGCCTTTATCTAATAACACCAGCCGTTCATCAAAGTGGGTTTTGCGAAGTTCATACTCGGTTTTATCGCAATTCATGAGCAGTTCTATACAATCTTCATAGTCTGAGACATAATTGGCCATCAGGTTGTAAGGGTTAGCTTTCAATTCGGCAGATATATATCTGCGTCCTTCATCCATATGCAATGACATGAAGTTCTGGTAGGCGTTATTGCAATTCTCAGTATAGTCATAAGTGTATATTCCCGCCCAACTCCAAAATGGAGTAAAGGAAAATAAGATGACTATAATTACTCTGGAAGGCATGTGAAGCTGAGCTACTTTTGTTAGGCAATATTGATGAACAAAAGTGGTAAATATTATACCACCCAAAGAGTGTATTATTTATTAATGTTTTTCGGTGGTAGTTCTGTGTTCTGTAGTTGACGTAGTTGTATTGGTGGTTGCAGGTGTAGTCTGATCTGCCTTTTTATCCTGAGTGCCATTGCTGCCTTGCATGGCATCCGCCTTTTTCTTTGCTTCCGCATTGATGATCGAATCGTTTTTAATGGCATTTTCCGCGTCGTGCTTTGCTACGTTAACGTTAACTGTAGAATCAATCAATACCTGTACATTAGACGGCTTGCTATTATTGCCACAGGATGAGATCAATAAAATGCCTGCTGCCAATAATAAAAATTGTCGTTTCATCTGGAATGCTTTTTTAGTAACTGCAAAAATATTGTTATTATTCAAGAACTAAAATGATGCCGTTAAATCTATATATCTGCGCTTTAACAGCTGTGACCCGAATAAGCATAATAATATTATTGTAAAAACGTTCTTATAACAGCTGATTGGTGGAGAAAAGTTGTAATGGCATGATAAGGGGCGGCTTTTATTCATTTGTTGTAATTGCCGCTAAAACTTATCTTTGAACAATATTTAGGTGGTTAAAATAATATTTATGAAATTAATTAAGCAAATAGCTTTGAGTATATTGTTAGTTTTGGGTATCTCTGGCATTGTAATATATACCTCATGCACCAAAGATGCTTGCAAAACCGTCAATTGCCTTAATGGTGGGATATGTAGCGGCGGCGGCTGTAATTGTGTTGATTCCGGTACAGGCGGCACGAATTGCCAGATAGTTTACAGGCAATTGTACAATAATACTTATTTAGGAAATGCGATCATCAGTTACAGCCCACTGGATAGTGCTGCCATAGATAGCGGGTATGCTAATCATACTGATGATAGCAACACATTGGTATTTCAAATTGTATCTGACTCTGCTTTGGCCCAGATGCAACTCACATGGAATGACGGGAAAAATGTGATGCTTACAACGCCTATCACACTCATTAACAATACATCTACCGGGTCTACGTTTGTAATACTACCTACGCCCGGTGGGCCGCATGGCGCATACTCAATTAGTGGTAATGGCAGTGTTAGTGCCACTAATGCGTCTGTAAACCTGGTAGGCGTGCCTTCAAATTCCACTACACCTACTATATCCATTACTTTAAGTAATTGTATTAAGCAATAACCGGGCGCGTTTATTCTAATATCAAGACAGCCAGCTTTTTTAAAAACACAAGTTTTCTCTACTGCTTTCTTAACAATATTATTTTATGGAAGAATTAGAAGACCCAACAGAACGGCTTAAGGAAACAATGGAAGCCGCCGAAGAAAAGAAAGAGAGATGGACCTTGCATGTAGCGCTGTCTACCGCTATCATAGCGGTGCTTGCTGCTATTGCCGGACTGTATGGTAATCACCATGCCAATGAAGCTATGCTTGACCAGATCAAGTCTTCGGACCAATGGGCTTATTACCAGTCAAAGAGTATAAAGGCTGAGATCGCGGCTTCAACTGCACAGGTGCTTACTGCCATTGGTAAGCCACTGCCGGCTGAGAATGTAGACAAGACGGCCAAATATGAAAAGGATAAAGCGGATATCAAAGAGCTGGCAGAAACAGCCGAAAAAAGCTCTGAAAGCCATATGCGCCAGCACGTAGTACTTTCACGGGCCGTTACTATTTTCCAGATAGCTATTGCTATATCCGCCATTGCTATACTTACCCGTAGAAAGCTGATGTGGTATGTAAGTATGGCGCTTGCTGCGGCAGGAACTGCATTTTTGGTATTAGGGTTTCTGACAAGTTAAATCCGTTTTATACCCCGGATGTTTAATGTTTGGTAATATCAAACCGGCCATCTGTGATATGAACTACTTTTCCCTTCCTGTTTATCCCGTCAAATGCGAAGGTGCCGGATATTATATTGCCATCATTGTAGATGACATTTACGGAGCCGGTATGGGTTTTATCCGGCTGAAATTGGTTAGAATCATTTGGTGAAATGGCTTTAGTATAATCCCAGAAGTACCCGAAATATGGGTACTTATCTATGATGGGATAAACGCCGAGCGAATCAGCGTATTTAAAACTGATCTCAATATCATACCTTGGTGATACAAAGGTGCCACTGATATATACTAACTCATTATCGGGAGCTGAGCTGAATTTTACAGCGGCAGGGTTTGAAATATCACTGGAATTTTCAGCAGCAATGATCACCTGCCCGTTTACTCTGCATGCCATTATATTTTCACCGGTATGCGTGATTGGAGGAAGGTCCCTGTCACTTTTTACTTTTATAAAAGAAGTAAAAAATAGCAGGAAGGCTATGCTTATGGTCAAGCTCACGAGTTTCATTTTCATAAACATAATATTGCAAAAGTAAGGATAATTAGTTTTATGCCTTGCAGCGTGCAATAGTTCATTTTAAGATACTATTACTGTACACTGTCTATAATATTTGTTACTTTTACTTGTCAATCATAACTATGCAATTCTCTACAGATAAAGCGCCTAAACCGGTTGGTTTGTATCCCCATGCAAAGCGTGTGGGCAATCTTTTATTCCTTTCAGGAGTGGGGCCCCGCAAACCCGGAACTGATGAGATACCGGGGTTAAAGACAGATAAACACGGCAATTATATTGAATTTGACTTTGCAGCACAATGCAGAAGCGTATTTGATAATGTGCGTATAATATTGGAAGAAAGTGGCAGCAGTTGGGATAAGCTTGTTGATGTAACCGTTTTTCTTGTAGATATGAAGCGTGATTTTCAAACTTATAATAAGGTATACGCAGAATATTTTAAGGATAATCAGCCTTGCCGCACAACTGTAGGCATAGATTCGCTTCCTACTGCTATAGCTATAGAATTAAAATGTATAGCTTTAATTGAAACCCCCAACCCCTAAAGGGACTTCGCTTGGGAGTATTTTTTCAGCCAGGTAATGCTTTTGGGGCTTTAACTTTTAAACTTTTTACTTTTTATTTTTGAAATATGAGCACTGTTCTTCTTCATAAAGAAAATGGCGTAGGTTATATCACTCTTAACCGCCCTGATAAATATAATAGCTATAACCGAGAAATGGCACTCGCATTGCAAGGCTACCTTGATGATTGCGAAGCTGATGACGAGGTGAGATGCATTTATCTTACCGGCGCTGGCAAAGGTTTTTGTTCAGGACAAGACCTGGCTGAGGCAGTAAATCCTACGCCCGAAGAATTTGAGCGCATGGTGCGGGAGCATTATAATGCCACGATACTACGCCTTCGAAAAATTGAAAAGCCGGTGATCGCCGCAGTAAATGGCGTAGCTGCCGGTGCCGGTGCAAACCTTGCCCTTGCCTGCGATATAGTGGTGGCCAATGAAAGCGCTTCGTTCATACAGGCGTTTAGTAAAATAGGCCTGATACCTGATAGTGGTGGCACGTTCTTCCTGCCACGCCTTGTAGGTATGCAGCGTGCGGCAGCATTAATGATGACGGCTGATAAAGTTATGGCTGCAGATGCAGTTGCTATGGGCATGATCTATAAATGTTTCCCCGATGATGCATTTGAAAGCGAAAGCAAAAAAATGGCAATGACGCTTGCACAAATGCCCACAAAAGGCATAGGTCTCACCAAGCGCCTGCTCAATCGTTCTTTCAGCAATGATCTGCAACAACAACTGGATATGGAAAAAGAAGTGCAGGTACAGGCCGGAGGTTCATATGATTTCAGAGAGGGGGTGATGTCGTTTCTGGAGAAAAGAAAACCTGTGTTTAAAGGTAAGTAACCGGAAATGCTCACAAAAGATATTCACACACACTAGTGGATAAATAATGATTTCCTGATCTGCAAGGCATCAGATTTTTACAAGTACTTTTGTATATCTGTTATGCGTTTTCCCCGTTTGTTTTTGGGTATTGTTGCTTTGTTGATGGGCATAAGTGTGCAGGCCGCAGTTCAGCCGGCTGCTTATGGCATTACTACTTTTGCCGATAGTGCCACACTAGAGCGCGGTACTATTGCAATGACAGATAGTTTTATTGCAGCCCATCCCATGATGGCCAGCCAATATATCGTTAGCGATATTGAGTTGCCACATATTTATGTTTCAAAAACAGCTGATTTTTATCTCCTTCTTTTTCTATGCCTTATGCTTGGGCTTATAAGATTTATGGATACCCGCTACTTCATCAATCTTTGGCGTGCATTCTGGAATCCTACCCTCAGCAACCGGCAGCTAAAGGAGCAATTGCAAGGTGCAGGGCTCCCTAATTTATTGATGAACCTCTTTTTCGCCTTCGCAAGTGGGGCTTATATTTATTATGTGGTGAAGTTTTTTACACCGCATCATTCGGGGGTTATTCCTCCTTCCCTGCTTATTATTATGCTTATAACCGGAACCGGGCTTATATATTTAGCCAAGTATGCCGCCGTGCGTTTTAGTGGTTGGGCA
>CAIRZD010000211.1 GCA_903882965.1 uncultured Bacteroidota bacterium
ATGAGACGTTATTTATTTTTTATTATATCCGGTATTGTATTTTTAAGCAATACTGCAATTGCACAGTTAGTAACCGGTAATGCTTTTTTACAAGGGAGGTATCTTGAAGCAGCTATTGCTCCTAATGGTGCCTGGGGTAATACAGTTAATGCACCTGCTTCTTATCATATCCATACAGGTGGTGCCACAGGTACCTACGGAACTGAAACCTTATCGATGGATTTCAATTATGATCCGGGTCATGATGGTTGGGCGGCGGGTACGCCAACCGGAACACCCTGTTGCTGGTATGGGCCATACTTTATGCCAGGCACACCGTTTGATGGGTGGAGTATGCAGGTTAACGGTGCGCGTACTGATGCATTCTTTACTAATGCCGGCTTCTGGAATGCAATTCCTGCAACGAGTACACTTACGGGATCAGTTACTTCTTATACACACACTTCAGGCTGCCCGGGAGTAACACAGGGATATATGACAGGGGTATGGTCCGGTACTGCAGGTGCAGGCGGTGGGTTAAAGGTTGTGCAAACCAACCGCATGGATACATTGTCGTCTTGGCTTATAGTAAATACTGTATTTACAAATACTACCGCAACGACAATGAATGGTTTGTACTATTGGGTAACCGGCGATCCGGATAATGATGAAGTGACCACAGGCGGTAGCTTCCCCACCAATAACCGGATCACTTATCAAAATGATGCTACTCACCGGGTATTAGTATGGGGCAGACCTCCATCACTTCACCAGGATGCGTTTTCTTCATTAAGCACAAAAGATTGCCGGGCAAAAGCACTTATTTATACTAACTGGGCTATATACCCTGCAGAGGCTGTAGGCAATACTTTAGACCAGGTATATGCCGGCACAGCTACGAGTTGGCTTGGTGCTGATTTTTATGCAGCAGGTGATCATACAGATGCACAGGATATTGCTTATGGAATTATTTTTAATTTAGGCAACCTTGCTCCAGGTGCCAGTACTTTCGTTACGTATGCATGGGGTTTCACTGATTCGACAGTTGTAGATAGTGCCTTTCAGCAGCCCCGCTTAATTGTTAGCTGTGCCGCTGTGGCTAACAGTGCTACAATTAACCCTTGCCCTGAAACAACAGTTCCTGTATTTATTCAAAACGGTTACTGGGGCACTACTACCTGGAACTGGTCTCCGGCAATTGGGCTTGCATCAACAACCGGCACGATTAACTCGATAAATGTACTTGCACTGCCAGGCACAACAACTTATACGATTACACCTTCCGATACATCGGCATGCGATCATTTTCCTCCATTCTATCTTACTGTAATTACTTGCTTTGCAGCAACAAATAACGGGCCGATATGTCTTGGTGATACTTTGAAACTTAGCGCCCATGGCGATTCTACAGGTGCTACATATACATGGATAGGCCCGGGCATTGGTGGCCCTACACTTGGTACAGGCCAGTTTCTGGATATTTTCCCATCCACTTATGCCGACAGCGGAACTATCTATGTAATAAAAACGGTTGGTGGTCTTAATGATACCACTTCTACACATGTTGTGATCAAACCACTACCGGTTGTTACAGCTACTAGCAATGCACCTATTTGTTCCGGTAACACCTTGGATCTTTATGCAAATCCAGCTGCTACCGGAGAGACTTTTTCATGGACCGGGCCGGGCTTCACATCTGCTTTACAAAACCCAACTATCGGTACCATACCTGTTAGTGGTTCGGGCAATTATAAAGTAATTACAACATTAAATGGTTGTATTGACAGTGCTATGGTGAATGTAGTCATTGATTCAACACCGGCTTTGCCTACAGCAGCCAGCAACTCACCAGTTTGTTCCGGTAATACGTTATCGCTTACTTCCAGCGATGCTACACCCGGTGTAAGCTATAGCTGGTCGGGCCCCGGGGGATATACTTCAATACTTCAAAACCCCAATATAACCGGCGTAACCACAGCTGCGTCCGGTACCTATACAGTTACAGTGACTTTGGGTATGTGTACCAATAAAGCAACTACTGTAGTTACGGTCAATCAAACACCACCAGCTCCTACATTGGGGAGTAACTCGCCCATATGCTCGGGCAACGTACTTGACCTGACTGCAACAACTACGGCGGGTTCTACCTATAACTGGACCGGCCCTAATGGGTTCGGCTCAACTTTACAAAACCCAACGATCTCGCCTGCAACCACGCTTGCTACAGGTACTTATTCTGTAATTGCTACACTGAATAACTGCCCTTCTGCAATGTCTTCAATTATTGTAGTAGTTGATTCAACACCTGGTGTTCCTGTTGTTGGTAGTAACAGTCCGGTATGCTCGGGCGATACATTATTGTTAACCTCCAGCGATAATACAGAAGGTGTGGGTTATACATGGTCAGGCCCCGGTGGTTATACATCTACCCTGGAAAATCCAATGATAACGCCGGTAACAACCGGTGCTTCAGGTACATATACTTTAACTGCTACCTTAGGGATATGCAACTCATCTGCAACAGAAGTAGTTGTGATCAACCCCACTCCACCGGCTCCTTCATTGACAAGCAATTCTCCGGTATGTTCCGGTTCTTCGCTCAACTTTACGGCAACAACAACAGCAGGTTCTACATATAGTTGGGTAGGCCCCAATGGTTTTGTTTCTACTATTCAGAATCCTTCCATTAACCCGGCTACAACGCAAGCTACAGGTACATACTCCGTAATTGCTACACTTAATAATTGTCCTTCGGCAATGTCTATGATAGTTGCTATAGTTGATTCTACACCTGCTGCACCGGTGGCCGGCAGCAACTCGCCGGGAGCGCCAAGTATATGTGAAGGCGATACTTTGAAGCTTTTTTCAAGTGACGCAACATCTGGTGTAGGTTATAGTTGGGTAGGTCCTAATGCGTTCACCTCTACCTTGCAGAACCCGGATATAATAAATGTAACAATAGCCGCCAACGGGCAGTATACTGTAACGGTTAGTAATGGCACAATATGCACAAATTCGGCGATAATAACTGTGAGTGTAACTGCTATACCATCGCTTGTTGCTACAAGCAATAGCCCGGTATGCACAGGCGATACATTGTTTCTTAAAGCTGTTGCTCCTCCGGGTTCCAGCTATAGCTGGATCGGCCCATATGCGTTCACATCAGGCGCTCCAAACCCACAAAAGGACTCTGTGATACTGGAGTATGCAGGTATATACCAGGTAACCGCATTCTTAAACGGTTGCAGCAAGACAGTATTTGATACTGTATCTGTTAATCAAACTCCGGCTCCGCCATGGATCACATGGCTTACTTATTGCCGGTATTATGATGCGTCACCGCTCATGGCTGATGGCACTAATATTTTATGGTACCCTACCCATGTTACAACTGTAACAGGTACTGCTGTGCCACCTATACCACCCACCGGCAGGGATACGGTAATGTGGTACTACCTTACACAAACTGTAGAGGGATGTACAAGTGCTGTAGATTCAATGAAGGTAACGGTGAATCCAAAACCAATAGTTACGCTGAGGGGTGATACTGCAGTTTGTCCTCATGATTCTGTGATACTTGCCGCTGTAGATACGGATGCTTTTGTATCATATTCATGGTCACCTGCTTTGTATCTGAGTGGCACTAACACCGCTGTTGTAATTACACGTCCTGAAACGAATATGGAATATACAGTAGTTGCTGGCAACCAATACGGATGTAAGGATACAGCGATGATATCTATTTCTGTATATCCGGCAGCAGTGATCACACTGGGAGATTCTGTATTATTGTATCCCGGACAATCTTACCAGATAAACCCGGGAACCAATTGTACTTCGTTCATTTGGATGCCACCCGCAGGACTCAGTGGTTCATACATAGCAAACCCGCTGGCATCTCCGGAGGTAAGCACAAGATATATTGTATATGGAACAACAGAATGGGGATGTACTACTACCGACTCAATTAATATCTATGTTGATCCGGAAAGCTTGCTGGGCGTGCCTAATGCATTTACACCCGGTAATGGGCCTAACAATGAATTTAAGATACTATTGAATGGTATTGCAACGATAAACTATTTCCGTATCTGGAACAGGTGGGGAGAAAAAGTATTTGAAACTACTGATATTACCAAGGGCTGGGACGGCACTTTCAACGGAACGCCGCAACCAATGGGTGTGTTTATATACCAGATAGAAGCAGTAACAAGTATCGGCACCAAGTTTGTAAAAAATGGAAATTTAACGCTTATCAGGTAAATCGGGATCAATGATCGATGTATGGAAATTTTCATTCACTGATCATTGTTCCGTTTATATATTGGTATTGGTGTAAGAAATTTAGATAGGGATCGTGCCACTCTATAATTTTATTAAAATATTTTATAAGAATTTAGAATAAAGGATTTAAAAATGAAAAAGATTTACCTCAGATTTTTGTTGTTAATAACCCCATTAATTTGTTCAGAAAGTTCTTTGTATGCCCAGGCGGTAGTATGCCCTTCATTGGCCGCAAACAGTGTTACTTTAAATTGCAGCACACCTTGTGCTACACTTAATGTTACGCCCAGTGTGAACTTACAGGCAACAACCAGCTATTCGGTATCTGCGGTTACTTATGCTCCGTTTTCATATACTACAGGCACTACCGCTACATTTGCAGGTGCTGGCTGGTCGTCAGGTACTGATGATTCTTATGGTGATATTGTTAACTTACCTTTTAATTTTTGTTTTTTTGGTACGAGCTATAACAAAATTGTAATTGGTACTAACGGGAATATATGTTTTAATGCAGTGGCACTTGCAAATGCATACGACCCTTATTCAATTAGCGGCCCACTACCCGGAAGTAATTGCACCGCTACCGAAAATGCTATAATGGGGGTTTGGAATGATACTTATGTAGGTGGCGGTAATATTAAATATGCAACTTATGGTACTGCACCATGCAGACAATTTGTTATATCCTGGAATGCTGTAGATTTATTCTTGCCTGGCACTTATTGCGATGGTAATACTACCACTTCCCAAATAGTATTATATGAATCCTCTAATTTCATTGATATTAATATTGGCCGCAGAGCACCTTGCGCTGCATGGAATAGCGGTTACTCTGTTTGTGGTATTGAGAATAACGCAGGTAGTGTGTTCTATTGCCCTCCCGGTGAAAATGGAACAACTTATTCTGCAACAAACCTTTCATGGCGTTTTACACCTACGGGTGCCACCAGCGGATGGACTTATAACTGGGTAGCCCCCGGTGGTGCAAGCGCAGGAACTGGAGCAACTGTAGTAGTTTGCCCAACCGTTAATACAGTTTATACTGTAACAGGAACATCTGTGGCCTGTACCGGAGTTACAGTTTCTACAACGGCTTCTGTTACAGTTACAAGCGCTGCCAGTCCTATAACAGGCACCCCATCAATGTGCATTGGGGCAACTACTTCATTAAGTGATCCGACGGCAGGTGGAACATGGAGCAGCACACCGGCTTCTGTTGCTACAGTAAGCCCAACAGGAGTAGTTTCCGGTTTGTCAGGCGGCACTGCAACTATTTCTTATGCGCTACCATCCGGATGTATTGCAACTATGGTTGTTACGGTTTCCCCTATACCTGTTATTTCCGGGCCTACAAATGTTTGTTCAGGAAGTTCTATTACATTAACATCATCAGTACCCGGGCTCACATGGTCTGTAAGCAATACAGCAATTGCAACTATTGGTGCAACTACAGGAGTATTAACCGGAATAACTCCTGGTGTAGAAACCATTTATTGCCCGCCTTTAGGCACCGGTTGTACGGCAACCTATACAGTAACAATTAATCCCGTTGCAAATATTACCGGAACTGCATCGTTATGTATGGGAACGACCACTACGTTAACATCTTCAGTTGTAGGTGGTACCTGGCTGAGTGGCAGTACCGGCGTAGCCACAGTAAGCGCTTCCGGAGTTGTGGATGGCATTTCAGCTGGCACAGCAACGATTTCCTATACTACGCCTGGAGGTTGTCTTACTAAGAGGATAGTAACCGTGAACCCTGTTGCACTCATAACAGGAGTTACCGCTCTATGCGCCGGGGGAACAACCACCTTGAGCAATGCAGTAACCGGGGGTACATGGCTTAGTGGTAATACCGCAATTGCTACTATAACACCCACAACAGGTGTTGTTTCCGGTATAGCCCCCGGAACAAGTATCATTACCTATACTACTGCTTTCGGTTGCACTTCCACCACTACCGTAACTGTTATTATTCTTTCTGGGATAACAGGTAACCAGGTGTTATGCCAAGGCAGCACTACTACCCTTTTCGATGGTGGCGGCGGCGGTGTATGGTCTAGTGGCAACCCCGGTGTTGCAACGATCGGTGCAGCGAGCGGGGTGGTAGCGGGCATATCGGCGGGTACAGCGAATATTACTTATACAGCTGGTGGTAGCGGATGTTATACTACTACAACTGTAACTGTCAATGCATTGCCTGCAATACCTGTTGTTACTAATAACTCTCCTATATGTGCAGATAGTACATTGATGTTGTTTGCTACTGATGCTACTACCGGAATTAATTATAAATGGACCGGGCCAGCTTCATTTCTCTCCATACTTCAAAACCTTACTATTCCAAACGCACAATCAGGAAACGGTGGTATTTATAATCTACTAATTACAAATACAACAACAGGTTGTACGTCAACCGGTTCTACCACAGTGGTAATTAAACCAACACCAGCTCCGCCTTCACTAAGCGCATTGCCAATACCTTGTAACGGTGGTACATTGACGTTGTCTGCCAATGGTGCAGCAGGGGCTACATATAGCTGGAGCGGGCCTGCTGCATATTCATCAACTTCACAAAACAATAATATTCCTGCTGTACTTGGCACCAGTAATGGTACTTATACAGTAATTGCCACACTAAACGGCTGCCCGTCATTACCTGCTACTGTGGTCGCTACAATTACACCAAATCCGGCAGCTCCTATTGTTCATGATACTTCGTATTGCCAGTTTTATACCGGGATAGTTCCATTGAATTACCAGGTAGATAGCGCTATAGGATCGAGGCTGAATTGGTTTTTGGGTACAACGCCGCTTCCTGGTGCCCCGCTTCCGGATTCAGCTATAAATACTTACCCGGCGGGTACCACATGGCTTGTAACCCAGACAGTGAATGGATGTACAGGCACTCCAGCATCTGTTAGAGTTACTATTATCCCCAAACCACAATTTAGCATTAACTACAGGAACTGGGTTTGTCAGCATGATTCTATTATGCTTTCTTACACTATTGTTCCCGGCTCAGCGCTTGTAACACCAATGTATATATGGTCGTTACCTGTTGGTGCTACTGCAGTTAATGGCACAAACGTTACGCAGCCATCTGTTGATGTAAAATTTGATTCTGCAAATGTTACCTATTATGATGGGTCTCTTACTATCAGTAATCTTGGCGGTGAATGTAGTACCAATGAGCCATTTAGTGTTAGAGTAATTCCTTCGCCTGTTGCCTATGCATACAGCAGGTCAAATATATGCCAGGGCGATACTACCGGCCTTGGATTGACTTCAAAGTCTGCTGATGCTGTTAATTTTTATTGGTACATTGATGGTAATACTTTATCATCATCAACAGTAGTTAATCTCATTGCTGCTAATTCAAACAGTGGCGGGCCATACAGTATCAGTTGGAACGATTCCGGCAATCATATCATTACTATTGAGTGCAGTACGGCTGAAGGATGCCTGTCACTGCCAACACATGATACAGTTGAAGTACATGCGATACCTGATGCAACGTTTACCTACGATACTAAATCAAAGGGCACGCTTTGCCTTGAAGACAGTGTATTATTTATCGCTAATAATACCAACTATAATTGTGCTTATTTGTGGTTGCCGGAGCATTCATTCAAAAACGACAACAAACCACAGATATGGGGCAAAGTGGAACAATCCCAGAGCGAGATTATGCTAACCGTTACTGATCCGTTTGGCTGCGTGGGAAGCTCTGTTCAGGAGATTGATCCTAATTCCTGCTGTACGGTATTATTTCCGAATGCATTTACACCTAATGGGGATACCCATAATGATTTCTTCCGCCCCATTTTTTCGGGTTACCACAAGTTCCATAGCTTCATGATAGTTAATCGTTGGGGGCAAACCGTATTTGAGAGTGATGATACTTATCCTCAATGGGATGGTAACCACAATGGCGTTCCCCAGGATATCGGTGTTTATTACTATTACATAAAATACGATTGTGGTGGCAAAACCATAGAGCAAAAAGGTGACTGCACACTGGTAAGATAAATTTTATAAACAAAGCAAATAAGCATACCACTGGAATACGGTGGTATGCTTATTTTATAATCTTCCTAAGGCACTTTTCTCAGAGTTTTTTCGTTACTTTATTGGTATTAAACAGATCATGAAGAATTTTCTTTCAATAATAATGCTCGCCTTTTTTTTCACCAGTTCCTATGCCCAGGAAAAGGAAGAGGTAAAAAATAAACCGGCACAAATTGTTGATAGTTTGCCATATCAGAAATACCCTGCTTTACCAGCGTTTAATATTATACTGCTCGATAGCAACACAATTGTCAATACCTATAATATTCCGGAAGGCAAACCTACATTGATCATGTTTTTTGACCCGGAGTGCAGTCACTGCCAGGCTGTCACAAAAAAATTATTGGAGCATATTGATTCACTTAAGGATATCAGGTTTTACCTGATTACTTCTGTGCATGACTTCAATAAGATCCGATCTTTTTATAATGAATACCATCTTGCCGATTATAAGAATATAGAGGTCGTAGGCAGAGATTATGAGTATTTCTTTATTACTTATTATGGTATCAAGTATGTTCCGGATATGGTATTGTATGACGGGCATAAAAAACTGGTAAAGTTTTTTGAAGGGCATGTAACAACAAGTGAGTTATATAGCTTAACTCATTAGTTATTCGATATTTTTTGTTTTCTAAAACACCCTCGTGGTCTGTTATTTTATATGTTCTACTCATTCAAAGGTTTTGTGCCTGTCGTCCATCCGTCTGCATTTGTTCATCCGCTCGCGGCCGTTACCGGCAATGTAATTATTGGTAAAGATGTGTACATTGGCCCCGGTGCTGCAATCAGAGGCGATTGGGGAGGTATAATTATAGAGGACGGCTGTAATGTTCAGGAGAGCTGCACAATACATATGTTTCCGGGTATTACTGTCACACTCAGAGCCGGTGCGCATATAGGGCATGGTGCTATTGTGCATGGTGCCAATATAGGCCGTAATGTGCTGGTCGGTATGAACTCCGTATTGATGGACGAGGTTGAAATAGGTGATGAATGCATAATAGGTGCGATGACCTTCATTGCTGCAAAAACTATAATTCCTGCAAGGAGCCTTGTAGTGGGTAACCCGGCGAAAATAATAAAACAGGTGAGTGATGAAATGATAGCATGGAAAACAAAAGGTACACGCCTGTATCAAATGCTACCTAAAGATTGTCATGAGAGCCTTATAGAGTGCCTGCCATTGTCTGAGTTGCCGCCAAACAGGCCTAAGCAGGAAAGCTTATATACAACGTGGGAAACTATTAAGAATGCCCGTGATGAAAATGTTGGATAATTGATATGAGTGCTATATAAAATAAAATAGTCCCGATATATCGGGACTATTTTATTACGAAGCCGTTTATTAATTTTTGATTAATTGTTGGTTTCTTCAGAGTGAACCAGTTCGTTAACGAACTTAGCAACTGCTGCTATGCGTGCATGGTTCAATGCATAATGGATGAATTTACCATCACGCTCAGTGATTACGATGTTAGCACGGCGCAGGATAGCAAGATGTTGTGATGCTACTGACTGCTCTAAACGCAACTTTACATAAATGTCTGTAACATTCATGCGCTTGTTTTCTTCAAGCAATTTAATGATCTGCTGACGGAGTTTGTGATTGATAGCCCTTAATGTCATAGCTGCATTCTTAACCGCTACATAGTCCAATTTGATCTGATCGTTAGATCCTTCGCTTTTCCGAATTACCAGAGTGTTTGCTGATACTGTCGTTTCCATTAATTTAATTTTATGATGTTAATTGATTAAAAAAAAATGTTTCCATATTCCTATAATTATAAACCATATGAATATTTTGCAAACATACGCTTTTAAAGCGATATGAAACACATTTTAGTTATAAAAAACGTTAATGCAAAGTTAAAGTATAAAAATAAATAAGATGATATGCTCGTAATTGGCTCTTAATCATCTATTTATGCGTGTAAACTTGTTTCAGATAAAAAGGCTCTGCTTCCATTAAATTTACAAAGTGATTACAATTATATTCCTCAAAAGCAGCTGATATCCAAAAATCCAAAGGTGTCTTTATATTATTGTCAATTGTCCAATCGTTTATTATTAAATGCTCAATGGTCTCTTTTTCCACATTACTGATAAAAAAAGTTCTTTTGTTCTTTTCTACCAGCTCGCTTAATTGTTCTTCACTAATATGTTGTGGTGGTAAAATACAAGTGCGATAGTTATTATAGATACTGATAAAATATTCTTTTTCACGGGCTATGAGCAGCGATATATATTGTGAATAGTTAGGATATTCTTTACTTGCGTTATTAGCAAGTAAAGTAAGCTTGTTGTCAAGTATCAAAGGCTTATCCAACGCATAACACAGGCCTTTGGCTGTTGCCAGCCCTATTCGTAAACCAGTATATGAGCCCGGGCCCGCACATACTACCACAGCGCTTATTTGCTCAAAAGATATTTCAGCATTGATAAGCAGTTTATTTATTGAATTGTTTATTGTGCCGGCATGATTCCTGGATTCTTCATTTACACTATATGTTAGTAGTTCGCCATTACAGCCAATTGCAAGTATACTTGTATCTGTTGATGTGTCTATGTGTAATAAGTATTTCATAAATAGTGCACAAATGTAAGGAGCGTATTACTTTTGTGGGCATGGAAAAGAAAATCATTCGTACAGACAATGCCCCTGCGCCCATAGGGCCATATAACCAGGCGGTTCAATTTGGTAATTTATTGTTCATATCCGGGCAAATAGCCCTGGATCCCAGAACAGGTAATCTGGTACAAGGCGATATTAAGGTCGAGACTAAACAGGTCATGAAAAACCTCGAGGCCATTCTGCACCAAGCCGGAATGGATTTCACGTGTATTATAAAAACATCTATTTTCCTGATGGATATGGGGCAGTTTGCACAGGTAAATGAAGTGTATGGCAGCTATTTTGATGAAATGTCACCTGCCCGTGAAACAGTACAGGTATCTGGCCTACCTAAGGGTGTAAATGTGGAGATAAGTATGGTGGCTGGTAAATGATTTTTTATTATGGACAAATGTCCGTAACTTGTGGTCAAATTACCGGTTATGGCAAAACAACCCACAAAAATAAAAAAGCAAACTGGCTATAAAAATCAGGAAGATACTCCGGCAATAGTTTCTGAACCTAGCCAGGCTTATGGTTATACACAACTGGATACCTTTGCAGCCCGTACTATTGGGTTAATGGGTATGGATGGAAAAAAAGATTTTGCTGGTATAAGAAACGAAAACGATTTTATTAATGTTATAAGGGCCGGTATCCCCAAGCAGGCGATGATGCATTTAATGCAGGTTGCAGATATTTCTTTAACTGAAATGGCATCTATTGTTCATACCTCTGATAGAACATTGCGTAGGTATAGCGCGCACCAAAAACTATCGCAAGAGCAATCTGAACGTATGGTTGAGATGGCTAGGTTATACAGCAGGGGCGAGGAGGTATTTGGTGCTATGAATGATTTTAAAGAATGGATGGATACTATTTTGTTGCCTTTCGGCAATAAAAAACCCAAAGATTTTCTGGATACTTCATTGGGGATAGGGCTGATAATGGATGAATTAGGAAGAATACAACACGGAATTTTTGCCTGATGCTTGTATACAGGATAAGTGAGTGCAGATATATTAAAGACCTTTCTGGCAGGGGGGCGGCTTTGTTTGGCGGGCGTTGGAATAGCAAGGATGTGTACATGGTTTATACTTCGCAAAGTGGGGCATTAGCTTTACTGGAAGCGGTAGTGCATATAGGCAGGGTGCCAAAGGCTGGCCTTTATTGCATGGTTACAATTGATATTCCTGATAACAGCATAGAATCTTTTCCTGTAGAAAATTTACCGCCTGGCTGGCAAAATAACCCACCGCCTGATCATCTTAAAAATATCGGCGATTATTTTATAAAGTCTAATGTGCACCTCGCGCTTAAAATTCCATCAGTTCTTATGGCCGAGGAGCATAATTTTCTGCTCAACCCGGCACATCCTGAGTTCAAAAAAGTAAAGATTACCACCGAACGAACAATTATGGTTGATGAAAGATTGTTTTCCGGCTCTTCACTTAATAAAAGTTAGCCTTTTTTTACTTCCTTCGCCCAGGCGTCTTTTAATGTAACTGTACGGTTAAATATCATTTTACCTTCTGTGCTTTCTGTATCTACACAAAAGTAGCCTTTGCGCATAAACTGTACTCGGTCACCGGGTTTTGCGGTAAGTAATGATGGTTCAATATATACTGCTGGCAAAATGTGCATTGAATCGGGGTTGATGTAGTCTTTAAAGTTGCCATCTTCATTTGATGGGTCTTCTACTTTAAACAGGCGGTCATACATGCGCACTTCTGCGGTTTTCGCATGGGGCACACTTACCCAGTGTATCGTGCCTTTTACAGTGAGGCCACTGGTATCGTGCCCGCTTTTACTTTCGGGTAAATAGCTGCAGTGTACTTCTGTAATATTTCCGGCATCATCTTTTTTACATCCTTCACATTTCACTATGAATGCGCTTTTAAGACGCACCATATTACCGGGTGCCAAACGGAAAAATTTCTTTGGCGCTTCTTCCATAAAGTCTTCGCGCTCTATCCACAATTCGCGGCTAAATGGAACTTTTCGGGTACCACCATTAGGGTCTTCAGGATTACTTTCAATATCAAATATTTCTTCTTGTCCTTCAGGATAATTGGTGATTACCAGCTTCACTGGATCCAGCACTGCCATTACTCTGTTGGTGATCTTGTTAAGGTGCTCCCGTACACAAAATTCCAGTAGGCTTATATCCACAATATTCTCCCGTTTTGCAATGCCTATGGTATCACAAAACTGGCGCAATGCTTCGGGTGTATAGCCGCGACGGCGCATACCGCTTATTGTAGGCATACGCGGATCGTCCCAGCCGCTTACATGTTTTTCATTAACGAGTTGCAGTAGTTTGCGTTTACTCATTACTGTATAGGTTAGGTTTCTGCGCGCAAATTCATATTGATGTGATGGGAAAATACCTAGTTGTTCTATAAACCAATTGTATAAAGGACGATGATGAATAAATTCGAGTGTGCAGATAGAATGTGTGATCTCTTCAATACTATCACTTTGTCCATGCGCAAAATCGTACATAGGGTATATGCACCATTTATCACCTGTACGGTGGTGGTGTTCGTGTTTTATACGGTACATCAGCGGGTCTCTGAATAATAGATTGGGGTGCGCCATATCTATTTTTGCACGCAGGGTTTTTTCACCGTCTTTATATTTACCTGCACGCATATCTGCAAACAATTGCAGGTTCTCTTCTATACTGCGGTTACGGTATGGGCTATCTGTGCCGGGTGCAGTGATCGATCCTTTTGTTGCGGCTATTTCTTCCGCTGTACTGTCATCCACGTATGCCAGCCCTTTTTTAATAAGGGTTACCGCAAATCCATATAATTGTTCAAAATAATCAGAGGCGTATAATTCATTATCCCACTCAAACCCCAGCCATTTAATATCATTTTTAATGCTTTCTACATATTCGGTTTCTTCTGTCACAGGGTTGGTGTCATCAAACCGTAGGTTGCACTTCCCGTTATATTTCTTCGCCAGCCCAAAGTTCAGGCATATGGATGTGGCATGGCCTATATGCAAATAGCCATTTGGCTCCGGAGGAAAACGTGTATGTACCCTGCCATTATTGTTACCTGCTGCAATGTCGCTTTCTATAATTTCTTCAAGGAAATTCAGTGATCTTTCTTCGCTCATTATTAAATAGTATGGATGCAAATGTACGATATGGGGGCTATTTTGTCATTCGCTTTTAATGGCGCCTGAGAACTTGAATAAAATAAACTAATTTGCTCCTTCTCTTTAATATTATAATGATTGAGCATAAAAGAATAGCATTTGTATGTCACCCTTACCATAGAGGGGGTGTTACTAGGTGGATGGCAGATGCCGCTATAGCATTTGCTCATCAGGGATGGGATGTATATTTCATTACTGTTGCCCCATCAGTTGTTTTTTTCTCCGGCAAGGGCAGGGAAACACTGCTGCGATTATTGCAAAAAGAAAATGCAGGGATACATACATTAAGTGTGCCGGTAGGTAGGGAATTTGAATTCGGCACTACTGAATACAAGGCATACATCTATAGAAAGCTGTTGCTGCAGCTACCACCGGGCTCACCGGTGATATTGTCTGATGATCCTGCGGTTTGGCAGGCAGCTGCATCACTATATAGTACGTTCCCTATGGTAGGGGTGTTGCATGCTGATGAGGCCTATTATTACTCGCTTGCCACAAAATATTTTCGTCAATTATCAATTTTGGTATGCGTTTCAGAGCGGGTAAAAATGAATACTATTAAGCAAATACCGGGTATTGATGCCAGTAAGATATATACGATTCCTTGCGGTATTAACTTGCCTGGGGACATTTTAAGCGGCCATGCCGGTGATATATTGCAGTTGGTATATGTGGGCAGGATAAGTGAATACCAGAAGCGTGTTAGCGACCTGGTAAAGGTGTGTGCACAGTTACACCAACTTAATAAGGCCTTTCATTTGAATATCATTGGCGATGGAGATGAAAAAGCGATGCTTGAAGATAAATTTGATGAAGCAGGGCTCGGGTCTTTGGTTACTTTTCGTGGCTGGTTGTCCCAAAAAGACGTAAGCATGTGGTTAGCCACTTCTGATATTCTTATACTTACTTCAGATTTTGAAGGTACACCGGTTGCCATGATGGAGGCTCTGGCAGCGGGTTGTGGCATTACAGGCACTCGGGTAAGCGGGATCGAGGATTATGAGCTGCACCTGCTGGCTGCAGATTGTTTTGCTTTATTTGATGTAGGCGATATTGAAGGTGCAATATCCGGGATAGCAAAGATTGCTGCAGTTCCGGTAAGTATTAGGCAACAATCAGCACGCGCTCTTGCCGAAGCGGAATTTAGTATGCCGGTATGCATAGAAAGATATATCAACGCTGTGCAAACAGTAACATCTGGTAATATTACTGCAGCTATCAATGTAAAGATGCCGGTATCAGCTATTCTTTATTCAAGAATTGTTGCTGCATTAAGGTATTTGAAGATCAGTATAAGCAGAGCGTAAAAGCAGACGTTGGGTTTATCATACGTAGGCTCTTTAATAACTCAGAGATTTATCAATGGAAATGCCCACGATAATGATATGGGCGCATACCATAACGATGATGCCCCCAAAACGCATGGCGAACATTCATATGACGCTCCCGGCCCCAATGGCGATGAAAGCCTCCATGAGGATGCCAGACATGGTATGGAGTTCCGTAAACACCACGCATGGTACAGCTGCTGAAATCAAAAAGCATTATTAAGAACGCTATTGATAAAAGGATCTTCTTTGTCATAACGGCAACAAGATAAAAAAAATATTATTTATACAGTAATGTGCCCGAAAATATTATTGCCATAATGGTAATATGCATAGAAAATCTAATTTCCACTCTCATTTCCCATCTCTTTTTCACTATTTTCCTCCTCCATTGGCTTTATCAGCTCACTTGCCTCAGCATATTTCTCTTTTAGCCGTTTTATTTTTTGCTCACAATCAGCTATCAGTTTTTCTAAATGGGCTCTTAATTCTCCTGCTTTTTTGCCGGGTGTAATGTTCTCAATCGCACTCCTGAAGTCAATTAATCTTTCTTCTTCTTCTTTCAGGTCGTCCCGGAGTTTTACTATCTGGCCTTTTGCATGTTCTGCTTTTGCTATTTTTTGAGATTCGGCATAATGTTTCCTTTGCTCCCTGTTAGCATCTTTCCGGGCAAAGAAGTGTTTGCGTGCAGCATTAAAATCTTCCCACATTTTATCTCCGTAAGCGCGCGGTATCGGGCCTATTTTTTTCCATTCTTCCAGCAGCTCCTGCATCTCTGCTGTTGCCTCGCCCCAGTGAGTAGAATTTTTTAAATTTTCAGCCCGTTCCAGGATGTCTGCTTTAAGGTTGTAGTTAGTTTCCTGTACTGCTTTTATTTCATCTGTATGTGCCCTTTTACCCTGAAAAAAATGTTCCTGTGCCGCGGTAAATCGTGCCCATAATTCATCGCTTTTGTCTTTAGGCGCACGGCCTGCTTTTTTCCATTCTTCCATCAGTGCTGTGAATGCCTGTGCTGTTACATTCCAGCTGGTACTGTCTTTTAGTGCTTCTGCTTTTTCAACAAGTGCTGCTTTTATAATATAGTTTTGCTCCTGCTCCTGCTGTACCTGGCTGGAGTGTGCACGCTTCTTTTCAAAAAATACGCTTTTGGCGGCTAAAAAACGGTGCCAGAGCTCCTCGTTTTTCTTATTTAAGGTATGCCCTATTGTTTTCCATTCTTCAGTAAGGCGGTGAAAGGTTTCTGTAGTTTTTTTCCAATCGGTTGATGCGGCGATCGCTTCGGCTTGTTCTACAAGGTCTATTTTCAGGTCAAGGTTTCCAAGCAGGTCTTTTTCTTCTTCCTCATGGTGCTTGCGTTTTCTTTCCTGGAAAATTTTACGCGCTGCTTCTATCCTATGCCACAACTTGTCATTCCTGCTTTTATCTATTGGTCCCGCCTGTTTCCATTTATCGGATATATCTTTAAAGGCTTGCGTGGTTTCTTTCCATTGGGTATTTTCTGCAAGGGATTCTGCCAGTTCAGTTATTTTAAGTTTTTCTGTATAATTATTTTCAGTTAACGTGTAAATAGTATGTTCCCAATCATGTACCAGTAAACTGAGCTTCAGAAAGTCCCCAAGGGCATTTGCATGGCGCAGATATTCATTTAACTGGGTCACTTTATCAGCCATTTTCAGCTTATCCTCAATAGTGATCCATTCTATTTCTACTTCTTTTACCCTGGCTTCTACCTCGTCAAATTTTTCAACAAGGGTTTTGATAACTATATCTGCATTTTCCGGAGTTATATCGGCAATGATCCTTTCGCGTACAGTATTGTTTGCGCATAAGATCAGCTTTCCTGCTTCATCAATTTTGTATAATTCCTTACTTGGGAATGAAAGTTCATTCCACCAAGCTGTAAGATCAAAATTCTGTTCCTGTGACATAACTGCTTTATTAGAAAATATGTTACTTAAGTTCTACATGCAATATAAAACATTTAACCCCAAACCGCATAAAGGCAGCCTCATTTATTCAATGTTAATTAATTTTTAATGGCTGGAATTCAGGGAAATAGCTTATTAATGAGAACCAAATACTTTTTTGAGCAGGTCGGTAACCTGGGCCGCCGGGTCTTTGCGGATTTTGGCCTCTTCCTGGGCTATATACACAAATACGCCATTAAGGGCACGCTCGGTTACATAGGCCGGAAGGTCTGGGTTAACCTTCTTAAAAGTGGTAGGCATTTTATTATAAGTGTCAAAAACAGTGGCCCAGTATTCAGTAGCATGAACTTTATCCAGTGATTGCTTAATAACCGGCTTGAATGCGTTTGTTAGCGCCACTGATGTTGTCTTTTTCAGGTATTGTGTGGCGGCATCATTACCACCATTTAATATGGATAAAGCATCCTGTATCGTCATGTGTGTTATCGCATCTACAAATATATCCAGTGCTTTGGTAGATGCATCTTCCGCACCGCGGTTCATAGAGAGTATTAATTTATCCACCTGGTCGCCCATACCTACGCTTCTCAGGGTGTTCTCCACTTTTTTAGCTTCAGGTGGCATCAGCACCTTTATCAGCGCATCTTTAAAAAAACCATTTGTAGCAGATACCTTACCGGTGGCATTTTTTGCGCCTATTTTCAATGCTTGCCTTAACCCATCCCCGATCTCAGATTCACTGGGCTTCCCACCATTATTACCAATGTTACCGGCCGCCTTTTGTGCATCATTTACCAGGTCTTTAAACTGCGCCTGGCTATGTGTCGAAACGCCTGATAATAGTAATAATGCAAATACTGCTTTGGTTATAATACGCATAAGTTCTTTGTTTATTCAGTTCAAATATAGTTCCAATTTCTTCATCTCCTTATACGCCTCTTGCGTTATTGTTTCCCGCCGCCACCTTTTCCACCACCACCGCCGCCACCAGAATCACTGTCATCACCTTCCTTCATATTCTTCTCCCTGTCCTCATCAGTTGGTTTCAACTTATCATCCGGTTTGCCGTGCTGCTTCCCGGCACTTTTATCCTGTTTCCCAAAACGGTAGGTGAAAGTAAGGTTACCTATTCGTGTTTCCTTCACCCTGTTTATCGTTTCATTGTATGCCAGCAGATCATAGTTCGTTACAAATACATGCGTTTTGAAAACGTCCGAACAGTTAAGAATAACAGTAGCTTTATTTTTCCATAAATTTTTTCTTAAGGCCATATCCACCCAATACGTCTGTTTCAATGTGCCTTGTGCTATCACCTTCGGCGACTCATAATTAGCATTCACTTGGAACGAGAAATTCTTCGGAAGTTTAATATTTGTATTTATTTTCCCAAACCACGTAAACCCATTGTTGTTTGATAAGTATTGTGTTAGCTGAGGGTTACTGTTCCCGATGATCAATTTGTTTTCAAAAAAGTTGGCGTTGAATGTCGCATCCCATATGGGTATTATCTGCACATGCCCTGTGCCTTCAAGCCCATAAGTAGTACCCGATGCTATATTTACCGGTTGTGAGAATAGATTGCTTTGGGGTACGCCATATTTAATTGCCTGTGCGCTGTCAAGTGGCGTTGTTATTTTTTCTATCAGGTTTTGGGTGTAAGAATAATAGGTGCTGAGTATAAAATTATCTCCTTTATTAGTCGCCTTGCTGTAGCTGAATTCTATATTATTAATGAACTCAGGTATAAGGCTCGGGTTACCGGTATTTACTGTGCCCGGGTTAGAAAGGTCTACAAACGGCAATAACTGCATGAAGCCGGGGCGGTTGGTACGCCGGCTATAATTCAGGTATATACTTTGCTGGTTACCCAGTTGGTACGATACAAATGCAGATGGGAATAAACTCAGAAAACTGTTGTGCAGCGATGTATCTCTCGGTGTTTGTCCATTTCCGTCATATACTGCATCTTCAAGGCGCAGTCCTGCCTGGTAACTGAATTTGCCCAGCTGGTCATTCCAGTTCACATATGCAGCATGGATTTGTTGTGTGTAGTTGTATACAGCCAAAAGAGTAGGGTCAAATGTAGGCGCTCCGTTATTAAAGCTTATGGTAGGCTGGTCATTACTGATAAACCAATAGAATTGTGATTTAAAACCAAGCCCAAGTTTGCCGTTTTTTGTAAACAACGGGTCTGTATAATCGGCCCAAACATTGAGTGTATTATTTACGCCAAACCCCGGTGCATGTTGCACAAACGCCCCCGTATCCAGTGTTGTATAATCTTGTGTGCGTTTGAAGGTCGTAGTAGCATAGGTGGCATCTATGCTAAGCTCTTCATCTTTCTTTTCAAACTTGTGCTTGTAATCAATAGCGCTTGATAATGAAAGCGGTCTGCCGGAGAAATTTGAATACCGCTGTTGCTGGAAACTTGATGCGCCTGTTTCATTCGGGGTGCCATAAACATTATAATTCGAGGTGTCTTTAAACCCGAATTGCATTGCGTTAATATTTTCAGTTACCGTAATAGAGTTATACTTATCCGGGTCAAACGATGCACCTATAGTATTGAACGTACCATCAAAAAGCCTCGGCACATGCTCATAGGTATGATACGATTGTAATCGCTTTACAGTGTCTACCCCCCCGGCCGGGTAGGTAATGGTAGAATCTTTATCGGTCCGGTCTGTGGTCACATTGTTATACGTATTGTTTATCCTGAAACTACTGTTCAGAAATACATTCCATTTCCCCTTACGTGCATTAAGCCCCAGGTTGCCGTTATATTTATTGTTGGTACCTATCCCTAATGTTGCATTGCCATTCATACCAAAACGCCCGTCTTTTTTAGTAACGATATTTATGATACCACCTGTTCCCTGTGCATCGTACTTAGCTGATGGGTTGGTGATCACTTCCACGCTTTCTATACTACCTGCCGGCAGGCTCTGTAATGCAGATGCCACATCAGTACCCAGTAGTGTCGATGGCTTCCCATCTATCAGTATCGTTACATCACTTTTACCACGCAGGCTCACATTGCCATCCGCATCTACAGATACAGACGGTACATTTTGCAGCACATCGGCAGCGCTGCCGCCTGCCGTGGTGGTATTTTTCTCTACGTTGAATACTTTTTTATCCACCTTTAGCTCCATTATGGGTTTTTCGCCCACAACGCTTACATCTTTAAGGGTATTTTCAGTTTGAGACAGTGTTATTTTACCTAGGTTTTTATCAGGAGCGTCTGCCGTTACCGCCACATTCATATTTTTCGTAGTGATACCTATTGATTCAATTTTCAAACGAAAATTACCAATACCGGTGCCTTCTATTTTAAACGAACCATCATCTTTCGACAAGTCTCCGTTTATCACCGTCGTATCATTTTTAAACAGTGTTACCGTCGCATATGATACAGGGTTGTTTTTTGCATCCGTCAGTTTACCTGATATGCTGCCTATTATTGGTGTTTTCGGTTGCTGGGCATATATAGGCGATAATAGTAATCCAACAAAGAGTATGGTGAGTGAGTACCTTAATAAATACATAAATGATGTTAAAATGGCAACAAAATTGAAGGAAATAAGCGAGAAAAGCGCTTTTGGCCAAATAAAATATTGTTAATAAGCAAATACGCAAAAACTATACTTAGCAAGGGCACATAGCTTCGCCCATACCTATTTGCGGTTATTGAAAAATAAAAATAAACATATGCTTTAAATACGCTCCCCTCAATCAAAAAAATGCTGCGGAATGCTCATCCATCTGCCGTGCGACAAATGACCAGTTAGTATGAAAAATAATAAACTGATAGGCCAGAAGATCCAGTTTATGATCAGCCAGAATATACTATGATAGTAATACCAACTGATGATCGCTGTATATAAACCCAGTAAAAAATATAATACCGATTTGTTTCTGTTTCCCATATAAGCTGCTTTACTTGTTATTACCTATGTAAAAGTGCAACTTTTTCTCCATGTTTTCAGTTCCAAACCTGAAAAATAAAAAACAAAGCCGGCACCATCAGTGCCGGCTCTAACCCCCCATCTCACCTCTATCAAATGGCATTGCTGAATATCCGTTTCTCCTTATTCGCCTTCGTCCTTTGTATATAAAGATCAAATGCGCTGCAAATATTACGGGTAAAATTCCTCCCCTTAGCCGTCACAGTCAGTTCCCTTCCTTTCCATATCACCAGCCCGTCTGCTTCCAGTTTCTTTATTTCATCCTCGCAGTAGGTGCGCACAATTTCCATATCCACCTCCCGCACTGTTGTTTTACCCCTGCAGCTTATATCAAGTATATACGCGCCAAACTGCTTGTCTTCTTCCGTTAAAAAATAGCCCTTTTCTATTGGCAGTTGTGATCTGTTTACGTCGTTATAATAGTTATGTATTGTTTTTGCGTTTTGTGCAAAGGCACTCTTGGTGCTGCTTATCGCAGATACACCCAGTCCCAGCAGTATATCTCCCGGATGCGTCGTATACCCCATAAAGTTTCTATGCAGTACCCCGGCTATTGCTGCTTTGTACAGGTCATCGGTCGGCAACGAAAAATGGTCCATGCCAATATCGTAATAACCATGCTCCAGGAAAATTTTTCGCCCCATCTGGTATAATTGCATCTTCTCACTTGCACTGGGCAGGTCATGCTCGTCAAACAGGCGTTGGCCCCTGCTAGTCCATGGCACATGCGCATAACTGTAATAAGCGATCCGGTCCGGCTTCAGCGCAATGATCTGCAATGCCGTGCTCGATATGCTTTTCACCGTCTGTAGCGGCAACCCGTATATCAGGTCATAATTCACAGACTTGTACCCTATGCTCCTTGCCGTTTTTGTTACGTATTCTACCTGCTCCACCGGTTGTATCCTGTTTATCACCCGCTGCACTTCAGGGTCATTGTCCTGTATCCCAAAGCTTACCCGTCTGAATCCCAGGTCATACAGCTGTTGCAGATGTTCCCGCGTAGTATTGTTCGGGTGGCCTTCAAAGCTGAATTCATGGTCAGCAGGTACTATTGAATCACCCAGTATGTGCGATAGTAATTTTTCCAGGTTCTCCGGCGAAAAAAATGTAGGTGTCCCACCCCCCAGGTGCAGCTCCCTGATCACCGGTTTCTCATCCATCAGTTCCCTATACAGCCGCCACTCTTCCAGCAGTGCTTTTATATATTCTTCCTCTACACTATGGTTTGTCGTTATCTTCTTGTTACAGCCGCAGTAGGTACACATAGACTCGCAAAAAGGCAGGTGTATATACAGGCTTATACCCTTCCCGCCCTTATAGTCCTTCCCGAAAATTTCTTCCCATTCACGCACAGCTATTCCATCCTTCCATATCGGCACCGTTGGGTAGCTCGTATACCTCGGCACAGGCACATTATATTTTTCCAGCAAAGCAGCATCTATCATTTTGGGCTATTTTATATTGCAAAAATAGATAGCCCCCAACCCGCCCGATATGACCAAAATCATATTATATCATGATTTTAAAGGTTTTTGCTCCGGGCACTACAGGAAAATAACGTTTAATATACACCTGTATTTTCCAAAGGCGATTGATAATTCAATTGTTTTACCACTTTACCGGTCGAAGGATCGATCCAAACATTCGGAGATCCAAAAACTATATACAAATTGTTGCAGTAGTCGAATGCAACCGGGCTGGAATAATTACCACTGATCGTATTCAAGATCGTATTTACAGCACCGCTGCCGGGATCCACGCTGATAAATGAAGAGACTGGAGAATATACCGATGCGCCATTTGCATTCAAGCCGTAAAACAGGCCATCGGTATTATTATATATCAATCCATAAGGGGATATAGTATTACGGGCAACAATAGAAGAATCCCCGCTCACAGGATCTACTTTAATTAAATTGTACGCGCTCGAGGGTGATGCAAACGTACTTGCGTAGAAATAGATATAGCCGGTACTTTCATCTATCACAGGTGAAGATACATTAACACTGGTAGCTAAGTTAAATACTAACCGTTCACTGAAACCGGTATCATTTGGGGTTATCTCATATACCCCATTCACCGTATAGTCATTGCCGAAGAAATATAATTTACCTGTTGTACTGTTGCATACCAGGTTATTAAAATAATTACCGCTATCTGCAGTGTCAAATACCGGGTATCCCAGGGTATTGCCAACCCCATCACTCGTATTGAGCGCATACAGCGCTGGCTTGTTAGCATTAATACTTCCGTATAAATAATAGCGGCCGTGTATGTGGTCATATACCCCCATCGGCCCGTTGCCATAAGCAACCTGGATAATATCCTTATAGTTTTTTATTACCTGGCCGCTATTGGCGTTTGCAGTGGCCAGCGTTTCATTAGGTAAGGTCGCGGACCCCGCAACAGTCGCAGTACCTATGATATAGCTGTTGCACAATACTGTCGTTCCCTTCTTTTTATGACAGGAGAAAAAGAACAACACAGAAACCGATAACAATAAAAAAACGCAGTTGTTTTTCATTGAATTATCCCTTTACAAACTTCTGCACACTCGTTCCGTTATCACCTCTGAAAGTAATATAGTATACACCTGCTGGCAGCATCTTCACATTCACTTGTGTTTGTGTTGTGCTCAGCGGCTCCTGTATCATTTGCTGGCCTATACTGTTGCTTATCGCAAATGAAGTATAAGCCCCCTGATCCATCTTTATAGTAAGTTCATCAGTTGCAGGGTTGGGATATATAGATACATGGGTCGCAACTTGTTTAGCGTTACCCGTGCTCAAAACTGGTATGCCTATTATATCTTCAACCGTATTTGTCATCACAACAGGATTGTCATCAAAGAAAATACCGGCACGGTTAAAGATAGTCATACCATTTGCCAGCCCCGTCTTTGTATTTATGTTAAATACCAGCATACCATTGCACTGGTTATGGTGGCTGCTGTCTAAGAGATTAATATTAGGGAAATCAAATTTTACCACTTCATTTATCCCATTATAGTAGGTCCATATGTTCATTGGGGCAGATGCACCAACCAAACTTAAAGAATGTGGGTCTACATACTGAGATAAAGTATCCATTACAAAAATATCAAAAGCGGTGTCGTTACCAGTATTCTCAAAATGTATAGTGTATTGTAGTTGCGTGCCCGATGAAATATATCCTTCCGGTGATACTGCCATATAATTCGGGTCAAAAGCACTGTTTACTGTATCAACCGTCACATAACTGTTATTTGCGGGGTTCACATCCCCGGTAATAGGTGTAAGCACACTATTTACATTAATGGTGTCACCAAATGGTATTGGCCCCGGCCCGGTATTAACTAACGACAACTCTATTAGCGTCATAGGTACATAAGAAGATAATAAACCTACATTCCATGTAACCGTATTGCCTACAACGGAAGAAGGTGCGGGCGAGGCGGAATTAAAAGTGTATTTATTACTGAATGTCATAGTTAAAGTAGATGGTACCGGGATAGGGTAAGAATTATAAACCAAGATACTCCCACATGCCGCAAGCGGGCTGCACGTCAGTGACGTATTGTTCACAAGATCAAATCCCGTTGTGCCCGGAGTGGCCCTTAAACCAAAATATCGTATCGGGTAGATACTGATAGAAGATGCTATCGTATCAGATAAGATACCGCTTAGCGGGCAGGATACGCTCAACCCATATATCGTAGATAAAACCTTGAATGAATAAATAGTACCGGGTCCACCATATGCCGTATAATATATGCCGCTTGTTGCGCTTACCGTATCAAGGGCTACACCGTTAGAATCTATCTCTACCGTTAATGGGAAATAATTTAAAAAGTCAACCGTATTATTATACACACAATTGCTGTCCACATCATAATAAAATTGGGCCTGCAGTATCCGGCAATAAAAATAATTATAAGGATAAGTAACAGAATCAACCGGCAACCCGCCATTGGATAATACCTGCTTCACCATAAAAGTGCCGGGGCTTGAATACCAGTGCGATACGTCAGCGCTGTATACTCCACCCGTCAATGCTAATGGGGTCATACCCGAAGTCCCGTCACCAAAATAAGTGGTGACCGTATCAAACGAAGATGTATCACATGCCGATACATAAAAAATACTGGCATCACAAAGTGTATCTGCGATATTTACTATCGACCAGTGCATTAAATTAGCTGCGCTTACCGGGGCATATACAGATGCGCTATATGAAGTATCGCCAAGGATCGTATTGGTCTGGAAACAACGGAAATAAAGGTCTGCTCCCGGAGTATACGTATACATAGCGGCTGTGGCCCCTGCTATATTCGTCCAGGTAACATTGTCCGGCGAAGACTGCCATTGAAACCCGGAAGTTCCGCACCCGCTGATACTGGCAGAAACACTTACCGTATCCGGCGTGCTGCCACAACTTGGTGAATAACTTGCAGGCCCTACATAGGGTGCAAGCAGGTATCCGCCCGTCCCGGTATCCAAAGCAATACCTATGTTTATTTCAAACTGGCTGGTACCAACCAATGTCCCTGCCCTGCGTGCCTCAATATTATATACCACAATGCTGCGTTGTAAAACATTAGGATCAAAAATCATTTGCCCGGTAGCACTGTTCATGCTATAGCTGCCCGCTAACACCTGTAATGGAGTAGTTGTAGATAAAGGTTGCCCCGGCCATGCTATTCCACCGGGCACATAACCCACAGCGGTGCCCGGGGTGCTTGTTTCTGTGCCATTAATCGGCGCTACAAGCATATAAGTAAGTGCATCTCCCGCAGAGTCTACCGCAGTGGGGTTATAAGTATTATATTCGTTTACGGCAAAGAGCATTGGGATCGAATTTATCGTAGGGCTTGTACTGTTATATACACTGTTATTCAGCGTGTCCTCAAGTTGCATGATCGTAGTGCCGGGGTTAAGAAGATTAGTTATAGCAGCTTCCCTGCCAGCAGCAGTAGCACTGCCCATATAGCCATTAAAAATAAAACGCCATGCAGCAGAGGCAGAAGGTACTGTATAATTTCCGCTGTACACAAACCTTCTCATTCCGGGTATAGATGAAGAGGGGCTTAGACATTGCGATATTTCTCCAGGGCATAATGGAGTTATTTCGATTCCTGTATCAGGGGGTTGCACCACCAGGTGTATGCTGTCTGTATAAGTTCCGCCATTATAAATAACGATCTGCGGCGTTGCATACAATAGTGTTGTAAATCCTGCCCCTGATGCCGGGCTACATCTTCCGTATACAGTTAGTGTTATTTTGTAAGTGCTGCCACTCACATAAGTATAAGAAAGGTAGGCACCGTTAATATGATCACCAAAAGAGTTAAAACTTCCAAATAAAAACAAAACAGAAAGTACTGTTTTATAAAGGCGGCAGGTAAAATTATTTTTCATAAAAATATTTTCAGTAAAATAGATCAGCTCACTAATAACTTATAAGTAAAGATACGAGCGTTTATTAACTAAAATAACCATAGATACTATCTTTATTATCCGCATTTTACATTATTAACTATTGGTTAATTAAACTTAAAAAAGTAGACAGCTACGTGTGCTTCTTTAAGTTTCCGCAGTCGTTGGTGCACTCTGGCATCATATTGTTTGGTATTTATACTCTTTTCTAAAATAAAAGCAGAAAATAGAGCTAGCCCTTCGGAATGCGGAGCATTTTGCCGGA
>CAIRZD010000212.1 GCA_903882965.1 uncultured Bacteroidota bacterium
ATCAGGCTTTCCCAAAGATATTTTGCCCTTTTTGAAAAAGTTCCGTATGTTTATGATCAATGTGCATTTGAAAAATATGCATTTGATTTCAACTTTTTTAGAATATCATTTATCGCTGGTTAAGTAATATTTCTTCATCCTTTCGCGGGAAAAAAAATAATGTTATATTTGACCAAATATTCTTTATGAAATTTGTGAAGTATACCTTTACTCTGTTTATTTTAAGTCTGTTACTTCTCTCTCAGGCTGCACATGGTCAGGTTATGATCATTAAAACCATAGCCGGAGCCGGTGAATATGGATTTGCCGGTGATGGTGGCCCAGCTACGGCTGCATATTTATATGGTCCTATCAGCTTAGCGGTTAACAGTTCCGGAGATGTTTATTTTGTCGATTTTTTCAACTTTCGTGTTCGGAAAATAAGTGCAACCGGTATTATAACAACGGTTGCCGGAAATGGCGCTCATGGTTATACCAAGGATACTGTACTTGCTACATCTACTCCGGTAAATCCACAGGCTGTTGCAGTAGATAAGCATGGTAATCTCTATATATCAGATATTGATTATGTGATACGCAAAGTAACTCCTGTTGGGCTCATTTATACTGTGGCAGGTAATACAGATAGCGGTTATACAGGTAATGGTGGCCCTGCCACAAGTGCTACATTTGGAGGCATCCGTGGCATTGCAGTAGATACGTCAGGTAATATATTTGTTGCAGATGCTGTAAATAATGTAGTTCGTAAAATTAGTACATCGGGCATTATAACTACTGTTGCCGGCAATGATACCGCAGGCTATCTGGGAGATAATACACTTGCAATACATGCGGAGTTAGATTCTCCTTATGCGGTTGCTGTAGACCATTACGGCAATCTCTTTATCTCTGATTATAAGAACAATGTCATCCGCAAGGTTGATGCAGGTGGAATTATCACTACTTATGCAGGTATGTATGGTGTTACCGGGTATTCAAATATTCCTGCTCTTGCTGTAAATTCAGCATTGAATACTCCCGGAAATATAGCAGTTGATACAGCAGGCAATTTATTTATTCCTGACGCATATAATAACGTTGTCAGGGAAGTGATGCGGTCTTCCGGAATTATTAAAACCGTCGTTGGCAATCACACTGCTGGTTTCGGAGGAGATACATATACGGCAACCGCTGCAAATCTTTATACTCCTTTTGGAGTTGCTGTTGATGTGTATGGGAGTATATATATTGCCGATGCCAATAACCAACGTGTAAGAGAGGTGTATAACCCTTATTTGGCTGTACCCAATTTATATACCGGTAATAACATTGATCTATTCCCTAATCCATCCAGCGGTCAGATCACGCTTAGCGGCCTTAATAAAGCCGACAGGGTATCTATTTACGATATGCTTGGCCGGCAGGCGGTTGAAGGTTGGGAAATTCAGGCTGATGGCTCACAAACTTTCGATGTTAGTTCACTTACTACCGGGGTATATTTATTACAGGTTCGCGATGCCAATGGCAATAAAAAATCCGTTACACGACTTGTAAAAGAATAAGCACGGTATAATGGTAGTCATAAAAACAGGCGGCTTTTTTGGGCCGCCTGTTTTGTTAGTTAACGATCCTTGTGTATTAGCCTATAGAAACCAGTTCTATATCAAAAATAAGATCTTGCCCGGCTAGCGGATGATTTGCGTCAAGTGTTACATTGTCACCGTTTACTTCTGTGATCACTACAGGAAATACATTGCCTGCGTTATCACCCATTTGAAGCTCCATACCTACTTCGGGTTTCATATCTGCAGGGAAATCACTGATAGGGTACTCCATTACCATGTCATCATTGATCTCACCATATGCATCTGCAACAGGAATATTTACTGTTTTCTTTTCGCCGATGCTCATATTTATTACAGCATCATCAAATCCCTTTATCACTTGTCCACTCCCTGCTGTAAATTGCAATGGCTCACGACCCTCTGAACTGTCAAAAGTAGAGCCATCTGTTAATTTACCATGATAATG
>CAIRZD010000213.1 GCA_903882965.1 uncultured Bacteroidota bacterium
ATATGTACGTAGCGAGGGATCCTTCTTACAAATGCCTCTGTTTTATCGCCATAAAATACAAGCAGGTATGCCGGAACAGCCCCAATTGCAAATAAGTCTATATTGGTGAATACATCTGCGGGGTCAAGATTATAGTGTGAAAAAACAATACGGGAAATCAATGCCGTAATAACACAGCCAATAACAATTTTAGGAAATGATTTCACAGGCATAAACCATAACATTAGCCCCCAGATAAGATAAAAGTGCTCCTCTATACATAACGACCATGTAACAGATAATTCATCTTCATTCGGATAGCGGCCCGTAAATATGATCTTATAATTCTCAAGAAATAGTACAGACACCCACCAGGTAGGTTCATAACCATGTGTGGTTTTCGGCTGGTGCAACAAATGCAATATCCATGGTATACAATAAGACACGCCAACCAACAGGTAAAATAATGGCCAGATACGCAGTATACGTCTTACGAAAAAGTTTTTTAGGTTGTAGGTTCCTGTCTGGCTCTTTTCATTAAAAATAATATAAGTGATAAGGAAGCCACTTAAAACAAAAAAGAACTGAACACCGATTATCCCTCCGTTTCTGAAAAAATTGAACCCCGCAAAAGCAATTATGGGCACATGTTGCAAAAAAACTTTCAGGAACGCAAAGAACCTGAATGAATCAAACATTTGGAAATGCCTTTTTTCGATGGGTGGGCTTTTTGTAACAGGTTTAACAGAATTTTCAGATACCTCCATTATTATTCAATAGGCGATGAAGATATATAAAAAAGATAGCGCACCCAAATAAGACTGTTTTAAATCAGGGGTTCATATATATACCTACGTACCTTTACATCTGTATGGGCCATTCATATTCTTTACCACTGATTGATGTAGATAGTGAGCATTGCGCACTTATAGTAGATAAAGAACTGGCGAAAATAACCGGCATCAAATCACACAAAGTTGAATTTAACAATCACATAGCACTGATTGAGACCGACTCGCCCATAGAGATCATTCCGCAGGCGGTCTCAGCCATACGGAGTATCGGTTATGGTGTAAGTACAATCCGGAAATCATTTCCTGTTACCGGTATGAGCTGTGCTTCATGTGCTGCCAGTGCCGAGCATACGCTAAAGGCGCAGACTGGTATGGTAAGCTCATCTGTGAATTTTGCCAATACCACTGCAAGCGTTGAATATATCCCCGGTATTGGCCATCCGGAAGATTTTAAGAAAGCTATCCAATCTGCCGGTTGCGACCTGGTAATTGATGAGACCGAAGAAGCAAAAGAGGATATGGAAATACAGCAACAGTTGCATGCAAAAACGTTGCGTAATAATACTGCATGGGCTATATTTTTTTCCATTCCATTAGTGGTAATAGGTATGTTTTTCATGAGTATGCCTTTTGCCGCCTATATTATGTGGGTACTTACTACGCCCATTGTATTACTGTTTGGTAAACAATTTTTCATAAACGCGTGGAAACAGGCCAAACACCGCTCTGCTAATATGGACACATTGGTGGCTATGAGTGCAGGCACGGCATATATTTTTAGTGTCTTTAATACCCTATATCCCAAATTCTGGCATCAACGTGGTTTGGAGGCTCACGTATATTTTGAAGCTGCGGGTGTGGTAATTGCCTTCATATTATTGGGTAAGATGCTTGAAGATAATGCCAAAAGCAAAACCTCGGATGCAATTAAAAAATTAATTGGGCTACAACCGCAAACGGTGACAATGATTCATCCCGGTGGAAACCAAATGGAGATGCCGATTGCCCGGGTAAGAGTAGGAGACATATTACTCGTGAGGCCAGGTGAGAAGGTTGCAGTTGATGGTACTGTAACTGAAGGTAATTCCTATGTAGATGAAAGCATGATCTCAGGTGAGCCGGTTCCGGTGCTGAAACAAAAAGGTATAAAGGTGTTCTCTGGTACTATAAATCAAAAAGGTAGTTTTCAATTCAGGACAGAGAAGGTAGGCAGCGATACATTATTGGCCCACATCATCCATGCGGTGCAGGAAGCGCAGGGTAGTAAGGCTCCTATACAAAAACAGGTAGATAAGATAGCAGGCAAATTTGTGCCATTAGTCATTGCTATCGCAATACTCAGCTTGATAATATGGTCGGTATTAGGTGGTGAAAATGGGTTTACGCATGGCTTACTCGCAATGGTTACCGTTCTGGTAATTGCCTGCCCCTGTGCACTTGGATTGGCAACACCCACAGCAATAATGGTAGGGGTAGGTAGGGGGGCGGAAAATGGCATATTGATTAAAGATGCCGAAAGCCTGGAGCGAGCTTATAAATTAGACAGTATTATACTCGACAAAACAGGCACGATCACAGAAGGAAAACCGCAGGTGTCCGGCATTGTTTGGGCGGAAGATGTAGATAATGAAAAGCTGTCATCAATACTTTATAGCCTGGAAGCAAGCTCGGAACATCCGCTTGCAGATGCTGTTGTGCAGTATTTAATAGCGCATAAAGCCGGCAAGGTGTCTATACAATATTTCGAAAGCCTAACTGGGAAAGGGGTAGCGGGTGAGTGTGATGGCGTTCATTATTTCGCAGGTAGCAGGCAATATATAACGTCCCAAAATGTTTTAATTCCACCAGGGATACAACAGCAGGCAGATAACTGGCTTTCAGAATCAAATTCCATTATCTGGTTTGCTGATAACAGGCAAGTACTTGCAACGATAGCCATAAATGATAAGATCAAAGACACTTCGGCCGCGGCAATTCAGCGTTTGGTTGAATTAGGCATTACCCCGTATATGCTCACCGGTGATAACCCGCAAACAGCAAAAGCAGTAGCAGGGAAAATAGGAATAAAAGAATACAGAGCAGAAACAACACCTGCCAGTAAAGCCGATTTTATAAAAGAACTCCAACTGCAAGGCCACATAGTTGCGATGGTGGGCGATGGCATCAACGATAGTCAGGCTCTTGCGCAGGCAGATATTAGCATTGCAATGGGTAAGGGTACGGATATTGCAATGGATGTAGCAAAAATGACCCTGATTTCTTCTGACCTCCTCAGCATTCCCAAAGCAATTTCCCTTTCCCGCAAAACCGTAAATATTATAAGGCAAAACCTCTTTTGGGCATTCATTTATAACCTCATTGGAATCCCAATAGCCGCCGGTTTATTGTATCCCATCAATGGCTTTCTGCTCAACCCTATGATTGCCGGTGCCGCAATGGCGCTAAGTTCGGTTTCTGTAGTAAGTAATAGCCTTCGGCTTAAGTATACACAACTGGGTAGATAAAATGTTTATTTTCATAATGCAATGTTTGCTTAAATAATTCTGAGTCTTATACTCTTTATTTTCAGAAACAATTGGATGCAAATTAAGCTAGTTGCTTTATAGGTATTTTGATATTGTTATTAATAAATTAAATAACAAAAAGGGTTGTCATTTTTAAAAATAATGGCTAATTTGCACGTGGTTATAAATCGTTTATTAAATAATATTTGCATATTTGATGTAGCTACATTGTTTTATCCTCAGAAGCCATAAAAGATAGTGCTTAAAATAGTTGGTAATCATTAAGTTGATATAGTAGCATAGATAATAATTTAAAAAAAATAAAAAATGAAAAAAGAATTTTACTTTTTACTCTTATCGCTGGCATTAGTTATCTTATGTTTAGCAGCTATAGTGCAGGGCCAGGCACAAATAGTTATGATTGCTCCGGTGCTGATGTAAACTCAGGGTCAGGAAATCCTAATGGATGCACTAACTGCCACGGTACTACAGCTACTCCGGGTATTACATTTACTATAGAAATTGACTCAGCAGGTACCGCTGTGTCTACGAGCCCGGCCACCGGCCATTACACGCCCGGCTATACATACACAGTCAAAATTACAGGTACTAATACAACAACATCTAGTTTGCCCAAATGGGGATTCCAGGTCGCAGCTACAGTTGGAGCTGTCGCGGCTACTAGTCCTGTAAATGCGGGGGTATTTCAGTCTACCGGCTTGCCTGCAGGGGTACATTACGTTGTGGCTCCCGGATCAACATCAAGTTTTTTTGCGAATGTTGTTGAGCACGATACTAAATTATCTCCGGCTTCTGGTACAGGTGGAACGGGTACTGTGTATACAGAATCTTTTACCTGGACAGCTCCGGCAGCGGGTACTGGTGTTGTTTCTATTTTCGGCGCACTCAATGCAGTAAATAATGACGGCGGAGCAAGTGCTTTGGACAAATGGAATACAGCACAATTGATATTAAACGAGATTGTTGCTGCCGCTGTTCCCCCAATTACAGGAACATTTAATGTTTGTGTCGGTTCTACAACCAATTTAACTGATGCTACAACTGGTGGCACATGGACTAGTGGCGCAACAGGAGTTGCTACCGTTGTGTCTACAACAGGTGTTGTTACCGGAGTAACAGCGGGTACCGCTACTATTACTTATACAACTGGTGCTGGGGCTGTAACACAGGTAATTACTGTAAATCCCATACCTGCTGCCGGCACTATTTCAGGTGCAACTACGGTATGCCAGGGTGCTACAATTCCTTTATCAGATGCTGCCACCGGTGGCACCTGGAGCAGTGGTAGTCCCACAGTTGCTTCTGTAAGCGCATCCGGTGTTGTTTCGGGTGTAGGCGCAGGAACTGCAATAATTAGTTATACAGTTACAAATCCTTGTGGAACTGCAACAGCAACACATACAATTACAGTAACTCCATTACCTACAGTAACCGGTGTTACCGGCACTGCAGAATTTTGCTCAGGAACAACCACTTCTTTAACAGATGCAACAGCGGGTGGTACATGGAGCAGTGGCAGCACTTCTGTTGCTACAGTAAGTGCTGCAGGGTTGGTTACCGGAGTATCAGGTGGTACATCTATTATTAGTTACACACTTACTAATGCCTGCGGAAGCGCAAGTGCTACCAAAACAGTAACAGTTGATGTTTTATCCTCAGGAACTATTTCCGGTTTTTCAACAGTATGTTTAAGTACTACAACTACTTTAACAGATGCAGTTGCCGGCGGCACATGGAGCAGTAGTAATACAGCAATTGCCACAGTAGGACCTACTACTGGTGTTGTTACCGGTATGTCTGCGGGAACTGCCAACATTACTTATACTGTTACAAATACATGCGGCACATCTTCTTCAACACATGCGGTCACAGTTATCGCTTCACCAACCGTTGCTGCAATATCCGGAACCGCAGTGTTTTGTCAGGGTACAACTTCTGCCCTAACTGATGCAACCGCTGGTGGTATATGGAGTAGCAGCAACACCGCAATTGCTACCGTAGGCGCTTCAACCGGTGTAGTTACTGGTGTATCCGGCGGGACCCTTAATATCACCTATACAGTTTCCTATTCCTGCGGAAGCGTATTTGCAACTTACCCGGTTACAATTAACCCATTGCCAATTGTAGCTGCAATAACAGGTACGGGAGCGTTTTGCCTGGGCACCACAACTACTTTGTCAGATGTTACTACCTCTGGCGCATGGTCCAGCAGCAATATAGCCGTTGCTACAGTTGCCAGTGCCACTGGTATGGTTTCCAGTGTTACTGCCGGAACTGCTAATATATCCTATACAGTTACTAATGGCTGTGGAGGAACTACTGTTTCCAAGACAGTAACAGTTGATGTTTTGCCTGCATCGGTAACCATATTCGGTTCATCAACTGTGTGTCAGGCAGGAACAACATCATGGACAGATACATCTGCCGGTGGAACCTGGAGCAGCAGTAATATAACAATCGCTACAGTAGGTCTAACTTCAGGTGTAGTTAGTGGTGTTAGTCCGGGTAGCGCAACTATTACCTATGCTATTGTTAACTCTTGTGGAACCGAATCATCTACAAAAACAATTACTATAAATCCATTACCGTATCCAGGTATAATACACGGACAATCAAAATTGTGTGTTGGCGAACCAACACAATTACTAGACGGAGTTTCAGGGGGCACATGGACCAGTGGTAATACAGCGATCGCAACAATTGATATTGCGCTCGGTGTTATTACAGGTGTATCTCACGGAACCACTACTATTACCTATGCTGTATCTAATATTTGTGGAAATGGTATTGCCACATATCCGGTTACAGTTAATCCATCTCCTACTCCGTCAATATCAATTGCCGGTAATATTCTTACCAGTACATTAATATATCCTTCTTACGGATGGACTTGGGATGGGACAATAATATTGGGAGCCACTTTCCAAACATATACTGCGTTGGATTCAGGTGCTTATACACTTGTAGTTACTGATACAAACGGATGTACAGGCAGCTCAACCGTTTTCCTTTATGCTGGCGACTTAGTGCAGAATGTGGCGCCTACAGCTGCCGGATTCCACATTTATCCTAATCCTGCCCAATCTGTTTTGTTTATAGAATCTGCTCAAAAAATCGATGCTAAACTAACAACAATAGATGGCCGTTTGTTATTGAATATTAAAGATGTTAAGGAAATTGATTTAACCACATTGCCTAATGGCAACTATCTTATTACTGTTTTGGATAACAAGACCGGAGCTAAGTTAGGTACAGAAAAAGTGCTTAAACAAGGAAATTAATGATATGCTGATTTCTTTCTTAGCCTCAGAATAATTAATAAAAAGAGCGAAGCC
>CAIRZD010000214.1 GCA_903882965.1 uncultured Bacteroidota bacterium
ATTAAAAAGGCTAAACTGGTCTCTAAACAACGTCCAAAGCTGTTATCTGATAATGGAGCCTGCTATGTATCCTCTGAACTTAAAAAGTACCTGAAAAGCGAGGATATAAGCCAAATACATGGCAGACCGTTACACCCTCAAACCCAAGGTAAAATAGAACGCTACCATCGTTCCATGAAGAATGTGGTCAAACTGGATAACTACTATTGCCTTGAAGAGTTGGAAGAAGCCCTGAAACAATTTGTTCATTATTACAACCATCAGCGTTATCATGAATCTTTGAACAACTTGACCCCAGCGGATGTGTATTACGGCAGAGGCGATGCAATACTTAGGGAAAGAGAACGCATCAAACAGATGACTTTAAACAAAAGAAAGAGCAGGTATCTATTACAGAAATTAACCCCTATCACTTGAAAACTAAAAACTTTTAATTTAACTTCGTAAAATCAAGAAACACTATCTAACAATAAGTCCACTTTAGTTTGACTACATACAGTTTGGTGGTGTCATCGGTTCTATATCTATGGCTATCATCACCGACCTGTTTGACATTCATCATCGTGGCCGTGTTATGGGTTTTATACAAATGGGCTTTGGGGCAAGCCAGGTACTTGGTATACCCATCAGCTTGTATATCGCTAATATATGGGGGTGGCAGTCGCCGTTTCTGATGGTGGCGATCCTGGCCTCGATAGTGGCAATACTCATTTTTACGAAACTACAGCCGGTTAACAAACACCTCCAGGTACAAAATGACCGCAATCCCTTCGAGCATTTATTGCACACCGTTTCCAAACGCAACTACCGGATCGGTTTCCTTTCTACCTGCCTGCTTTCAATTGGTGGCTTTATGATGATGCCGTTTAGCAGCGCATTTGCTATCAATAACCTGCATATTACACAAAAGCAATTGCCCATGCTCTTCATGGTATCCGGTGTCTGTTCCTTATTGATCATGCCATTGATCGGTAGGTTCAGCGATAAGATAGATAAGTTTAAGCTCTTTGCGATTGCTTCAGTATGGATGATGGTAATCGTTGTGTTATATACCAATCTTTCCGTTACGCCGCTTTGGGAGGTTATGATCTTTAACGTATTAATGATGATGGGTATTATGAGCCGCATGGTTCCTTCCAGTGCGTTAACTACCGGTATACCGGACCTGCCCGACCGTGGTGCGTTCATGAGCATCAACTCGTCACTGCAGCAGATAGCGGGTGGCGTTGCCGCTGCTATTGCAGGCACCATCGTGGTGCAAAAAGATAAGCTCAGCCCGTTACAGCATTACAACATCCTTGGGTTTATCGTTGTGGGCATATCATGCATCAGTGTGTTCCTGGTATACCGGGTAAGTGTTATGGTGAAGAAAAAGCTGCAGGAGCAAAAGGTGTAGGGAATGAAAGTACTTAACCCGATTACTTTTTACTTTAAATCGGTCCCTAACGTATCATATACATGCCTCGCTACCTTTCCAAGCCCCACCTCGTTTGCATTGGTCAGTATTATTATGGATAGTTTATCGTCGATAAATTTCCAGTATTCAGTAGTGAATCCACGTGTACTACCATTATGATGCACTAATCTGTGTCCTTTATATGGGGTTACTTCCCAGCCATATCCGTAATACGATGCCTTGCCATTTGCAGCCACCCTTTCTATTACGGTATCTTCATACATTTTCGCCCAGTCTTGCCTGGTTAATATGGTGCTTCCCTGCTGTATGGAATCCCATTTTATCATATCAGTAACAGGTGCAGAAAAAGCGCCGCTTGGCCGCAGTGCGATAAAGTCAATGGCTTCTGAGGTTTTTCCGGATTCCTTATTGTAATTGTATCCCTTGGCTTTAACAATGCCCTTACTTTTAGTAGTAGTTGTCATATGTGTTAACCCGTTAGCCGGAAAGAAATTATTCATATAGTCTTCAAAACTTTGACCGGTTACCTGGCGTATGATATCTGCCAAAATAAAATAGCCCATATTGCTGTATTCCCACTTAGTGCCTGTAGGGAAACGCAAATCATCTTTGTAAACTGCCCTGATAACTACAGAGTCCGGTTGTCTTTTCATCCAATCAAATGCCGGTGATTCCCGTTCTATTCCGGAAGTATGGTTTAATAAATTGCGAATGGTGATATTTTGCCATTCTTCAGGTGCATCTTTAAGGTATTTGTGTATATGGTCAGATAAACTCAGTTTACCCTGCTCGGCCAAAGCCAGGATGCAGGTGGCTATAAATTGTTTACTGAGCGAACCTATTTTAAATACCGTGTTTTCTGTGACGGGTATACCATCTTTGAGATATGCAAACCCATACCCCTTGCTCACAATTATTTTTCCGTCTTTTACTATTCCGAGTGCCAGCCCCGGAATATGTTGTTGCTCCATTTCTTCCTTAATTATACTGTCGATCGTCCTTATCTGTGCAATACCTGATAAACAGTAACAAAATAATACAGCGACAACAATTATTCTTTTGTACATAAGGTAGCTTATTGATGTTGTACGAAGTTATTTTATTATTTTTTTGCAAGATCGCTTGCAGCCGGAGCTTCGCTCTCAGAATCCAGGGGTCTTTTAATTTGTTGCCATAATATAAATGGCATTATTATACCGAGAGCAAAAATGGGGTCAAGATACCGGAGCAGAACAATGGTGGAAAAGACAGAAAAAGCCACGTACCCAAAGTAAAAGAAACACCAGAAGATAAATAAGTTCTTAGCGTCTTTGCCGACCTTTTTCCATATCCTGATGTATCGGAATAAAAAGGCAAATACAATAATAATATTGACGAGGTTAAGTAATAACGATATGCCCGGGTATAAAACTATTATGTCTTTCTGGAGGTATTCGAATCTGCAATATATATGGTCAATATGAAAATCAAACCATTGTTTGGTTTCGGGAGGTATTTGCAGATCGTCATAATTATAATTCATTAAGATCTCGCGATCGGGGAGTAAATAATTTATAAAATTAGGCGCCATGAAGTATCTAACATAAGCACCAGGATGTTGTTTGATCACTGCCCATCCATAATCACTCATATTTTGGGATGCCCACAGCCATTGAGCGAAGTAAATGCTTTTTGTATATTTTAACCGGAGCGCTAAATAAAATTTCAGCGGTGACTTAATATCCCATATGTATTGTGTGCCGACATAGTGCTCCACATACATATTGTCTATTTGTTTCTTTACAATGCGATCAATAATTTTAGCATCCTGTGTGGGTAAACTTTCAGGGTCAACGTCAATCTCTTTATAATAGCATAATACATTATTGGCTATCTGCCAGCCGGAAAATCCTGAAAATACACGAGTACCAGTCAGCCTTTCTGTTACGTCCTTTTGCCGTTCTACATAAAAATAAATGACACTGACAGACAGGATTATTCCTGCTATTTTATAAAATAATTTTCTTCTCGAAAACAAAAATGCAACTGTGGCTATTACCGGATAAAATACAGCTGTATATCGCACATGAAAGCACAGCAGTAAAAATATTACCTGCAGTATTATAGCCGTGAGGTTATGTGTCCTGATGATCCATAAACAGAAAGTAAACCAGATAACTGTTAATGAACAAAACAAACTATCACTTGAGATAAGATTCGTCTGAAGTATAAGTATGGGGTTCAATATGGCAACATAAAAAATAATAGTTTTTATTTTTTGCGGGAATCCATACAAATAATCACCGCTGAAAAAACAAAAAAGAGTACTTGTAACGAATAACATATACTGTATAAAGACCGTGAAATTGGGATTGCCAGAGATAGAATGGGTTAAACCCAAAAAATCAGCGTAACCCGCTGGACGATAGGTTACGGGTCTTTGTAAAATAGCATCGGCTATGTATGTAAATGAATCGGTGAAAAAGTCAGGAATAGGAAAACAAAATTTGAGCGCGATGAATATAGCGGTATTAAGTATGAGTGCGATCAGTATGATCTTCTTTTGCTGAACAAGGTATTTGAAAAAGCTGTTTTCATATTCCTCGTTCTTAAACGTCTCATTATTATTCAGGATCCAAGTTGGTATCATAAACCATCTGTTAGATAGGCTTGGTAAATATATGGTAAATTTTTCAATAGGGTTGAAGATTTTCAACCCCTACCTTTGCAATATGCCGCTATATAAAGAATGGGAAATAGGAGATCATGGTCTTGCCGCAATATGGAAGGTAGAAGAACCGGAAAGTTTTTTTATGGAGCGGACGGGGATGGTTGCGGATATGAAGGCGGAGCGGCGACGGAGAGAGCACCTGGCGGGACGGTTTCTGCTGAAACACCTTGAGGCTGATTTTCCAATACATGGTATTGCCAAGGATAAGCACGATAAGCCACGGCTGGAAAATGATGCGTTCTTCTTTTCTATTTCCCACTCATGGCCATATATAGCGGCTGTAGTGGACCCATATAATGAGGCGGGAATAGATATACAGACCTGGCATGCCAAAATAGAGCAGATACAACACAAATTCTTGTCGCCGGAAGAGCAGATACTGTTTGAAAATGATCCTAAACTGATCACACTGGCGTGGAGCGCCAAGGAGGCTGTGTATAAATGGAATGGTAAGCGTGGGGTAGACTTTATTGAGCATATGCCGGTGGAAGTTTTTCATAAAAACGCTCCAAATAAAAACATGACGATTTATTTTAAATCAAAAAATATGCCTAAGATGGTATCAATAGAAAATATAATAAATACTGACTTTACTTGCTCTTACGTGACGAATGCGCAAGATTGGGCAATTTATTAGTTACGTGATAATTAATTCTATATTAATTTTTCATGAAAATATTTTGAAAATATTTTAAAAAACGGATGAAAAAACTAGATTTGCATAAAATATAATATTATGTCGTCTATACGTTTACAAGCGCTCCAGTCGGTTGCATCTGCCGAGGAGACCAAGATCCACGGATATGGTGAGAAAAAGATCACTGCGATATTCGGGAGTAATGTATTTACCGGCCGCACCATGCGGGAGCACCTGAGCGAAGAGGCCTACAAAAGCCTGATGAGCTCGGCAAAAGCCGGATCAAGAGTAGACCGCCGAATGGCCGACCAGGTAGCAGCCGGGATGAAGTCGTGGGCAGAAGAAAGAGGTGTAACGCACTTCACACACTGGTTTCAGCCTCTCACGGGTACTACAGCAGAAAAACATGATTCGTTCTTCACCATAAAAAGTGATGGCACCGCGATAGAACTTTTTGACGGTGACGCACTTATACAGCAGGAGCCGGATGCATCGAGCTTCCCGAACGGCGGTATACGCGCAACATTTGAAGCGCGCGGATATACTGCATGGGACCCCTCATCGCCCGCATTCATTATGGAGGCAGGATCTGGTAAAACACTTTGCATACCTACGATATTCATAGCTTATAATGGTGAGTCGCTGGATTATAAAGCACCATTGCTGAAATCGATAGCGGCGCTGGATAAGGCTGCAGTAGATGTGTGCCACTTCTTTGACAAGAATGTAAGTAAGGTAACTGCTACACTGGGATGGGAGCAGGAATATTTTGTGATAGACGAGGCGCTTGCAAATGCACGTCCTGACTTGCTGCAGTGCGGACGCACCCTGCTGGGACATGGCCCTGCAAAAGGGCAACAACTGGAAGACCATTATTTCGGGTCGATACCGGAGCGCGTATTTGCCTTTATGCAGGACTTTGAACAGGAGTCGTACAAACTGGGTATACCATTGCGTACAAGGCATAATGAGGTAGCACCATCGCAGTTTGAGTGTGCGCCGATATTTGAAGAGTGCAACATAGCCGTGGACCATAACACACTGCTGATGGACGTAATGAACAAAGTGGCCAAACGCCATAAACTGAAGGCGCTACTGCATGAAAAACCATTTGCAGGTGTGAATGGAAGCGGGAAACATAATAACTGGAGCCTTGCAACAGATACGGGAGTGAACCTGTTATCGCCAGGCAAAACGCCGCGCACCAACCTTATGTTCCTGACCTTTTTTGTAAACACGATAAAGGCGGTGCATGATTATGATGACCTGCTGCGCGGAGCAATAGCATCGGCAAATAATGACCACCGCCTGGGCGCCAATGAAGCGCCACCGGCAATCATCTCTGTATATATAGGTAAGTTCCTGAGTGATGTACTGGATGAAGTGGAATCGAGGGTAAAAGAAAAATTCTCTGAGCAGGATGAAGTGATACTGAAGCTGGACATACATAAACAAATACCGGAGCTGCTGATGGACAATACGGACCGTAACCGTACCAGCCCGTTTGCATTTACAGGGAATAAATTTGAATTCCGTGCGGTAGGGTCTTCGGCCAACTGTGCCTCACCGATGGTGGTGCTGAACACTATTATGGCTGAAACGCTGAAACAATTTAAGAAAGATGTGGACGCGCTTACGGAGAAGGGCGATAAGAAAGAGATAGCTGTGCTGCAAGTGCTAAGAGACTACATTACGAAATCGAAGAAGATACGTTTTGAAGGAGACAACTATAGCGCTGAATGGGCTGAAGAAGCCAAGCGCCGCGGCCTGAACAACTTTAAGACCACACCGGAAGCACTGGATGCTTTTGTGACAGAAAAAGGCAAGCAGGTATTTTATGACAACGGTATATACAGCAAGCGTGAACTGGAAGCTCGCCATGAAATAATGCTGGAAGAGTACATAAAGAAAGTGCAGATAGAGGGCCGTATACTGGGCTACCTGGCCACGAACCATGTGCTACCAGCGGCTATCAATTACCAAAATACGCTGATACAAAATGTAAGCGGGCTGAAGGAAATAGGCCTGGATAAGAAAAATTATAAAGCGCAGCTGAACCTGATAGAAGTGATAAGCGGGCACATACAAAACATAAACGATAATGTAGAGGCCATGCTGGAAACGCGCAAGAAAACAAATGAGATAGCTGATATCCACAAGCGCGCACTGAAGTACTGCCACGAGGTAAAACCATACTTTGACAAGATCCGTTACCATGCAGATAAACTGGAACTTGTGGTAGATGATAAATTATGGCCGCTGCCAAAATACCGTGAGTTGTTGTTTATGAGGTAGTACTGAAAAATTCCAAATTCAAAAAAAATCAAATTCCAAGGGGCTGTCTCAAAAGGACAGCCTCTTTTTTTTGTTTAATTTATTTTTGTGTATAGCTGATGCAGGTATTGCGCTCTATGTCGGCTATTAGGATTGTAAAAAGCAAAAACAACTCTTTTAGGCTGCTTTTTTCCTTAAGTTTTGAGCAATTGCCAATAATCCTATTTCTATGGATACTTTTTTCTTACCCTTGAGCAGGAAGCGCCGGAACCCATGGTTCGATTTAATATTTCCGAAGACAGATTCCACATCCCACGGTCGTTTTTTCCTATGCTCAACTCCTTTTTCAGAAGTTAGGTTTTGATGCGCTATTGTTTTAAGCCGGGTAAGGTTAAAATTTACCTCTATAACTCTATTGCCTTTTGATTTATGGCATACTCCGTTTAGCGGACAACGTTCACAGTTAGCAGCCCTGTATTTTGTTAAGTGCTGTTCAAATCCGGCCGTTGTGGTTTTAGTATAAGTGCCTATGTTGTTCATTGGCTGACCCATAGGACAATAATAACGATCCTGCTCTTTATTGTAATGGAGCTTGGATGGGGCAAAAGGGTGCTTGTCATGGTAATTGGCAGATTGCTCTTTGTCGAAGTAGCTGTATTTAACGTAGCCTTCAATGGTATTATCTTCCAGGTACTGCAGGTTTTGTTCAGACCCATATCCAGCATCAGCAATAGCTGCATCCGGGTATTGTCCGTATTGTGCCTTATGTTGCTCCAGGTGTGGAACAAATGTAGTTGTGTCGCCTGGGGTCTGGTGGATGCTATAATCAACTATGTACTGATCGCTGCTTGACACCTGTACATTATATGCTGGCTTTAGCTGTCCGTTGAGCATGTGATCTTCCTTCATTCTCATAAAGGTAGCATCGTGATCAGTTTTGGAGTAGCTGTTACGCTCGCCCATTATTTGTTCCTGAACTTCGTATTTATCAAGAGTAGTGGGCCAGTTTTTCTTAGCGTAGTTCAGTTTTTGTTTTACCTGTTTTGTTATTGCTTTATCTTTCAGAGCTGTTTCTATCTTTTCTATTGTTTCCGTTACCTTTTGGGCATCTATCTTATCAAAAGAGGGCGGTTCTGGATCATCCAATTCTTCGGCTGCTACTTTTTGTGCATATTGCCAGAGTTCGTCTATTTGTTTCTTTATCTTCTCCTTATTTGTTTTTATACTATTACCCCATACAAAGGTGTATCTGTTGGCTACGGATTCTATTTTAGTACCATCCACATATACTTCTTTAAGACTGATTAATCCCTCTGCTGCCAGCAATTGAACGATCTGTGTAAATATATCTTTGAGTGTATCTTTCAACCGATGACCCCGAAAGCTGTTAATCGTATTATGGTCGGGTGTATTCATCCCGCTTAACCACATAAAATGGATATTCTCTTTTAACGCAGCTTCCATTTTACGGCTACTGTAAATGTTTCTCAGATAGCTATACACCATAACTTTCAACATCATTTTAGGGTGATATGATGATGTACCTCCGCCTTTATATTGTTCGGTTAAAAGTTTGAGATCAATCTTCTCCACAATATCATTGACTATGCGCACCGGGTGGTTTGCATCTATTAGTTCATCAAAAGAAGGTGGAATAAGGAAAGCCTGGGTGGGGCAATATTGTTTAAATACAGGTTTTGCCATAGCTGTAATTTGTATTGCAAATATAAGCCAAACCCTTGTCTGTATTTGATTTCAGCTAATTTTATTTATACAGCCATTTTGTGGAAAAACCTACCGTCAATTTGGTTTTTGCAAAAAAAAAGAGGCCGTCCTTTTGAGACAGCCCCTCCAATTGAAAATATAGCCTTAAAACCTTAATTCCCTGCTAACTCCAGCGTGTAGTTGAAAAGCTTTGTATCAGTATCCCTCTGATTTTGGAATGACTTTTTCAGCTTGTCATGTATTACCTCATTGAAGGCGTTATAAAGGTGCCACATATTTGGAGCGGTATTTAATAAGCTACTTTCCCTGTTAATGATTTCGATAACAGTCCTGGCATTTAATGAAGGAGCAGGATTTTTTTCACTTGACTCATACATGAACAATTTCAGATCCTCACAGGTTAACTTTACATACTCTTCAATGTTATTAATCCTCTTTTCAGCCAATATCTCAAATTTGCGTTTCAGTTCAAAATACTCGTTATTCATGAACTTGGCAATCAGGTACTTTATGTTAGGCATTACCACTTCAGCGATTTCGCCCCGGTGCTTGACATTAAACCCGATTTGTGAATGTGCTATATGAAGACCATTATTACAGATTTTGCGGTAGAAACCGAAGTGGCCCGATGTGCGGGTAGAACCGTCATAACTATTTGTAAACCTTAACATCGGTCTTAATTCATCCATCCCGTTCTTTACCGTGATAGCCAGTGAATCATCATTCAGAATGTGGTCAACTGCGAATGAACGGTTTTCCCTGTTAATGCTGCGGGTAGCTGTTGAAATGTTTGCTTCTAAAAGCATGTTTTCTACCTGAGCAAAGAATATCTGGTTTGGCAAGTGTCCGTATGAATTGCTTACTACATTTACAATCTTGCCATCTGAGAGTATAACATTATCTAAACCTTTACGGCTATTAATCCCGGTTACATCTTTAAAGCTGCGTACTTCGTTTGAAACGAAGATGTCATCATTCCTTAAATTGTTAAGGTCATTAAGCATTACTGATGCTCCAATAGTTGTCCTAAATCCTGTCTGTTGATCGTTTGCTCTTCTTTGATTTCTCATTTTATCTATCATTTGTTTTTGATAAGGCTAAGATAAATAGATTACACACAATTACGGAATAATTGCACACATTTATTTGTCCACATCAGATAGGTAATAGACCAATTTAATATTCAAATAGTTGCACACTGTTTAAGAATAGTGCGTAGATTTGTGTATGGCTAAAAAAGTAAAAACAAGAGATATTGTGGTCAAGCGACCAATAAAGTATAATGTTGAACACCGGGAAAAGTCGGTTCGGGTTTCGGTTCAGTTACCTCAGTCAGTTTATGATAAGATTACCAAGGATAAGCAAGGTAATGAGCAGACCGTCAGGGAGTGGATATTGGAAAAGGTTGGTTACAAGAAATAGTATATTATTCTTTGCCAAGCGTTTCAATTTTTGCGTTGATTTTAATTGAATCATTATCATTTTGTTGGAATTTTGACATTTGGTATAATTACGTTCAGCCATTTCAAATTGCTACATTTGCTAAGATTATCGATAAGAAAGTAGAGATACCTTAATACCCATGGATAAAAAGACACTTTCAGAACGAGACATATGCACGAAATTTATAACACCTGCGGTTGAAAAATCAGGGTGGAATAAACATACGCAGCTTTTAGAAGAAGTTTCTTTTACTGATGGCAAAATTTATGTAAGAGGTAAATTAACCGCTCGTGGTACTCAAAAACGTGCCGATTACATACTTTACTATAAGCCTAATATCCCGATTGCTATTATTGAAGCAAAGGACAATAAGCACTCTGTAAGAGCCGGGATTCAACAGGCTTTAGATTATGCTCAAATACTCGATATACCATGCGTTTTCAGTAGTAATGGTGATGGATTTTTATTTCACGATAGAACAGCCACTGACGGAAACATTGAGACAGAGCTTGATATAGATAGTTTCCCTTCACCGGAGCAACTCTGGGATCGATATAAAAAATATAAAGGGATTGTAACACCTGAGTCTGAAAAAATAGCAGCCCAAGATTACTATTTTGATGGATCGAGCCGGAAACCAAGATACTATCAACAAATTGCCGTAAACAGAACTGTTGAGGCTATTGCCAATGGTCAAAACCGTATTATTCTTGTAATGGCTACTGGTACAGGTAAAACCTATACTGCATTTCAAATTATACACCGACTATGGAAAAGTGGAGCTAAAAAACGTATTCTATTCTTAGCTGACCGTAATGCTTTAATTGACCAAACACGTAGAGGTGATTTCAAGCATTTCAAAGATAAAATGACGGTTGTAAAGCACCGGCAAATTGATAAGAGTTACGAGATTTATTTGGCTTTATACCAAGGTTTATCAGGTACAGATGATGAATCAAATGTCTACAAGCAGTTCTCGCCTGATTTCTTCGACTTAATTGTAATTGATGAGTGCCACAGAGGCAGTGCAAAAGAAGATAGTTCTTGGCATGAAATATTATCATACTTCAACAACGCTACACATATTGGTTTAACCGCCACTCCAAAAGAAAGTAAGGAAACAAGTAATACCGGGTATTTTGGAGATCCTGTATATACTTACTCTTTGAAACAAGGTATTGATGATGGTTTCCTTGCGCCTTATAGAGTTGTTAGAATTGGCTTGAATGTCGATGCAGAAGGTTGGAGACCAAATCAAGGAAAAACCGACATTGATGGTAATCCTATTGAAGATAGAATTTACAACAGAAAAGACTTTGACCGAAATCTGGTAATAGAAGAACGAACAGAATTGGTAGCCAAAAAACTGACTGAGTTTTTGAAAGGTTATGATCGTTTTGCCAAAACAATAGTCTTTTGTGTGGATATAGACCATGCAGAAAGAATGCGCTCAGCATTGGCTAAACAAAATGCCGACCTTGTTACGGAGAATTACAAATACATCATGCAGATTACTGGTGATAATGATGAAGGCAAAAGAGAGTTGGACAATTTTATTAATCCCGAAGAAAAATACCCTGTAATTGCTACTACCTCTGAATTGATGACCACTGGTGTAGATGCACAAACTTGTAAGGTGATTGTATTAGATGCTAACATCAATTCAATGACCAAGTTCAAACAAATTATTGGTCGTGGTACACGCATCAATGAAGCATTTGGTAAAATGTATTTCACCATATTAGATTTTAGAAATGCAACTGATTTGTTTGCCGACAAAGATTTTGATGGTGATCCTATTAGAGTAAAGCCAGTTTCGGAAGATGAGGATTTATCGATGATTGTGATTGAAGAGGAAGAAAATACGGTTACTGTATTAGACCAGGAATCTGGCGAAGAGATCAAATTTGAAAAAGCAAAAATTAGATATCCTGATGGCTCTCATCTCAATGGGAATTGGGTAGCAAGAGAACCTAAGAGTCCAAGAGAAAAGGTATATGTAAATGGTGTTGATGTATCTGTATTAGTAAGTCGTGAAATGTATTTCGACCAACACGGGAAACCTATTACAACCAGTTTAAAAGACCATACCAAAGAAATAGTCAAGGAGCATTTTGCTTCGCTAAACGACTTTTTAACTAAATGGAACTCAACTGAACGCAAGGAGGCTATTATTGCAGAGCTTCAGGATAAAGGTATAATGGTGGAAGCTTTATATGAGGCCGTGGGCAAACAGGTTGACTTGTTTGATTTGATCTGCCATGTTGCTTACGACCAACCACCATTGACCCGAAAGGAAAGAGCAAACAATGTGAAAAAGAGAAACTATTTCACCAAATATGGCGACCAAGCAAAACAGGTATTAGAGGCATTGCTGGATAAATATGCCGATGAGGGTATCACAAACATTGAGAGTATAGAAGTGCTGCGGGTAAATCCATTTGATGCATTTGGTTCACCAGTTGAAATAATTAGCAACTTCGGAAGTAAAGAGAAGTACCTTCAAGCGGTGAGGGAATTAGAATTTGAATTATACAAAACAGCATAATAACCATGAGTAATATAGGTGGCATAATAAAGAGCATTCAGAACATAATGTGGCAGGACACTGGCCTTAATGGCGATGCTCAGCGCATTGAGCAGTTGGGGTGGATGCTGTTTCTTAAAATATTTTCGGATAAGGACAAGGAATTAGAACTATTAGACGACAAATACAAATCACCTATTCCCGACAAATTTCATTGGGTAAAAGAAAAAGGCAACTGGGCAGGTGATGATGAAGGAATGACCGGTGATGAATTGTTGGAGTTTGTAGACAGGCAGTTATTTCCTGCATTACGCAATTTAGATTTAAGCACAGGCAACCAACGAGCTATTATTGTGCGTGAAGTATTTGAAGGCAATAACAACTATATGAAAAGCGGCATCAACATTCGCAAGGTGTTGAACAAGCTGAACGAAATTGATTTTAACATTGCCAAAGACCGCCACGCTTTTGGAGAATTGTACGAAACTATTTTAAAGGAGTTGCAAAGTGCAGGCAAAAGCGGTGAATTCTATACACCAAGAGCCATTACGCAGTTCATTACCGAAACTATAAATCCTCAATTGGGTGAAAAAGTGCTTGACCCTGCTTGCGGAACCGGTGGTTATTTAACTTGCGCCATTGAACATTTAAAAGAGCAAGCCAAAAATGTAAAGGACAGAAAAAGTATTGAAGCGAATATTGCTGGTTGGGAATATAAGCCTTTACCATATTTGCTAGCAACAACTAATTTGATTTTACACGACATTGAAATACCCAACATCAAATTTGGTGATGCTTTAGACCAACCCTTGAGCAACTTTACCGAGAAGGATCGGGTGAATGTTATACTGGCAAACCCGCCTTTTGGTGGCATTGTAGCCAATAACAACGAAACAAACTTCCCTCAAACATACCGCACTAAAGAAAGTGCCGACTTGTTTTTGATCCTGATGATTCATTTGCTGAAACAAGACGGAAAGGCAGGCATTGTATTGCCTGATGGTAGCCTTACAGGAGATGGTGTAAAACAACGCATTCGGCAGAAATTAATGGAAGATTGCAACCTGCATACCATTATTAGATTACCTAATTCAGTCTTTCAACCGTATGCTACTGTGGCAACCAACCTATTGTTTTTTGATAAGGGCAAGCCGACTAAAGACATCTGGTATTACGAGCACCGTATGCCCGAAGGATATAAAGCCTATAACAAAACACGACCGATAAAAGTTGAAGAGTTTGACCCTATTAGAAAATGGTGGAACAAACGCAAGGAAAGCGATATTGCTTGGAAAGTAAACATTAAAACCATTATTGAACGTGGTTACGATTTGGATATTAAAAATCCGACTAGAAAAGAAGAAGCAAAAGAATTAAGCAGCTCTGAATTAATGGAATTACTAGCAAAAAGTTTTGATAACAGCCATAAATTACTTAACCAACTAAAGCAAGCTGTAAAATGAGTTGGAGACAAGTTAAATTAGGTGAACTGGTTGATAACTTTTCAGTAAGAGCCAAAGATGTTGGTGGTGCTGATGGATTAGATTTCTATGGTGTTAGTAATGAGGAGGGAATCATCAAAACTAAATATGCAGCTGAAGACAAGGCTGAAGATTATAAAATAATAGAAAAAGGATGTTTCGCATACAATCCCTATCGAGTAAATGTTGGTTCAATTGGTCTTGTTTCAGACGATACAAGAGGGCTGATTAGTCCTGCCTATGTTATTTTTAAACCTAAACCAGAATCTATAATTC
>CAIRZD010000215.1 GCA_903882965.1 uncultured Bacteroidota bacterium
TAGCAATGCCCTGCGCTTTTCTAGCAAATTGCCTCTGCGATAGGCGGCCTCTACTCTGTTAGCAACTGTATGCGCCAATGACATTTCAGCCACCTCAGGGGAGTGGTAAGTTATCTCTGCTACCCAGTCTCTAAAAGTAGACCTAAATCCGTGTGTTGTTATATCTGATTTTGACATGCGCCTGAGAAGAGCTAATAAAGCCATATTACTCAGTGTTTTTCTTCCCCTAGAAAATACAAATTCACTGTCCAAGTCCATTTCTTTTGCTTTTTCGATAATTTGTAGTGTTCGACTACAAAGGGGAACAACATGTTCACGACCGGCTTTCATGCGTTCACCAGGCACTGTCCACAAGGATTTTTTTATCTCCGACCTTCTTGCAAAAAGAACCTCACTGGTTCTAGAAGCGGTTAGTATGCAAAACTCTAGCGCTAAACTTGCAACCCCTGCTCTGCTTTGTAACTGCTCTATGAATTGAGGTAAGTCGTTATAAGGCATTGCAGAGTGATGCTTTACTTTTTTAAGCTTTTGAGGTTGGGGTAATAAGCAGTCTAGGTGACCTCGCCACTGGGCGGGGTTGACTCCCTGGCGAAGTCCTTTTATGGTGGCTGCCGCTAAGATTCTCTCAATACGACCTCTTAGACGCGTGGCAGTCTCAGTCTTGGTTAGCCATATGGGCTGAAATATCTTCAAAATGTCGTCTGTCGTAATATCCTGAAGACTTTTACACCCGATGATTGGGTAAGCATAGTCCCTGAGGGTGTTCGCCCACTGGCTAGCATGCTTGGGATTTTTCCATTCTGGCAGTTTAGACCTGACTATTTCTCTGGCAAACTCCTCAAAAGTCAGGTTTTTTTGAGGTTCCTCGATCGTTTTAGCTGTCTTTCTGGCTACGGTTATGTCTATACCTTGCCTAACTTGGATGGCTAACTCAGCAGCTTTCTTCCTGGCTTCAGCCACCATAACTCGGGGAAAACTTCCAAGGCTTATGTCAGTACGCTTACCTAACCTGGAATTTCGGTAAATCCAGTATTTCTGGGATGCAGACTTTACCCACAGGTGTAGGCCAGTCTGAGTGTCGTAAATACGCCCTGGAGTTATCGTTTTTAAAGCATGGGAATGGGTGATATGGATAGGCATTTCTCTTTCTCCTGAGTTACCGCAAAAGTTACCTCACTTTTGTGCCATAAGGCTAAGTGATACCTGAGAAGAGAAGATATAGGTCCAGAACAGGTTAGTCGAGTTTTTTGCTAGCAAACATCCTAAACCAAATAGAAAAATTAGATAGATAAGCATGTCAACAAGTTCTGTGTACACCTAAGGTCTTCTTAGTCCTCTCACAGAGCCAATGATGACGCCCTCTCCGCCATATGTCAAGTGTTTATGACCCTTTTCAGCGAATTCTCATAAAAGTTACTGCAAAAGTTACCGCAAATTGTTTTAAAGAGTGCGGTTATTTAATTTAATTTAGTAAAAACAAGCTTAGCTAGTCAAGACAACTTGTTGGGGACTGACCGCATAGATTACGTTGCCCCAACTCCTCGCCCACCCCAAAAAAATAATCATTTAGCTGAGCTGTTCAGTTCTTTTTCTACTAGACCCAGCAGCTTAGACATGGTAAGGTCAAAGACCTTGGACAGTTTATAGATTGTCTGTATCGAGGGTTGTTTCTGCCCTAGTTCCAAGGAGCTTATAAAGGTACGTCTTAAGTCGGCTTCAAAGCCGAGTTGCTCTTGGGTTAGCCCTTGTTTTATCCGTAGTTTGCGGATAGTTACTCCAAAAGCCTCGTTGATTCCCATTTAATCCCCCTTAGGGAGGGGATTTTTGTGGCTAAGTTAAATACTGTCTTCCCACTATAGTAGGAATTAGTAATAGAATAAATAAAAGGGGTCAATATGCGCAAGCTAATCACGCTGATTTGCATCTGTCTGATGAGTCTGACGGCTATTGCCGACCAGTACGTTAATGGGTATTTTAAAAAGGACGGGACGTATGTTGAGGGATATATGAAGAGTAGCTCAAACTCTACCAACCTTGATAACTACTCAACACAAGGTAATACTAATCCTTACACGGGAACAGAGGGAACTAAAGCGCAAGATTATTCTCCCAATGCTGCTAACTATGGAGAAGGGCATGTTATCCAAACAGGTCCAAGAGGTGGGCAATATTACGTAAACGATAACGGAAAAAAAGTTTATGTACCAAAGAACTAAGTTTTCGTATTTGCTTTATTTTTCGTTATTTGTTTCTGCTTCCGTTTACTCCCAGAATAGTACATTATTAAATTGCAAAGGTGAGTTTGAAGACAACACATGGTCTAACTGTTTTGGGATTTTAGTTAGAGAAAAATATATTTATATTGGTGAATGGTTAAACAATACAAGAAACGGGATGGGGGTTCAATATGATGCTTTAGGGAATATTAAAAATCTTGGAATATGGAGAAATAATAATCTTGAAGAAAGTAAGCAACTAGACACCTCTGGCCAATTCAGCTTCAGAAAAGCGCTGGAAATCAAGAAATTACCAGAAATACCCGCAAATGTAACTAATGTTGACTCAAGAATTAAAGTTGATTTTGAAACAAACAAAGGATGTAAATATAGTGAAATGGTCCTTGTAGAAAGATTGGAATTTAGAAAAGAAAACAAGATAACTTGGACCGGTAAATGCAAGGGTGAATATATTTCAGGTAATGGGACATTAACGATACTGAGTTCAAATGGAGACAAACAAACTATAAATGCAAATTTTTCTGATGGCCTTGAAAATGGTGAGGGCGAGTCCAGCAGTGAAATTAATAATAGTAAATCAAAATTCAAAGGAACATGGACTAATGGCTCTAAAAATTATGGTACGACAGAAACTGTTTATCCTAACGGAACGACCTCAACTTATACAGGCCAATTTGCTCAAGGTTTTAGAAATGGGGTTGGTAAATTAGTAACTATAAATCCATCTACTGCATTATCATTGGTTTATATTGGAAACTTTATAAACAACAATTACGATGGCAATGGAAAATTAGAGGATGTAACAAACAATATCATTTACGAGGGTTCGTTTAAAAATGGTTCATTCTTTAACGGGAAAATAATTTATAAAAATGGAGCAGTTTATGTTGGAGATGTCAAAGCCTTCAAGCCAGATGGGAGTGGCCTTTTGAAATATCCTAATGGAGAAACTTACCAAGGAGGATTTCTTGAAGGACTAAAGGAAGGTTTTGGTGAACTCAACTTCTCTAATGGTAGCGGAATTTACAAAGGAATATTTAAAAAGGATTTGATTGATGGCAGAGGTCAATTTATATTCAACAACGGTGATTCAATTGAAGAAGGTTATTCAATTAAAGGAAAGAGAAGTGGTGAGTGGGAGATTAAGAAGTTAAATGGTGATAGATATTATGTTGAGTTTGATAATGGAATTAAGACTAAGGTGACACCTGCAGCGTCTAATCAAGCTGAGTTACGAAAAGCTCAAGTAAATGCTCAAAATAAAAATATAGCTGTAATAAATTGCCAAAATTACACAAGAAATCAAACTGCCAATAGAGACTACTCTGCCGGAGGAAGTATTGGAGGTGGGGTTGTTATAGGATTATTAGCTGGTGTACAAAACCAAGCAATCTTTGATGATTGCATGAAAGGATATGGCTATTAAATTATGATGGCTATTCAGCAAATTAGAACAGCACTCAAAACACATCAATTAAGACTTAAACTTGGTGATGAGCTTCCCTTTATGTCAGATATAGCCATCAGAGGAGGCATACACAGGGACACCATATACAGCCTTTTACAGGGCAATCGAATCAACGAGCGCACCCAATATGCACTCAGCAGGGTATTGGAAGAAATAGTTGAGGAGTCTAATGGCAAGCCTCAATCAAGACTAATGAATGTATCGTTTACTAGTGATGGAGTTAGGTTGGGCTTCGGTATTGGTTCTTGTCTGCAAAAGATGAGATGATGATAAGATTATGTGATGATAAGTAGCGTGTAGGGAAGGTCCTGAGGGTAGTGCACAGTTCGTTCTATAACAAATATAACCCCTGTCTGCCAAAGTAAATAGTGGCCCAACTTGCCGAACTAGAGTAACCAGGCAAACCTATTTATAAAAATACAAATATACATATTTATACGCAGGTTCAATCACTGTTTCCTGTTTGGCAACCTTGGCAGGTCTTTACTTCGGCAGACCCCCCCCCCGCTTTTCAAAACGGAGCTATAGAAATGATACGAGCGTTATTGATACGCTCTTTCATCTCGTACCAGCAGAGCTGAACTCGATCTGGGTTGGACTCTAGGTATCGTTCGATTAATGATTTGATGAATTTTGCTCCATATCTACAATCTTGACGTTTGCAGACTTTACTTACAAGTACAGTTATGGGCAACTGTCCCGAGCCAAGTTCTTCGATGACCAATGAAATAATTGGCAGGTCTCTTTCATATTGACTTTGTTGAATGTTGTAGTAACTAACATCAACAAATTCATCCATAGCCTCTATTTCAGATGTGACAGTATTCAGTTTAAATGAAATACTCTCAGCAAGACATCTAGCCTTATCAGGATTCATAGTAATTGTGACTAAACCATCTGAATCTTTATTTGTGGATTCAATGTAAATCAATTCATCTACATCATTTCTGATATCACCAACTCCATCATAGATCTGTTTACCAAGACCATCAGGTCTCTTGGTGTTATGACCTAAAAGAATAACAGTAGCACCTTTAGCGGTTAAGGAGCGCATGAGAATAAAAAACGCTCTAGTTCCTGATTTACCCATAACGTCACAAAATTTTTTTAATGTGTCGAAGAACATTACAAAACCAGATAAATCTGATTTCTCAACAATTAACTCTCTGAAATAATCAAGAAGAAATTCAGCCGATGAATCAGCAAGACTACTATTGAATAGGCTGTAACCCCACTTTTCAGCGTGTTCCTGCATGGCTGGTAAGTCACCTGCACCTGCATCCTCTTGAAAATAAAGGACGTCATATCCTTGACTTGACAAATCCTGGGCAGCTTGTTTGGCGATAGCTGTTTTTCCTGAACCTGCCGAGCCTGTCCAAACGCTGAGGTGTCCAATTGCAATGATGCTGTGCCAAATAAATTTACTTGTAATCATATCTTTTACCTTATCTTTTGTTACCAAAAATTTTTTTAATTTGTCTATTGGTGACTTTTTATCGCTGTTCATAAGCTCACTCCAATTTTAATTAAAAACTTTTCTAATTCAGCGATGCTACTAACGGTTCTACTTCTGTCCCATTGACTAACTAAGTAACCCTCAGATATCTTTGAGATGAAGATGCCTTGTTGTTTTGCACGTGCCTTGACGAATGGAAAGTAATGATTCAAAATCAGTTCTGTCGACAATTTATTTGCCTCGTTCGTGCGGGGCATTTCTTTTGTGGTTATATCTTCCTGTAGATGGTTCATATTAAGCCTCCGCAGTGTTGGAGCGACCAGTAGATTCAGCGTGTTTCTCTAAAATCCACCTATTGATGTCAGACTCTAACCAAACCCTAAATGTGGGTGAAATTCTTACGGCTTTAGGAAACTTACCTTGCGATTCCCAAGCTAGTATTGTTGATTTACCTAGTTTTGTTTTTTTAGAAACTTCATCTAGGCGTTCGAACTTTGGTGTATCAGTAGCTATAACGTTATTCATAAGATTCTCCTAATAAAAAATTGCGAATTGCAACGTTCTCATTAGAAGATTTAAGAACTATTTAGTCACGTTGTTTGTTAGCATTCAGCCATTCCTCAGTACTTGCATTAAAGCTTGCAAGTTGTTTTTTTATTTGATTTTCTGTAAACATTGCCACGCCTTCCTGATTTCTGGCACCTGGAAATGTCTCTAATTCATTTTTAATTGATTCATTACTAACTTTTTCTCCTCGTTCGTATAAATTTAATATTGCGATTGGGATTTGTGATCTGCTCCAAACAGCTCTTGGACTATTTTTCATACCCCCAGCTTTTGCACCTACAGAATTAGTTGTCTTGATATAAATATCTAATAAAAATCTTTGTACATCCTGAACACTCGCGTACTCTAGTAAATCTTCGTAATTAAATTGTCGTAGAAATTCTTTTCTTTGCTTTTGTACAATTTTTTTTAACTCAATGAATCTATTAAAAGCTTCAGATTGATTACTAATTTTTTCTTTCATTTTGCTCCCACTCTAAGCAACTTTTAGTTCAACTACTTTTGATTTCAGTTCGCCCAAACAATAATCCTGCCAGTCCTGTAGCAATGCCCTGCGCTTTTCTAGCAAATTGCCTCTGCGATAGGCGGCCTCTACTCTGTTAGCAACTGTATGCGCCAATGACATTTCAGCCACCTCAGGGGAGTGGTAAGTTATCTCTGCTACCCAGTCTCTAAAAGTAGA
>CAIRZD010000216.1 GCA_903882965.1 uncultured Bacteroidota bacterium
CCTGATATATCTGTTATCCTTACATCGGCATTAGCAACAAGGCCTTTTATAGCAATGGTACCGGTATATCCACTAGGCACAGGATCTGGGAATATAGTAACATTCGAATTAGACGTACCTGCCTGTGTAGCCGTGCTTCTATAACTTACCAAACCTTGATCAGTACCAATATATACATCTCCGGTAACCTGGTCAATAGCTATTTTCTGAATATAGTTTGACGGCAGCGGACTATTGTCCTGATTGAACTGGTAAATGATTTGGCTGGCGTCCGGAGATAGTAACCAAACACCATTATCTGTACCTACCCATTTTCTGTTAGCACCGTCAACAGCTATTGATCTTACATTATAGCCTGCAAATAAATACCCTGCATATTGGTCATATTGCACAATAGGAATCTGTACATCACAAGGCGGTGATTGAGTAAACGGAGCGCTGCAATTGCTCGCAATCCCTATTCCATTACTTGTCCCTATCCATATATTATTATTCTGATCTTTAGCCAGGCAAAAAACTAAATTACTTGGCAAATTGCCTGAACCTACACCCGATTGCAAACAATACCATGTATCATCACTGGGATCGCTAATCGTATTGTTGGTGTTATAAACACCAACCCCAATTCCATCAAGGCTACTAAACCAAACCTGGCTATTATCATCAATAAGCATGGGGCCTCCACTACCCATACAGGGAAGTGAAAATTTATACCAGTTGCTGTCTGGCGTTAGTACATATAACTGATGCTGATGCTGAGGGTACATCTCACTTACCCATACATTATCCGACTTGGGATCAATAGCAACGCCAACTATCTGCCGCTGAGTACCAGATAAATACGCAAGACTCAAATCAAATATAGAGTTGCTTTTTATTACTTCCAAAGATCCGTTTGGTTTAAGTATCATCAACCCGCTCTGAATAGAGCCAGCATATACATTACCTGTTGCAGGATCTTTTGTTATTGCTATGTAATCAAATGAGGTATCGAATGGATAAAAAAAGTTATCTCTGCCGTAATTATACCATGAGTTATTATTAAAATGAGAAAACCCATTAATATTACGCCCGGGAGAATATTTATCATTATAGGTACCGTGCGCCACCCACACATCCTGATTATTCGCATAAATGTCGAATGAATTTGCATCAACTGGCCCTGGTACCGGGAGATAAGCAGTTTGGTTCCCTATTTTACTGATTCTTTTCTCAAGTCCATTGTGTGTGTCTCCAATCCAGATGCTGCTATCTGCAAGTTGTATTGATTGTGTTGGGAGTCCTGGACAAGGAAAGGAATCAATTACCTGGTTAGATGCATCCAATACGGTTATATATCCACTATATGTATGAGGAATATACTGCGAGATAAATAAAACATTAAACCCTGCATCTATGCGCTCAATGATTGAATCAGATACATATACTGTCTGTATCGTATCGTTCACTAATTCGTATACTTTGGATGAATTAGAAAGATATATCCGGCTGCTTAAATTTACAATGTCAGAAAAAGTATGTGTATTATCTACCAATTGCCATATTGCAAAATTCTGTAAATCAGGGCTGTTTTTCCAGGCACGATACAAGCCCGCTGATGTAACCGCATAAAAAGAATCTGCCACCCCTGTAAAATCATATACGGGCGCTACTCCACCATTCGAAATAAATTGGTACGTTTCAAGAATATTATGCTTGGCCAAATCTAAAACTATTACCCCTAAAGCACTACTCAAGTAGGCAATGCCATTTTCAGTATAGATGTGATAAACAGTTTTATTACCTGATAACGTCTGTATTTTCAGATCTGGCAAATTGTAGAAAGTATTGTCTTTAAAAAGGTCTATGTTGCCATCAGTATATACCAATACTGCTGTCGATGTGAATGCATCATAACTTACACACTGAATTCCAATATCTGACATCCCATTCACCTTACTATAGGATTCAAATTGCTGCTTCACAGTATTATAAGTATAGAATCCCTGATTGCAACCGTTAAAGATCGTTACACCGTCTGTGGCTATACTTACTGATGAATTGTAAGGTAAATATGCATCCCAATATCCAATGGGTTTATTCTGTGCGTAAGCTGTAACAGCGCTTAATATAAAAACAGCAATGAGACTGTATAAACGTTTGGAAATGGTCATAGATATCAACTATCGTCAAAAGTAAAGAAATAACGCATTACACCCACCAATATTGCACTGAAAACATAAATTGATATTTATTTACCTCCCTAGCAAGGCTATAAGCTATACTCGCATGAAAATTTCAGTCCTTAGTAAATACAAAAAAGAGCGTACTATTCGACGCTCTTTTTTTTCATTTCAGTTCTAGCTAGAAAGCGAAGAACCTTACCCCTAATTGAAACGAAAATTTTTATACCATTTATTTCTGATTTGACTGATGTCTATTTGATTTTTATTTGTTGAAACAAAGGTAAAATTTAATTTACAATTAACCAAGCATTAACAACATATTTTTCAGATTATTTTAATCACCACGCATAATCATGATTGTAAATCATTGATGGCGAGGCATATTGTTAACACAATTTGAATAGAATAAATTAATATGCCTCTTGGGCTATAAGTTTATAAAGAAAATCTTCTCTATTTCTTATTCGACCTTGGCTGGATCTTACCCCGGTCAGTTTGCATTTTCTGCATCTCTTCCAGTTTTTGTGCCCATTTCGAAGGTGTTGGCGGTTTGTTTTTATTTTCCTGCAACTGTGCGTGTATCGCTTTTTCGTTAATGAAATATTTTTGGATGATAAACTGTTGAGCAATACTCAATAGATTACTGAAGGTATAGTAGAAGGTAAGTGCAGCGGCCATTTTATTGAATATCCCCATCAGAAATACCGGGAAAATGAATGGCATATACTTCATCATGGGATTATTAGGATCCTGTGGTGTCATATTCCGGTTATACAGTGCCAGAAACAAACTTGAGCCTGTCATTAAAAGTGTGAACAGGCTTATATGATTACCATATACCGACGATAATATTGGGATATCAGTACTCCAACTTGCAATACTATCATAAGTGGAAAGATCATTGCACCACAGGAAATGTTGTTGTCTGAATTCTATGAATGATGGGAACATGTAATACATAGAAAGCAAAATTGGCAACTGGAATAACATGGGCAGGCAACCGCCAAGAGGGTTCACCCCGGCACTCCGGTATAGTTTCATTTGCTCCATACTGAATTTCTGCTGATCATCTCCAATCTTCGCCCGCAATTCATCCAGCTCAGGCTTCAACACACGCATCTTGGCGCTTGATAAATAACTCTTATAAGTAAAGAACGAGAGTATTAGTCGGATAAATATCGTCATCAGCATAATGATGATGGCGTAGTTACTGATAAAACTACCCAGGAAATAAAATATTGGAATAAGCGCAAACTTATTTATGTATTTAACAAACGCCATTACTCCATAACCCAACGGCACCATATTATCAAGGCCAATTTTATAACTCTGTAAAGTATGGTAATCGTTTGGCCCTATGTACCATCTTAATGACGCAGATTGCTCATTTCCTCCTGTCTTTAATGGAAGTTGCATACTTGCCTTTGTTTGAGCAACAACATTCGTGTCTTCAGCATTTACTTTATATGCAATGTCCATTTTACTGAACCCTTCATCATCTATAAGTACTGTACTGAAATATTGCTTACGAAAACCCACCCATGAAGTTGTAAAATCAGGATGCGCAATTTTTTCGTCATTCCTGATTGTAAAATAATCATACTTATCATTTTTGTCGCCAAAATACACCTGTAACGTTCCACCACTTCTTTGGTAAACAACGTCTTTTTCGGTTTTCAATCCCAGCGTCTGCCAGCTTACCGGAAGGCTGTTTGCCGGCATCCCTGTCAATATAATATTGCAGCGCATCATATAGTCATCTGCAGGTAGGGTATATACAAAATCCACTTTTTTACCACTGCCCAGATCTGCTGAAAAGTCTATCGTTTTATCTCCGTTAGGTTCATTCTTTATCACAGGAATGAAATAAAGGTCAGCAGTAGATCTTCCATTATCAAACGGAAGTATCGCGCTCAAATAATTACCGGTACCATTAAAAAGATACAAGGGCTTTTGGTCGTAAGTCTTATAATCCTTGATATTAGCGGCAATTGGGCAAGCCCCTTTGCTGGAAAATTGCAGCGCCAGTTTTTTGTTTTCTAATGTTACAATTTCTGCTTTGCCATTATATGCCGGAGGTTGCAATTTCCGTTGAGCCTCAATTACAGAGTCTGTAGAAACTGCTGCCTTTTCTGCGGTTATAGCTTTGCTGCTATCCACTATTGCCCGTGGATGCGCTATAGCATAAGCGGTAGAATCTGCTCTTTTTTGTTCAAGAAAAACTTTTTGCTCGTGAGAGTTATAAAAAAGATATGCTATCAGCAACGCAGCTAGAAGAGCAAAACCGGTAATTTGATTACGATCCATGAAAGGTCAAAAATGTGTGCAAAGGTAGCGCATTTACTATTACCCTCTGAGAATAATGATTAATTAATCCGCCAATTGTCTACCGGTAGAGGGGACTTACCGAAATCTCACCGAAATTTTACCAAAAACAGGTATACACATACTATATCATCTAAAACAGTAGAATGCTATATCTGCAACTCAATCATAAGATTTTAATAAATAAAGATATTATTTTAACGCTCACTGCCTGCTTGAATATTCAAATATTGTTATTAATTTTAGATCGAAATTTATCATCTACTCACCTGGAATTTAACAAAAACGAACAAACATGAAAATATCCATACTGCTCCCTGCTTTGGGTTTAGTTTTTACGAGTTTTGCCGCACACGCGCAATATAATTTCCCCCTCGTAGAAATGGAGAAACTTACGGCAAAAAACGCCAGTGATTTCGAAACGGCAGTACTTGAAAAGGATTATTCCCTGGAGCCCAAAGCCTCCACTCAAATACTTAAAGTATATACCAGCGATAAGCCCTCAGAAAGTGGTAAAAAGAATATGATTACCCGCTATCAGGTGCCCAATGCTGTATCCAAAATAGAATTCAGCACAACTGATAAAAAATACTATATTGATGTAAAATCAAAGCTTGCATCTATGGGATTTAAATTTCTGAATGAAGAAGATAAACCTATTGATGGCATCCAGGCAACAGTATACAACTATTCAAACGGACCTTTTCAATTAAGCGTAGCTACCTATACTAAAGATGCTATGTGGTATGTAGTAACTATACACAGCAATTAATGCACTGATTTTAATCATATTTTAAAAGCCCCAGTGAAAGTTGGGGCTTTTCTATTTTCATAATAATTTAGTGCTCCGGTTTATGTTTAGACTATACCTCAAACAGTTTGCCTTAATCTGTTAATCAATGAGAGCGCCAATAAAAAAACACTCGTAAGATGCGTTTTCCAAAGGTTATATTTTTTTGTTTTGGCGACTTGATATCCGGGCATAAAAAAAGTCCTCAACATTAAGTTGAGGACTTTTTAAAAGAATATGGCAGCTACCTACTCTCCCGCATTGTTGTGCAGTACCATCGGCCATGAGCGGCTTAACTTCTCTGTTCGGAATGGGAAGAGGTGAACACGCTCGGCAATACCACC
>CAIRZD010000217.1 GCA_903882965.1 uncultured Bacteroidota bacterium
GCCCCATATTTTTGTGTTTTGGTCGTTCTTAACCAAAGGTATGGCCGCTATTCAGGCAAAAAAGTTTCGGATAGTTGTGAAGTCCCATATATAATCTGGTAAGTACTCATAGCGCCTACCAGTATTTGTCCATTATTTAATGGTGCTACAGTGTTTATAGTTACCCATTGGGCTGTATCTTTTTGGTAAGTATGCGTCCACAAAGTATCACCAATACTATCTGTACGTATCAGGTAACCAGGGTATTTCGAAGGTATATTTAATCCGCGTGCCCCCCCCCGCTATGTATCCTCCATCTTGCATTACGTTAATTGCATAGAGTATATCAAAATAAATTGACGTATCGGTGTAAGTTTTTAACAATACAGTATCACCAGAGGAATTTAATTTCATAATGCCTGCTGCACTATATAAATAACTTGTTGCTGAATCAGGCCATTGATATAGCAGTGGTAAAACATGGCCTCCGGTTGATAGTGATTTTATTTGTCCCGGGTCGCCAGGCCCCAAAGTACCTCCGTTAATTTTAAAATCATACTTGCTTAAAACATGGCTACCATCGTTACTGATGACCATGTCGAATGTTGAAAACTGGCCTGTGGTTTCATTTTGAGACCATCCTACAATAAAATAATTACTATCAGGGCGGCTTGCAATACACCATCCCCAGTCCACAGTACTGTCATTGTCATATAAAGCCTGAAAGTACTGGGCAAAAGATAGTTGCGGTATTACTAAAAGTAATACCGCAACTATATATCCTATCATCTTCTGTTTCATATACCCGGTTTATCAATACAAATAGACAGTTTATTTTACTCTACTACTGCTTTGCCAGATTGTATACTACTATCTGTTATCACTTGATACAGGTATATGCCGGGGGCATAATTTGCTACATTGAAGCTGGCAGTGGTGCTATTTTGCAGCACCTGCTCATCCATGAGGCGTCCAACAACATCAGTGAGCCTGATTGTTATGTTATCCTGCAATGAGTACCGGAAGTTAAGTGTCATTGTAGCTGGAACGGGGAACACGCTGAGGCTTTGCAATAATGCCTTTGGTTGTTTTGATGTCAGTGTGCTGTTATTACCACCGCCACTGTTGTTTGTCTTACGACCATCATCGTGGTAACAGGTTATTGCGCAACATGGGAGGTTCAATGAATTTTGTTTGGCAGCATTAGCAAATGCAACATTTACAAATCCGAGATCACCTGGTGGCGTTCCTTCTGCATCTGCCGAGTATATTTGCCATTGTGAAGGGTCGCCGAGGTCTGCTGCGCTACTACCCGTGAAACAATATTTATAACCCTGGCCTGTATTATTGACTACAGGTCCGCCGAGACTGTTAGCATCGGCAGGGATGGATGCGAACTGGTTAGTGCCTGAATTAGGACCATAACCAAAGCCATGATAGAATGCCGGCATCTTGCTCATATCCCTATCACAACGAGGGCAACGTACCTGGAATGCATCGCCATTGGGGTCCAAGTTAATTGTGTTTTGCCAATCGGATGCTATTTGATAATAGCTGCTGTCGTAAGTGCTATCGCTTGCTGTGGTAATGGTATCTACAACATAATTACAAATGGATGTATCAAGTGCGAATTTAAAGCGCTCTGTGTGCGGCTTGCCGAGCGGGTTTGCTTCGGTGCCGCCCAAAGGAAGCCAGTATATGTTACCGAAACCAGCTTTTAATCCATTGATGCCTTTGCCCGGAGAAACTGTAAATGAATCAGGTAGGTTGTAACAATTATTGTCTGCATTGTACATAATGATGGTACTGCCGACGGGAACGTTTTTCCATACATCTTCATAAGACAATCTATAATGGCTTTGGGTAATACCGCCAAAGACAGAACAGCCGTTAAGGTTAAAGTTGCCGGAATTGTCATCGATGATCCAGCCCTGAACATTGACAGTTGGAGATGAGCAATTACCACAACCAGATACAAGAATTTCTCCGTAATGACACTTTGATTTTGTCGCCGGGCCATTTGATAATTTAGTTACGGTGAGGACACCGGGGCAAGGCGGTGGTGGTGGCTGATACTTAGTAACCCATGAGTAGTTACTAAAGACTGTATCGTAAGTATAAACCGTATCATAAACTGTAGCATAGAAAGTATCGTAAACTGTATTAAAGACTGTATCATAAACAATGCTGCTGGTTGTAGTATCAAATGTACTATCAATGGTGCCGACAATTGAACTATCAATAGTACCCACCACTGCACTATCAATCAAAGTATTGGTTGTGTTAGTGAAATAGAGTTGTCTGAAATTTACTGTTTCATTGGGTATTTGCGTGGCATCAACACCCTTTCGCAAATCAAATTCAATACCTAGGGGATATATAGCACCTGAATCAAGGGATATACTATCGAGACGTATACTGTTGGAACCATCGAAAGTAACTGATTGATCGTCAGCGTTGATTGCTGCATAAGTGCCATAACCACCTGCCCGCTGCCAAATATCAAAGAGTGGCCCGAGATGCACTTTTATACTAACATAGTTAGAAAGGGTACTGATCCCAGTGCCAGGTTGTAAAGAAAAATTATTGGCAAATTGCAGGCTAAAAGTACCAGAGGTTAAACCACCATTGCTTATAACAACCATATGGTGAGGAGGTGCAGGTAAAGCGTTGATAGTAGCAATACTAGTATTGCGTGTAGCTATATTGTTGTTATATTGAACATTATAGCTAATATTTCCGCTAGTAGATTCACAATAAGTCATATCCCAAGGGGGGCATGAACTAGAAAGGCCTAACCCATGGCTATCCTGAATTCTTGATAGAAAGCATAACTCCATGTAAGTACCATAAGGAGTGCAGGATGGAGGATAGTAAGATTGGGGATTAGGTGGAATCCATGAAGTAGACATGATAGTATTAGAGCCTGCAGGTATATCAGGTATACAGTAAGGACAACCAATACCAATGAAGGGAATTTGATTTCCTGCAAGAACGTGTGTGCCACCACAAAAAAATGGTGAAATATAGGTACTGCCATCCCAAGCTGTGGACCATGTCTCCGCTCCACCGCCCATAGTCCAATAAGCTGATATTTTAGCATTTGTAACAGCTTGAGAGTAATCTGTGCATCCTACATTCCTTATTTTCAAATAAAGGTAATTATATGGTGAGCCCGTTGCTGCATATTCCGGCGACTCGTTTGTTTGATTAATAATCCCATCATGTAAATACCTATTCCAGATGTCGGGGCTTTGCCAGATGTTCCAATCCGATGGGTTAAAGAGACCTTGTTCGTTTGGCTCGCTATACAAATCAAAATATGAATCGCGCGAAGCAAGGTCGAAACCGGAAGTAATAAAATTGACAAATATCCTTTTGGGAGTAGATGCACACCCAACATTATCTGTAACTGTAAATAATCTATTGATCCGATTTGTTGGCGCAACAGATAAAACATTGGGTGTAGCAGAAGTATAACTGTCAAATGTAGAGGAACCTGGGATCCAACCGGTAGTGGTCTCCGGGTTCCAGTTGTAAGAGTATGAGCCAGTACCACCAGTAACTGTAACTGAAAACTGCGGTACAGGGGCTGTGGCGCCAATTGAGCCGGGAGCACAGCGGGTATTAATATCTACGCCGGTGATAACAGGAAAGCTCGGATTTTCGTTGCTATACTGATAACCGAGGTAAAAGGGGTTAGCGGCAATGGGTGCCGATGCTGCTTGATATGAAGCGCCCGCGACGCTAATACTTGTCGACGTAGTGCAAGATGGTGCGATAACGCTGGGTGTGGCAGATGAAGAGCCGAAATTTGCTTTAGCCAGGTATGAGAGAGCGCCCGTAATTGCGCCACCTCCTGAGGGCTGCGCGCCCTGAGCCATTAACAGATCGCCACCTTTATCGAGCAACAGATCGGTATAGCTAAAATCAGATGTAGAAGGAATAATTGTTAAAGCGGAACTGGAAGATCCATACCCAATCGTAGCGGGGAAAAATCCGAGGCCGGAACCAATAGATCCTGATAATGCATTATCTGAGAAACTAATATACACGAAAGGGCTACCTGTTGTTGAGTAAACCAAATTGAATCCATAAACATTACTGTGTAACGAGCTGATAGAAAATGCTGCAATATCGTTGGTAGGAGGGCCTGAAAAACCACTCAATTTCCATAATGCGACACAGCCGCTATATAAATGGATCTCCGTGCCAAAATTTCCTGTTGAAATAAAACCTAAGCACAATGCATCATTGAAAAAAAACAATCTTCCAACAGGCGCTGCAGTAGGAAAATCCTGTTCATCGAGGTAGCTAGCTGTGCTTGTAGACGGCAGACTACCATCTGTGCCAAAAGTCCATTGCCGTAAGTGTGAAACATAATTAGTAGAAGCGTCCTGGGTTTCGTCAATTGTGTATATGGTTCGCGACTGCCCGCAGGCAGCGCCATCTGCAACAACTATAGGGCATGTACCGGCCATATTATATGCTGTGACAATGCCATGAGCGGAAGTAGCATCATATAAAATATTCTCGGTGAATGCAGTCAGATTTCCAGAGGCATCTATATCAACCTTTATAGCCCTCAATACGATCGTATTATCAATGCCAACATCGTTATAAGCCCAGAACACCACGTAATAGCTACTATTGTTGGAAATAACCTGGCATGGGAAAGCAACAACCTCGGACAATGCCTGTTTTGCATTGATAGTGTATGTGGTGCCCCCCGAAGTGATTGACGTTGTATAGCCTGTAGTGAAATCATAGGCCAAAGACCCATTAGGCTTGTAAATACCATTCTGGTCGACTGAAAATATAGGCTGCCCGGTGTTGTTGTAAATGGTATTGGCTAACGGATATGGTCCGGTAGCAGGTGATGCTGTTGGGTCATTAACAGAACTGATAGCGGTAAATGCTGCAGATGCGGGAGGGGACGTGGCAGCAGCGAATGCAGCGCTATTGCTGCAGCCAGATGAGCCGAAGATGGACAAATAACTTGCCTGAGCGTGAACAGAAACATTGCGGAAAAACAGTGCGAGAGCGAGGAACAATGTAAGGGCCATCAGACTGGGCAGGCGAAAAGTGAACGCATTTTTTGTCATAAGATTTTTTTAGGTGAATGATTTTGATTTCAGATGTGATATATAAAGGTTAGAACAACTCTCTTTTCAAAAAATCTATTTTATTGGATCATAGGCATGCTTTTACGGGTTAAGCAATGTTATTTTATCATTGTAATTGTTTTAGATTGTATTCCATTCGAGGTGATAGCAGTAAGCAAGTAAATACCCGAAAATTGATCCAAATAAATTGTTAGCGGTGTATTTGTATATGCAGATGCTTCTTTAACAATTTGACCAAGCTGGTTAGTGACCATTATTTGTATTTGCTCAATAATGGGCGACAGAACCTCTACTGTAAATAAATTTTTAGAAGGATTTGGATAAACCAATATGCTTTGAGTAGAAGCCAAAATGTTGATTAGCCCCTCAGTCCACCCAATCCGGCGAATGAGGTTATTGCCAAAATCGGCAATATACAAATTGCCAGATACATCAAACGCAACACCGGTGGGGTCAGATATTTCAGCAGCCATAGCAGGGCCTCCATTTCCTCCATATGCATTTACACCATTACCGACAATGGTTGTGATAATACCTGTA
>CAIRZD010000218.1 GCA_903882965.1 uncultured Bacteroidota bacterium
AAAAAGGCCGTCTTATGTTGCCTGAGTTAATCCAAGTACATGATGACGAGCATTTTGAATTTAGAGGCTGTTTAAATAAAGTATGAAGCTAACTCCAGCAATTTTGCGTAATCTTTATAGTGCCATTTACTGCATGAAGCCATTTCATCGGTGGCCTATGCCATTACCGGAGCAGATTAGCTTTATTGTAGATGAAGATCCTGAAGTTATGGGAACCTATTATTATGATGATGGTGGAGATTACGAACATATCATTACTATTTCATCTAAAAAGTGTGGGCATTTATCTACTGTAATTAGAGTTCTATGCCATGAATGTGTGCATATGAGCCGCTGGAAAACTCCTAAATGGACTCACCACGATGCTGAATTTAGGCGTCGTACTAAAGTTATATCTGACGAGCTTGGATTGGATCCGTTAGAGTTGTAGAATACCAACGGGGGCATAGCGGTGTACTCCTCTGCGCCCAGTCTTTCAGACGTGCCCCCTACTTATATTAGAACTTCCCACTGATCCCGTAGTTTATTGATTGGCATATTGTAGCAATCTGATTTGACTACAAAGTTATTGGATGGGTCTATTTCTCCCTTATACATCTTCTTAGCTTCTCGGATGTAATCTTTCTGTTTGTAAACGCCAAGAAACCATCCGCAAGAATAGTCATCTAAAACACGTACAAAACAATAGTAATCGCACTGCTGGTCAGGGTTATAGTCTGATACAGAACAGTCATAGCTAGGCTTTGGTGCGCTCGTACAACGTTTAGTTTTGACGTCTATAGTTACCCCATCATAGGTAACAATGTCATAGTGGTATGTGTTTTTAATAGTGCTTTCTAAGACTTCATTTGCTATAAATTCTCCAACAAATCCAGCAATATTACCCTGTCCTTTTTCTATGCTCTTTTTAAGAACACCCATTTCTTTGGCTTTTTTCTTGGCAAGTTCCAGCATTTTTTCAGTAACTAATACTTTTATCATGCTATTCAACCAAAAAGCTTGTTAGCTTCTCTCTTCTCGTGTAATAACTTCTCACTCTCCTCCCATAATTCCATTTGGGTAAGATTATAAGTTTTTTCAAATGCTTTGGCTCCAAGACCGTGAACTCCGGTATTGCCTGTATGATGTTCTGGACAGAGGGGGATGACGGGAGCGTTATCTCTTTTACCTCCATACCTGCGTATATGGTGTATCTGAGCAGGTGATTCGCCGTAACCGAGACGCCTGCAAAGTATGCAGCCGAGGTCTGCAAGACTCGAAAAATATTCCCGTTCACTTTTACTTGCCACTAATCATGTCTCTAATACAACGATCTACTAAGTCTAATGGACTTAGATTGTGTACAGGCTTATCCATAATATGATTATGGGATAGCTGCCATCCGCCTTCTTGAGTTTTAATTACTAAACCTTTATCTGTAAGATTACGCAAATGTAATCCTAAAGATGGTCGTTTAATACCAATGTTAATCTGGTCGGTCTTCAATCCCGGATTGTTGGCTATGTAAGAGAGAATTTGTGTCTTTGGGTCCATAATAATAGTGCACTGCACCATCCGGTAGTATTTCGTATTGGGGGGTAGCGTATCCTGCTGCTCTTAGTGCTAGTATAACTTCCTCTATATCCTCTGTCACTTCATTCTCCTATTTAACTTTCTTTTCTTTTACATGCATAGCTTTACGTAAATCAGTAGTATGTAACTTTTTAATGTGATGCTTAATCTCGCCTGCTTTTTCAGCAATTTTGGCAGCTTTTTTGCGGCTTACGAATTCGCCAGTACTAGTTTCAAATCCTTCTTTTACCTTGCTTTTCTTTAGCTTCTTAACTGCTTCAAGGGTATCGTGTGCCCATGCAAAGCTAGGTGCTATATCAACCTTCCCATTCTTTTCTTTAACCGCAGGTGCTACGATCTTTTTCTTAGTTGCCATACCAAATTCCCTTTAAAATATTCGAGTTTATTTATTATAGCCTCTCTTGGAAAAAGATCATATTCATCATATAAATCTTGGCTAAACTTTTTATAAATCAAATCCATTGCCCATTTACAAAACGCTTCTTCATATTAAATATTTCAATTGGATAAGAAGTTAGATCATTATCAGGCCATTTAATGAAGACTCTAGAGTCATCGGATGTCCAGCAAGCCAATGAAGATTTACCGTTTTCAAGATAAGAATAAGCAATAAATGATCCAACCTGTGTTTTGCATGGAATATCAGTTAAAGCAATAGCTCCACCACCCTTATTGGGAGTCTCAGCTATCACTCCTTTTGCGTGAGCGTTTAGTGACAACAGCAGCAATACCACCATCAGTATTTTTTTCATTCTCTAACTCCTCCATTAATTGATCTGCTACTTTGACAGCGTTCTTTGGTGTTGCACCACCGGTAATGGCAAAGCAAGCCGCCAAAAACCTCATGTACTCTTTGTCGTTTTCCACTCTTTATACCTCGTGTATAGGCTCTTTAATGCATTTTGAGCATCTATGTTGGTTTTAATTTCAGACCGTGAATTGATGTTTAAATAGTTCTGTAGCGTAAAAATACATTCGCTTTCTTCTTTATTAAACAATAATCCTTCCTCATGCAGGTATTCCCAAAAGTCCTTATCTCGACAAAGCATCCCAGCTAACTTAACCATTTGACCGCCAGCAAATTCCTCACGGTTTAATGGCTCTTCATTATCTGCAAGACGCACCATTACAACCATGTAACGGGCGCCTACAAAGTCACGCATCAGTTCATCTGGAATGTCATCTGGATGGATAGCCAAAGTCATGGCATACCCATCCTTAGTCTGTTTAAGGGCTATCTTTTTACCCTCAAATTGACTAGTTTCCATCTATCATATCCATACATTCAGCAATTTTAGTTTCAAGATAATCAACAACTCCTGCATTTTTAATGGCAATCATTGATATTTCTTCAAGTTCCTTGGTAAGTCTTTGGTTTTCAAGTATTTCTTTAGCAAGAGCTTCTTGAAGTTGTTTAGCAAGTCTTTCCCAATTAACTGCGGGTTCTTTCTTACTCATCCCAAGGATCCTTTCCATTGCTTACTACTGGTTTAGATGCAGACTGAGACCCCGTGTTGACCGCCAAAGATAAGTAATTATTACCGGCAGCACTTTGTTTCTTCCAGCCGCTTAACTTAACCTCAACCAATCCATGTGCACCATCTGAAATTTGACGCAAATAGTCAGCATCAAACTTAACATATCCCCATACATCCGGAGATGAATCGCTCTTCTTTTCTTTGCTAGTCAGGATCTTTCCTGTATTTGGGCGATCTTCGTATTGTGTAGTCATATATTACTCCTTAGTTAATTGTTTTTTTGTTGTTGAAAATTGACCCATGAGTTCAGCATAAACTGCATCATCTTTAATTTTTAGAGCATCAAAGATTGAGCGGTTATTCTTAAAGATATTAGCTACATCATCAGGCTTATCTGCTACCTGCAATAAAGCATTTACTCCAGCTTTAACTCCCTCGATCCATTCTGCAGATCCTTCTTGACCCGCCGGAACAATCTGCCACTCTTTGGAAGTGCGAGACGGTGCTGTAATAGCTACTGGTGCTGGTTTTGATGCTACCGGCTTAGGTGCTTCTACTTTCTTCGCTACAGGCTCTTCTAACGTATCTGGTGGGATATCCTCACCGTTGTAGATATATAGTCCAATACCATGAAGAGCAATCGCCTTAGCCAAGCAACGTTGCATAGCAGTATTTACCGCAAACGAATCAGGCTCAGGAATCGGTTTGTTGCGATAATCCATAACCGGTAACTGTGCTGTCCTAGCGATATCATTTGCGACAACGGTACAAAAGACCATGACTGAACCATTCCCCCATCTTTGGTACTCCGGATAAAACCAATTGGCTTTCGGGTCAACGAGTAAGAGTTGGTCAACCGCCCACGCCCACGATAAGTAGGTAAGCCCATTTTTCTTCTCCGTATATTTAGAGACATCAATCTGTCTAAGTTCTTTATATTCCATAATTAACCTAAACTTTCTAAGTATTTATCTGCGGCACCAGCAGCGGCAGCATATAAAGCATCGGCTACAACCTTTGGCGTAACATGGTTTTTTGTTGGGTCCTTAAAAAGATCAGTTGTATATTCTGCGCTTTCTGCAAAAGCAACCATAAAATCATAAATCATCTCTTGTCTAGTTTTCATTTTCCGTCATGCTCCTCTCTGAGCTTTTTAATTACTTCTACTTCAATTAACTTTTCTGCGTAGTGGATAACTTTTCTGAGGTCATCAACTCCGCCTTTTCTGCGCCATCTTGTGGTGTACTTGATAATATTACCTTCAAGGTATCCAAGGTTATTGGCAATAATGTAATCCCACGGCTGTATATCATTTGAAGCATAGTGATTTCCTCCTATTTGATGTTCATTTGCTTTCATACCATTATCCCCCTTAAAACAATAACAATCACTAAAAATGTTAACAAAAGCAAATACGCTACATTGATCCAATAATCCCTACGTAACTTTTCTGGATCTCCAATCATCCACTTCTGAATCTCCAACATATCACTATCGTATTCAACATATGCTGGCTTTTGGTAATAGATCCCCATCTTTACTTTTCCGGTATCTAATGGAATTACTCCGCTAGGGATAAAGTCAGATTTAGTTACTCTTTTTTTCCTCTGTCTTGTTGCCATTTTTAATCAATCTCTGCTGCTAATGCATCAAAGTTATATGATGGATCCTCTCCCAATGAAAGTACAAACTCATAAATTAAAAATTCTTTGCTTAGTGATGAGAAATACTGATAAATTTTTTCAGCATCTTTGTCTAAATTACTATCGTCAGCTTCCAAACTACCACGAATTGCAG
>CAIRZD010000219.1 GCA_903882965.1 uncultured Bacteroidota bacterium
TAGCTGAAGTATTTCCTGAAATTGCAGAACAAGGCTTTATTAAATTACTTGAGAACGTTTACAAAACAGGAGAACCCTTTATAGGCAATGAATTGCTTGTACAAATAAATCATGGGGAAAACGGCGGCCTTACAGATCAATACCTGAATTTTCTTTACCAGCCATATAAAGACAGCAACAACCAGACCGAAGGAATTTTTGTTATCGCTAACGTAGTTACAGAACAAGTATTAGCGCGTAAAAAAACAGAACAGAACGAAAAATATCTCCGTGCAATATTAGAAAACGGCAGGGATATAATTTCATTAATTGATGCCCATGGTAACATTACTTATGTAAGCCCCGCTCTTGAAAAAATAATGGGGTATACAGCTGAAGAAATTATTGGCACTTCTGCATTTTCAATTATATGCCCTGAAAACAGGGATACTTCAAAAACCTATTTTGCAGATCTTTTGCAAAATCCCGGTATATCCCATCTTAGGGAAAACTGCTATTTACACAAAGATGGCAGTCGTATATGGACGGAAGGCATTTTTATAAATTTACTTGATGATGAAAACGTACATGCAATTGTAGGCAACCTGAGAGATGTAACAGAACGGAAACTTTATGAAGAAAAACTAATCAACGCCAATCGGTTGTATGCATTTATCAGCGGTATTAACCAGACAATTGTGCATGCAAAGGATGAAAGTACTCTTTTCAAAGAAGTCTGCCGCATAGCTGTTGAAGTGGGGAAATTCAGTATGGCATGGATAGGCCTTGTCAACACAGAATATAAACAAATAAGTTTGGTTGCAAGTGACGGAATAAAATCGGAAAACATCAAATTATTTGCCAATAACAATTATAATAAGAATGGCCCGCAAGATAGGGCAATTACTAAAGGAGCATATTATGTATGCAATAATATAGAAAACGATCTTGAACCTGAAAGCTGGAAGCCTTTTGCATCAAAAAATGAATTGCATTCATGCATGATAATGCCAATCAGAAAATCGGGTATTTGTGTGGGTACACTCAACCCGTATTCTTCTAAATTGAACTTATTTGATGACCAGGAAATAAGGTTATTAGAAGAAGTGGCGGCAGATATTTCATTTGCACTGGATGTTTTTGAAAAAGAAATGCGGCGCAATGAAGCAGAAAAAAACCTTAAGCACAGCAAATTAAGGCTAAAGCAGGCACAGGCAATAGCACATGTAGGTAGCTGGGAACTTGATTTATCAACCGGTATCTCTATATGGACAGAAGAAGGTTGTAGCATATACGGGCTATCTCCAACAGATACTGTTCATTCTTTTCAATCATGGCTTTCATTTATTCATCCTGATGACATTGACCGTGTAATAAAGATCAGCAATGAGGCGCAAGAAAATTTGTGCAGCTATGCCTTTCAATACCGTATCATAAGGAAAGACGGCACAATAAGACATATTTTTTCGGAGACTCATTTTGAGTTAAACGATGAAGGTAATCCTGTTAAATTGTTTGGGGTAGTCCATGATATAACAGAAGCAAAAAAAGCAGAAGAAACTTTAGCACAATCAGAAGCTAACCTTCGCCAGATCATGGATCTTATTCCTCAATTCATTTTCATAAAAAGCGGAGACGGAAGATTTATATACGTAAATAAAAGCTTTGCTGCTATCTATGGTTATATACCAGACCAAGTGATCAACAATGCAGCAAATGAAATACTGCCGGAGCAAAATGAAGTACAACATTACTTAATAGAAGACAGGGAGGTTATATCATCAGGTAAAATAAAAACGATACCGGAACATGTAGTTACAGATAATAATGGGCGCACACACATAATGAGTACCATTAAGGTGCCATTTACTGTGGCCGGGACAAATGAAAAAGCGGTATTGGGAATAGGTATTGAAATTACGGAACAGAAAAAAGCGGAAGAAGAACGTACCAAAATAATCGATGATCTGGCGCAACGTAACAGTGAGCTTGAACAGTTTTCTTATATGATCTCCCATAACCTAAGAGCCCCCTTAGCAAATATCTTGGGTATAGTAGATATTATGCAGACGGTGGGAATAGATACCGGTGAAGAAGAAAAAATAACAACTTATCTTGACATAGCTTCTAAAAATCTTGACATGGTGATCAAAGATATCAACCACATTTTAGAGGTAAAAAATAACATAAGCGAAAAGACAGAGCCTGTAAAATTTGATCATCTTTTGCTGGACGTTAAATTAGGTATTGCAAGCATGCTGAAAGATAAAGAAATCAGAATCACAAGTGACTTTTCTGCCGCAAAAGAAATCGTAACCATTAAAAGTTATATCTACAGTATTTTTCACAACCTGATATCAAATAGTATAAAATACCGGCAAAACGGGGTGCAAGCAATTATTGAAATAAGTAGTGTTAAAATAAAAAATAAACTACTACTGAAGTTTAAAGATAATGGCCTTGGCTTTGATCTTAAAAAGAATGGCGCAGATGTGTTTGGGTTATATAAGCGCTTTCATTATCATGTGGAAGGTAAAGGCATGGGATTATTTATGGTGAAAACCCATGTTCAATCGCTTGGAGGAAAAATCTCCCTGGCAAGTGAAGCAGGTAATGGTAGTGAATTCACTATTGAATTTGAAATTGATACCTGATAACATTGAATGATCTATGAAAACCTAAAAAAAATGATGAACTTTATGCCTATAAAGTAAAATCAAAAAAACCATGCGAGATGACCTTGCCGTAAGTGGAACAATAATGGTAAATGCCGATACTTCAAAAGTATGGAATGCACTCACCGATCCTGAGATCATTAAAGAATATCTCTTTGGCACAGAAACAGTAACGGACTGGAAAGTGGGTAGCGAGATCATATTCCAAGGTGAGTATGGTGAGCATAAATACCGTGACCATGGCATGATACTTGAAAATGTTATACATGAACGTATCAGTTATACTTACTGGACAGGGTTTTCCGGGCTTGAAGACGAACCGGAAAATTATAGTTTGATAACCTATTTATTAAAGCCGGTAAGTAATAACGTTACAGAACTCAGCTGGATACAGAAAGGGTATGCAACCGAAGAAGGATACAATCATTCTAAAGAAGGTATGCAGGCTTTCCTGGAACAGATAAAAGGAATAATGGAACGATGAACCAATTTATTTTTTCTTCAGGAAGCAGGTTTTGAGCACTACACTTGTGCCATCGACACGGCAATCAACTTCTTCATCGTCATCAGTAAGGCGAATATTTTTGATCACTGTGCCTTGCTTAATTGTAAGTGCGGAACCTTTTACTTTTAAACTTTTGATGACCTGAACAGAATCACCTGCTTTCAATATATTTCCGTTGCTGTCTTTTACTATGCTTTCTTCCATTACGAGGTTTTTTATAAGTCTTTGATTATCTACTAGTTGCAAAGGTAAATAAACTTTGCATAGCACCTAGTCATCATTCAAAGCACGTTCTATATCTTTACTTGGGATGATCCACATTACAGATACACTGATGAACAAAACAGCTGCCAAAAGCGGATGTATATATAAAGCACATGGAATCGCAGCAGCATATAGTATCGTAGACCAAATTCCCTTAACATTACTTTTGGCGATAGCCTTTGTTAGTTTTGTTTGCTCTTTATAAGTACGGCAAATTTCATTAGTAAGTATTGTAAATGCTATGCCGCTAAGAATGGGTACGCATCCGTATACAGCAACGGTTACTTTATCAAAATTATTTACACCCATCCACCCGGTAACGAAAGGAATAAGCGACAGCCAGAAAAGCAAGTGCATGTTGGCCCACATAACGCGTGAGTTTACATTTTTAAGCGTATGCATAAGATGGTGGTGGTTGACCCAGTAAATAGCTATAAACACAAAACTGAGTACATAGCTCCCGAATACCGGCATCAGCGGCTTTAATACATCCCAACTTGTACCCACCGGCACTTTAAGCTCCAATACCATAATGGTAATAATGATGGCAAACACCCCATCGCTAAATGCTTCGAGCCTTGATTTATTCATTAGTTTATTAGAATAAGTGTATGACAAACATAAGGTTTCCGCTGCATATTCACTAATTTTGCCACTCACAACGGTCTATGCATTCACTCATCATATTCGCATCAGGAGCAGGTACTAATGCGGCAGCTATCATAGCTCATTTTAAGAAAAACGGAAAGGCTAAAGTATCATTGATAGTCAGCAACAAAGAAGATGCGGGCGTATTGGAAATTGCAAAAAGAGAAGAGATACCATTTCTTATTATAAACAAGCAGACTTTCAATGAAACGTTGCTTATAGAGCAACTAAGTGATCATAACCCATCTCTTATCATACTTGCGGGATTTTTATGGAAGATACCGGGGGCATTAGTTCGTGCCTTCCCTGATAAGATCATCAATATACATCCGGCACTACTACCGGGGTATGGTGGCAAGGGCATGTATGGGCACCATGTGCATCATGCGGTGATCACTGCCAATGAAAAAGAATCGGGCATTACTATACATTATGTGAATGAGGCGTATGATGAAGGCAGTGTAATATTGCAGGCAAGATGCAAGGTTGAAAAAAGTGATGCGCCCGATGACCTGGCCGGCCGGATACATAAACTGGAGCATTTTTATTATCCGAGAGCAATCGAATTCTTACTGGATTAAGAAAGACCTCAATTCGTTTCTGAAAAAATAATTAAATATTATTCAGGAATAACTGGGGGAGTATACCTAACAATAATACTATTATGCAGGTAACAATGAGCATGAGCTTATCGCCAGCAGTAACCTGCGAAGTAAGTTCAGGGGTGCCTGGCTTGAAGTACATAGCAATAATAACCCGGAAATAGTAGTACACACTGATAGCAGCCATAAGGAGTGCAAATATTACCAACCATAATAAATGGCCTTGTTGCACCACTGCAAGCACTACATAATATTTTGCCATAAAGCCCCCGGTAAGCGGAATACCTGCCAGCGAGAACAGGAATATTGATGCGGTGAAAGCCAATAGTGGTTCTTTTTTCGCAAGACCATTGAATCCATCGTAAGTATAATCCTTGAGCTTTACCAATACTGAAAATATACCTATAGTAGCCACACTGTATGCAACTGCATAAATGATAATACCCTGCCAGGCAATGGCATTCACAGCCAGTATTGCAAACAGCATGAAGCCGGCCTGTGCAATGGAGGAATAGGCTAGCATACGTTTCACACTTTGCTGGAAAACAGCGGTTACATTACCTACGAGTAATGTAGCCGCGGTGATAATAGCTAATATAATAGTCCAGTGCTCGCTAAGGCTATTGAAAGAAACCTGGAACAGGCGGAGGAACGCGAAGAACGCGGCAGCCTTTACAATAGTAGCCATGTATGCTGTAAACGGCGTTGGGGAGCCATCGTATACATCGGGCGTCCACATATGCATAGGTGCTGCTGAAACCTTGAAAGAAAGCACTATCATGATAAACATGATACCTGCAAGTGCAAGTGGGTTAAGCGCATCGCTGTGCAGTATGCTCACCATTTCCGTGATATCAAATGTGCGCGCGGCTCCATATAATAATGTAATACCCATGAGCAATATACCGGTAGAAAAAGCACCCATCAGGAAATACTTGAGGGAGGCCTCACTGCTCTTTAAGTTTCGCTTGTCGCTGCCGGCCAGAATGTATTGAGGAATAGACAGGATCTCAATACCAATGAAGAGCATCAATAAATTATTGTAAGTGGAAAGGATATAAACCCCGCAAAGTATAAATAAAATGAGCGCAAAATACTCGGCTACATGTGTGCCTACTTTTTGTATCTCTTTGCCCATTAATAAAACATAGAGCAGGGAGCAACCGGTCATCAAAGTATTAAACCATAAAGAGTAGTGCTCTACCCGGAGCATATTATTATAAAATAATTGGGGTGCATTGGCAGGAGTGGTTACCAGATCCCAGATATTTACACCCAGCAATGCAGCGAAAAGCACTACTGCCAGCGTGGAAATAGCACTCTTATTGTTTACCATAAAACTGGCAAACATCATTATTATACCAAAAATCGTTGTAGCAATAATTGCCTTCATATTAAAATCAAAAGTCAAAAATCAAAAATCAAAAACACAAGTCTCTATTTCACTATCATACTTGCAATACCTGATGTCAGATCAAGGAGTGGTTTTGGATAAACCCCCAGGAAAAGTACCAGGCTGATAATAATTGCCAAACCTAAATATTCATTTATGCTCACGTCTTTACCTTTCAGCATAGCCACTGCTTCGCCATAGGTTGTTTTCTGTATCATATTCAGTGTGTATACAGCACCTAATATAATACCTAAACCGGCGATAGCCATCATAACCATATGGTTAGCTTCAGTACCGGAGAACAAACCATTGAACAACATGAATTCACCTATAAAATTATTGGTAAGTGGCAAACCAATGCTGGCGAGCGATATGATAACAAATGCTATAGCCATTTTTGGCGCTACAGTTGCCATACCACCGAGCTTTGTCATATCGCGGGTGCCCCAGCGATCTTCTATAATGCTTACTATGATCCACATGCCGGTGATCGTGATGCCATGATTGAACATCTGCACCATGATGCCGTGCATGCCAACACTGCTACCTGAAAATGCTACTGCAGCCATGAGGCCCATATGCGCTATAGAAGAGTAAGCGATAAGCCGCTTAATATCTGTTTGAACAATGGCAATACACGAAGCATAGACAATACCTATAACTGCAAGCACAACAACGGTGTCAGACCAGTAAGCTACACCGGCGGGCAAAACAGGTAATAACCACCTTAATATGGCATACAAGCCCATCTTTACCATGAGTGCGCTAAGGATAATGGTAACAGGCGTTGGTGACTGTTCATAAGTATCGGGTTGCCAGGTATGGAACGGGAAAATGGGCATCTTAATGGCGAAGGCAATAAAGATGAGCCAAAACAGCCATTGTTGTTTTTCGGGAGATAGGGAAGTACCCGCGCGTACAATGTCGCCCCATGCATAGCTACTTACCCCTTGTGTTTGTGTAGACAGGTATATAAGCCCCGCAAGCATCATAAGGCTACCTACGAATGTGTATATAAAGAACTTGAAGGTAACAGGAATACGTTTTTCGCCACCCCATTGTGAGCATAAGAAGTAAACAGGAATAAGTGCCAACTCCCAAAAAACATAAAATAAAAGTGCATCATAAGCTAGAAACACACCCATCAGCCCTGCCTGTGACAGCAGGAGGAAACCATAAAATGCACCGGGTTTTTCTACAGTCTTATTTACGCTTACTATCATTACCACCATTACAACAATACCGGTAAGCAAGCAGAGCATACTGCTCATGCCATCAGCAACCAGGCTAAACTGTGTACCCAGTATTGGTATCCAGTCGTGAGCATATGTAATAGGTGCGGTATAATTTGTGCCACTCACATAAGCAGAAACAGCCATTGTGAGTATGGAACTTATCAGCGCAAGCGCTTTAGCACCATCACCTTTAAGAGTGAAGGAAATAATGCCCGTGAGTAACGGAATGAGTATGAGAAATATTAAAACCATATTTTATTAAGTCAAAATTTAAAAGTGAAAACATGAAAGTTTTCCCAGTTATTTTATTGCATTATTACTTTATCCAAAAAAAACTCAATCCAAACAATACCACTATTCCCATCACCATTATAAAAATGTAAAAACCTACCTGGCCACTTTGCAGTAATCTTAACCGGTCACCACCCCATCTTACTGTTTTACCTACGCCATTGACAATACCATCAATTCCTCTTCTTTCCGCGTATTTATCCAGAAAACGGGAGAATGCTTCAATTGGTCTTACCACTATTGCGTCGTAAATTTCATCCACATACCATTTGTTCTCGAGCACTTTTGCAAGACCTGTATTAGGAACAAAATTTGGTTTTTTGTTTATAGAGTAAGCAAGTATTATCATTATTACTGCTGCCACAACTGACACCGCCATTAATGTCCACTCAGTACCTGGTGCAAGGTGATGGTCTCCAAAATTGGTAACTACCGGGCTGAGGAATGATGCAATAGCATTATGCTCGCTCATTACTTCGGGCAGGCCTACATAACCACCAACTATTGAAAGTATAGCAAGTACTATTAACGGTATGGTTATAGCTGCAGGGCTTTCATGCAAATGATGGTGCTGCTCTTCTGTACCACGGAAACTTCCTCTGAAAGTAAGGAAGTACAGGCGGAACATGTAAAAGGCAGTCATCATTGCGGCACCTATACCCAGATAGTATAATATTGGGCTATGTGCAAAAGCATCGGCAAGGATAGCATCTTTAGAGAAGAAACCCGAAAAGCCGGGGATACCTGAAATAGCCAGGCAGCCAATAAGAAAGGTAGCTTGTGTAATGCGCATATGCTTACCAAGGCCTCCCATTTTACGGATATCCTGCTCGCCACCCATAGCGTGTATGACACTACCAGACCCAAGGAACAACAATGCTTTGAAGAAGGCATGTGTCATAACGTGGAACACTGCTGTAGTATATGACCCTACACCTAATGCCAGGAACATGAAACCAAGCTGGCTGACGGTAGAATAAGCAAGTACTTTTTTAATATCATATTGCTTGATAGCTATGGTTGCCGCAACGATGGCTGTAACCAAACCAATGATAGCTACAACATGAAGTATCATAGGTGCCAGGCTGTATAAAGCTCCGCTGCGGGCTATCATATAGATACCAGCCGTAACCATGGTAGCAGCATGTATGAGTGCTGATACAGGAGTAGGGCCTGCCATCGCATCGGGCAACCATGTATAGAGCGGTATTTGCGCGCTTTTACCGGTAGCACCAATGAACAGGCATAATGCGATCCAGTTGTAAGTAGAAGCAGGTACTATGTTAGTATGTAACTGGTTGAAAAAATCATTAAAAGACAGTGTGCCGAAATTGAATAAGATAAGCAACATACCCACCAGGAAGCCAAGATCGCCTATACGATTCATTACAAATGCTTTCTTTGCAGCATTAGTATAATCCCTGTTCTTGAACCAAAATCCGATCAATAAGTAAGAGCAAAGGCCTACTCCTTCCCACCCGATGAACATGATCAGATAGTTTGCCCCCAAAACAAGCAGGAGCATAGAGAATACAAAAAGATTGAGGTAGGCAAAATATTTTACCATACCCTCGTCATGGTGCATGTAAGATGTAGAGTAAACATGGATAAGAAAACCAACACCGGTAATGATCAAAAGAAATAAAGAAGAAAGTGCGTCAACCTGAAAAGCAAAAGGAATATTCAGTTTGCCTGATTGGATAAAATCAAATAATACAACCGGAGGGAAAGGTGCTGTTGCATTTTTTACTTCGAAAAATATTCCAAGAGAAATACAAAAAGAAGCAAAAATAGTAACACACCCTATGATGCCGCCAAAGTTCTTTGGCATTTTTTTCCAGAATATACCGTTGATCAAAAACCCGATCAGCGGGAACAAAGGCACTAAGTATACGAGTTGAGAAAAATTCCCCATTTTAAATTAAAAATTATTTTAGTGTTTCAACCTGTTTAAAATATTTATATCTACCGAATGTACTTTGCGGTACATCATCACAATTATTGCCAATCCTACAGCAACCTCTGCTGCAGCTACGACCATAATAAAAAATACAAATAACTGCGCATCGGAATCTCCATATATTTTTGAAAATGCTACCAATAATAAGTTCACAGCATTGAGCATAAGCTCAATACACATAAATATGATGATGGCATTGCGGCGCATAAGAGCTCCCATTATCCCGATAGAAAATAAGAGGAGGCTTAAGAACAAATAATGTGTTGAATTTACCGGCATAATTATTTTAATTTATCTTTTACTCTTCTCCTGTATTCGTCAGCGTTTTTGTTTCTTCTTTTTTGCCTATTACCACTGCGCCTATCATGGCACTAAGAAACAGTACACTGCTTATTTCAAAAGGCAATACATATTTTGTAAACAGCACTTTACCAAGGTTAGTGATCAGGCCAATATCAGTAGAAGTTTTGTCCATGACCTCGGGGCGTGCAGATTTTATAGCTGCCAGTATCACGAGAAAAAAAACACCACCTGATATTACACCAGCCAGTTGCACCAATTGCCCTTTTTGCGGCTCTACATCGGCATTTAGATTCATGAGCATGATCACAAACAGAAACAATACCATTATGGCTCCGGCATAAACAATAATATTTACTATAGCCAGAA
>CAIRZD010000220.1 GCA_903882965.1 uncultured Bacteroidota bacterium
TGTATGCAGGTGCAACTGTTGCAGCATGGTATCCTATTACGCCTTCCACTTCTGTTGTAGAAGCATTTAGCGATTATTCGAATGAATACCGGGTAGATAAGACTACAGGTAAACGCAATGTAGCAATTGTGCAAGCAGAAGATGAACTTGCTGCAATTGGCATGGTGATTGGTGCCAACTGGAATGGTGCACGTTCTTTTACAGCTACCAGCGGCCCCGGAGTTTCTTTAATGAATGAGTTCCTTGGCTTGGCTTATTTTGCAGAGATACCAGCGGTGCTTATTGATGTGCAACGTACAGGCCCATCTACCGGAATGCCTACACGCACACAGCAGTCGGATATAATGGAAGCGGCTTATGCCTCTCATGGTGATACAAAACATGTGCTGTTATTCCCATCTACTCCAAAGGAGTGTTTTGAAATGACTGCAGATGCCTTTGATCTTGCGGAAGGTATCCAGACGCCGGTTATTGTTATGACCGATCTTGACTTAGGTATGAACGACCACGTTTCTCCACCATTCGTATGGGACGATAAGCGCACATATAACCGGGGTAAAGTACTTAATGCAGCAGACCTTGAAAAAATACAAAAGTTCGGGCGCTACCTGGATGTGGATAATGATGGTATCACGTACCGTACTTATCCGGGTACGCATCCTACCAAAGGTTCTTTTTTTACACGGGGCACATCGCGCGATGAATATGCGGCTTATACCGAAGACGGCGGTGCTTACCACCGCAATATGGACCGGCTAATAAAGAAATGGAACACGGCGAAAAATATGGTGCCTGCGCCACAGCTATACCAAACAAAAAACAAACACACCAAGGGCGTCCTATTTTTCGGCACATCACAGTATGCGGCAGAAGAAGCAATTGACCAATTAAAAAAACAAGGCATTGAAATGGACGCCATGCGTATCAAGGCATTCCCTTTCAACCAAACTGTTGAAGACTTTATTAATGCTCATGAGCATATTTTTGTAATAGAGCAAAACCGCGATGCACAAATGAGAAGCCTGCTAATGATAGAACTGAGTGCAGATCCTCGCAAACTGGTATCAGTATTGAACTATGACGGCACGCCGATAACTGCAGACAATATAACAAAGCAGATCTCAAATAAATTATTAATTAACCAGGGTTAACTGTTTATATAATGACATACATTCGTCCGAAATTTCGCCATCCGGGGTTGCCTAAAAATGAATTAGGTTATACTATAAACCAGTATGAAGGTGCGCTCTCTACCCTATGCGCCGGTTGCGGCCACGACTCTATCAGTGCTGCTATTATACAATCGGCATATGAATTAAATATTCAGCCACATATGCTGGCAAAACTTTCTGGTATAGGCTGCTCATCTAAAACACCTACTTATTTTTTAAGTAATTCTCACGGGTTCAACTCGGTGCACGGACGTATGCCATCTGTAGCTACAGGTGCTAATCTTGCCAACCGCGAGCTTACATATTTTGGGGTGTCGGGTGATGGTGATACGGCCTCTATAGGTATGGGGCAGTTTGTGCATGTGATACGCCGCAACCTGAACATGACGTATATAGTAATGAACAACGGTTGCTATGGTCTAACTAAGGGACAGGACTCTGCAACTGCAGATGCGGGCTCTAAAAACAAATCAGGCAATGTAAACCTGTTTGAATCCATAGACCTCGCCAGCCTGGCCATAGAACTGGGTGCGTCGTTTGTGGCGCAAAGTTTTTCGGGGGATAAGATGCAACTGGTGCCGCTTATAAAGGCTGCTATGGCGCATCCGGGGTTTGCATTTATCAATGTTATTTCTCCGTGCGTAACTTTTAATAATAATGTGGGCTCTACAAAATCTTATGACTATGTGCGTGAGCATATAGAAGCTACAGGCACTACAGACTTTGTGCCGCTGATGAAAGAAATCACAACCAATTATGCTGAAGGCACTATACAGGGTGTGAAGATGCACGATGGCAGCGACCTGCAACTACATAAGCTGGCGCAGGAATGGAACCCCGAGGATAAAATATCTGCCATTAATGCTGTAAAGACAGCTGCTGCCAAACATGAGATCCTGACAGGACTGCTATATATAGACCGCAATACCAAGGACCTTCATCATCTTATAAAGACAAGTGATACGCCGCTAAACAGGCTTACCAAGGACGACCTGTGCCCGGGCAACGATGCGCTGCAAGATATTAATGCAGGGTTGCGGTAAGATGGCTCTCCTACCTTCTCTAAAGTGCGAGTTGGGGGCTGTCTCATAAATGCCTCAAAATGTCACAGAATGTCACAGGATTATCTCACTTTTATCACGCTGCGATAAAAGTGATTTTTTTATTATCCGATAAAATAATTTGCCACTAAAATATTTAATAAAAATTACACGCATCTGTAAAGATCCTTTCTTGCGTCAGGACGACAATATCAAGAAATAATTTTTCAATAAAATTGATAGCGATCTTCCGGTGAAAATATTTTTATTTAATTTTCGCCGGGGGCTGTTTTAAAAAGTAAAGCCGCAAAGTATAGTTGCCTTTTTTATTCCAGTTATTTTTCAAAGAGCTTTTTGTAATATGCTTACTGCAAACAGGGCTGTGCTATGGCCTTGATGATGTAAATATCGATACGATAGCGGAGATACTTTAAATAGTGTATACACCTTTCTTAAAACAAAAATATAGTGTTGATCTTAAGTTGATTTTTTTGAGGAGGTCATTCTCTTTAAAAATTGGTACATGCACTTTATATGCTTATTTCGGGAAATGAAGTATAGGATTAGGGAACTCAACACTCCGATTACCGCCGCCTCTCGCCAAGACTGCTGTGGAAGAAAAAAAGTATGGCTGGCAAGTATAAGGTGTGGAGTATACTCCACACCTTATACTTGCATAAAAAATGGAGGACACGATCATACAGCTACCGGCCAATTACCATGTACAACGCAAGCTACTGGAAGAACGAAAAATATTTCTCTGGAAGCAGGTGGATGAAAATAGTTCACGGACAATAGTAGAGCAGCTTATATATCTTGAAGCGATGCAGCCTGCAACACCAGTGCATCTGTATATTAATTGCCCAGGTGGCTCTGTGCCTGCCGGATATGCGATATATGATATGATGCAAGCCATATCATCGCCTGTATATACCTACTGTATAGGGTTTGCGGCCAGCATGGCATCCATACTTTTATCAGGAGGAGAAAAAGGGAACAGGTATATATACCCCACCGCAGAGGTAATGATACACCAACCATTGACCGGCGGCTTCCAGGCTAACTCGGCTGACATTGAAATCAATGCAAAGCAAATCATCAAAACAAAAGAACTGACAGCAGCTATACTCGCTGCTAATTGCGGGCAAAGCAAACAAAAAATACTTAAGGATTTTGACAGGGATTACTGGATGAATGCAGATGAAGCTATAGCATATGGCATAGTGGATAAAATGATGGCGGGTTAAGCAGCAACCTGCATCTCGGGTAAGGAAATAATATGGGCTTTCTTTTTGCCTAACAGTAGTTGCCGTTCCCTGTTGAGCTGCAGTTTCATTGTATGCAACCTCTCGAGTTCGGCATCTGTACCTGTAATTTTTCTTTCGAGTATCTGCAATAGTTTTGAGATATCAAGTACTTGTATGGATTGCAGCACCAGTAGCTCCCTGATCTCCTCCAGTGTAAAACCAAGCTCTTTGTATTTACGAATAGCATTGAGCAAATGCACTACTTCTTCGGGATAATCTTTATACTTATTATCCCGGCGTGTTTTCGGTGGCAAGACAACCAAGCCGATCTTTTCATAGTACCTTATAGTGTCTTTTGAAAAACCAGTACACTTAGACAATTGACCTATGAGCATATAAAAATATTTTTATAAA
>CAIRZD010000221.1 GCA_903882965.1 uncultured Bacteroidota bacterium
TAACCGTTCTACAGGAGTTTGAATTATTGATAAGAAAGGTAGATTATATAGTAGCTCATAATATGAGTTTTGATGAATGTATTGTAGGAGCAGAATTTCTGAGAAATAATATGGCTAATTCATTTACTGGAAAAATGAAAATTTGCACAAAGGAAAGTTCTACTGATTATTGTAGACTACCTGGCAATTATGGGTACAAATGGCCGACACTAAAAGAACTGCACATTAAGCTATTCAATACCGGTTTTGAAGATGCGCACAATGCAGCAGTAGATATTGAGGCAACGGCTAAATGTTTTTGGGAACTGGTTAGTATAAAGGAAATAATACTAAACAATGTAAGCATCAAAACTAAACTTTATAAAACTGATAAAACACATCTGAAAATTGGTGAAGAAAATCCTGTTGTTAAAATTCCTTCTCCTATTGCAGTAGTAAGAGAACCATCTCCAATTACAGAGTTAAAGGAACCCATCAAACCGAATAAACCAGAATTAAAAGTGTATCAAGTGTTTACACCTAAAAAGAAAGAAGAACCATTAGGGTTTTTTATTATTGTAGCACTATTTTTGATAGGGATAAGTTTATTATCATTTAATACTGGTGCTACTATGCCAGGCATCTTTTTTATACTTATTGCAATAATATGGATTGTTTTTTCAATTAGCACTGTAAATACAAACAGTAATAACTATGAGAAAAAACAAGAACAGTATTCAAAAGATTTAGAACAATATAAAATTATAAATAAAAAAGCTCAAGATGAATATAAGAACGACATGATAAAATGGGAACTTGACTGTAAACAATATGACGATGATTCGAAAAAATATAATGAGCATTTAACTGTCAAGAAACAGCAAACGCTTCCTTTAATAGCATCGAAAGTAGAATCTAAATTAACTGATGCTACAAAACTTGCTGCAAGGAAAGAAGCTCAATTAGCATGGGCAAAGAAAAAATTAGATGGCACTGAATCCATGGTCGTTGTTGTGCCTGTATTTGAAGAAATTGTTGTGCCTGTATTTCATCCGCACCCCATGCGAACAGAAAAAGTATGGATGCCTACAGCGCAAATTATCAGGCAGGGTAATAATCCAGAATGGGGATCCATTTTACTTTACGGGAAGGGATATGGGACTCTAGGCGAAGATTCAGATACTCCGCTTATGTCTTGTATAATCGCATTGAAACAACCGAACTGGGGTAATTATAGTGCCGGTGAGCTACTCAAGGGCCGTATTGATATTGAGTATAGTACCAGAGCTCCGAACCCCAAGAATTTGGATCAGGATCAATATTTCATCAACGAAGATGCTAGAAGATTGAATATACCAGGTTGTGATGTTGCGGGCAATATCATTTATGCGGTCCATTATTGGGAAAATGACTTGAGCCAGCCAAAACCAGATTATATAGATGTAGCAAATATGAATGAAATACAGGAAATTACTTCAGGTATTTATGATCAAGTTCGGGGCTTTAGGGAGGGTTTAGCACCAGTGTGTAAAAATGAGAAATGGGGATTCATTAATAAAACAGGTAAGCTGATAGTTCCTTGCAAATACGATAAAGTGCTCCCATTTGATAAAGGTTTTGCACAGGTTATAAGAGGCAAAAAAAGCAAACAGAAATACGATCATCACTATGATTATGACTTTTATGAAAGTGCACAATTTTATTATCAGCCGGGGGAACGAACAGGATTCATTGATAAACTTGGAAATGAAATTATAGCTTGTATTTATGTATATGTTGGTGTGTTTATTGAAGGATTAGCTTTAGCTGTTTATGATGACAAAATGGGGTTTGTAAATCATTCCGGAAAAGAAATTGTTCCTTTTGAATATTATTATGTTAGAGAGTTTTCAGAAGGGTTAGCATGTGTAGTGAAGAAAACTGAGAACTCAAAAAAACTATGGGGATATATAAATATGGATGGAGTAGAAGTTATACCGTTGATATACGAACATGCCGAATCATTTGAAGAAGGTGAAGCAAAAGTCTATACTAGTGAATATGAATGTTTTATCATAAATAAAAGAGGTAGAGTTCTTAGACCAACAAGGAGTGACAGGGGACTTCCTTTTTGATAAAATACTATTGAAATATTTGCATGTGGATAATGCGACACTCAATATTGGGAAGACTAACTACGCAGCAACACTGGTGGTCATACCCGTACTATTTCCCGTCCAGCTTTTGGGTTTCATCTTCGGTGCATATCCCATGAATTCCCTGATACCAGTTTCCATTGCCTGCCGGATGATGGCTTCATTGCCTGCAGTTGTGATCAGGCAGTCATGTAGTGTGAATATTGGTAGTTCGGGGTGATGTTTCTGGAGCCACTTACAGACATAACCCTGTATTGCTATACTTTCTATCCGCTGCAACAGTTTGCAGAGGTCCTTGCACCCTTCATTTCTTATCTGATCAAACATCGTAACCACCTCCGGGTACAGAGCCTTGAAGCAGTCCCAGATCAGCCTGTTAGGACCTATATATAGTGCAGCGTGTTCTGGGTTGTCAGGATTGGCAAACAGCTGCTCCAGGAGTATCAGTTTCACCTTATCCCGCTTATCCTTATAGGTATAGTGAGGGGGAAAGTAATCGTGCATTTCCAGCTCCTCGATAACATCTTCGTATATAGTGCCACCTTGATCAGAGCTATAACCGCTGACAGAAAATCTGAAAAATGGGTGATCCTGAAATCCTTTACCAAAGCGGCTTTCCCCAGTTTTTAGCAACTCTATAGTACTATGTGAGTTGGCATTGTTGTATATGCA
>CAIRZD010000222.1 GCA_903882965.1 uncultured Bacteroidota bacterium
AACAAAATGTTACAGCTTTGTAAATCTTTTTTCAATGATTGCATGCCAACTTACTACTTACGGCTAAACAGACCATGTATCTGTGCATCAATTTTACGTACCACATCAGCAAGGTCTTCTTCTTTATCCGCAAAATTGCAGTTATCTACATCTATTACCAAAAGCGGGCCATCATCATATTTTTCTATCCATTTGTTATAAAAGCCATTAAGTCTTTTCAGGTAATCGAGCCTGATATTCTCTTCATAATCGCGGCCACGTTTTTGAATCTGATCTACAAGTGTAGGTACTGATGCTTTGAGATAAATGAGCAGATCAGGTGGTTTTATCAACTCTTTCAGGCTTTCGAAAAAAGAAGAATAATTTTCAAAATCGCGCTTGGTCATGAGGCCCATATCAAAAAGGTTGGGGGCAAAGATGTAAGCATCCTCAAATATTGTGCGGTCTTGTATCACGGTATCTTTGCCGTTCCTGATATCAAGCAGGTTCTTTAAGCGGTGATTGAGGAAGTATATCTGCAGGTTGAAGGCCCAGCGGGGCATATCTTCATAAAAATCCACGAGGTATGGATTATGTTCTATATCCTCAAAATGAGGTTCCCATTTATAATGTTTCGCTAACATGCCGGCGAGCGTGGTTTTTCCGGAGCCTATGTTGCCGGCAATTGCAATGTGTTTGGTTGTATATTTTGGAGGCATATTTATAATTCAAAAAGTAAAATTCAAAAATCAAAAGTAATATAAGGAACGATGATAAAATCATCGATTATTTGTTCTTTTTTAATCTTTGGCTTAAGGTACAATTTATCTCTGCGTTTATGTGAAAATAATTTTTTCATATGATACGTGCCTGGAAAGTTTACTGCCGATTTACTGTGGATATAAAATATTTATTTTATAATTTAGCACATTATTTATATGTAAGCGTCTTCCATCTAGCAGGTATAGGGCTGTATGAGGTATAATGAGCGGTGTGTATATTTTTGGGACCATTTGCTGTGCTAAGTTAAATGATGGCAAGGTATATGGCAGCATAGTGTATACACTTTAATGCGCTTCAAATATTTTTAGCATAATCATATCAGCAAGGAAAGGATGACTAATATTTTTAGTCTACCAGTTGCTTGAATTTTTCTTTAAACTGGCCTATTTCAATAACAGAAAGTATCCCCAATGTTATAATAACGTCTTCTTTTTTGAGTGTTACGATCCTATCTACTTTAATAATAGATGGAACGCTTTAATAATAGATGGAACGCGTAATTTGTTAACTTCATTTGGCTGTAGTGCCATTTCAAATTGGTTCAATTTTTCAGGAACAACAGAGCTGATGGCGCAAAGAATCAGATCTTTGTATTTGTCTTTGGTAGTAGAAACAACTATGGCCGGGCGTACCTTTACATTTGTGAGTTCAGCAAACGGGAAAGGAATGAGTACTATTGTGCCGGTTGTCATTGGGAGTCAGGTGCAATTAAGTAATCCTGATAAATATCTTCTTTGGGATCATCCCAAAATTTCATTGAAGGTTGGTTTGTTCCAAAATTGCGTATGTTTAATTCATCCGCTTCTGTATTATCTAATTCTTCAACAAAAGTTATAATCACCTTATATTTTCTATGATCATTTATAACATTTGTAGGATAAATACTTTTCCCATCATATATGCCTGTTACGGATAGCATAATTTTTCTTTTTACAAAGATACAAAAATAATAAACTGATATAGTGCCTGGTCTATTGCTTAATAATAATTAATCCCGATCAGTTTTCTTGCTCCTTCTATTGTCTGTGCTGCGCTGGCATGGGCTTTTTCTGCGCCTTCTTTTAGTATCTTCCTTAGCGAGTCATGGTCTTTTTGTAGTTCTGTGGCATGCTCACGGATGGGGCGGATGAAGGTGGCCATATCTTCGGCTAGTTGCTTTTTCATGTCGCCGTAGCGGATGTTGCAGTTGTTATATGCTGTTTGGTAGGTATCTATTACCGACTCTGTGGAAGTTAGATTCATGAGCAGGAAAAGATTGTGGATATAATCCGGCATAACGGAATTGGGCTCTGTGGGGCCGGCATCGGTTTTTGCCTTCATTATTTTCTTCCTGATGGTATCATCATCATCGCTGAGGTAAATGGTGGCATTGACATTCTCGCTTTTGCTCATCTTGCCGTTGCCATCAAGGCTCATGATCTTTACAGTATCGTTATTGAACCTATATACATGCGGCTCAGGGAAAAAATCCATCCCATAACGGTTGTTGAAACGCTGCGCGAAATTGCGGGCCATCTCCAGGTGCTGCTCCTGGTCTTTGCCTACAGGCACTTTTACTGCACGATGTATGAGTATATCGGCAGCCATTAATACAGGGTAAGTAAGCAGGCCTGCATTGACGTTATCGGGCTGCTGGCGCACCTTATCTTTAAAGGTGGGTACTTTCTCCAGCTCGCCCATGTAGGCAAGCATGTTGAGCATAAGGTACAGCTCAGGTATTTCCGGCAGATCGCTCTGTGCATAAAGAGCAACTTTGTTAGGGTCGAGGCCACTGGCTATATTCTCGGCTACTACACGAAATACATTTTCTTTAAGGTCTTTGGGATCAGGGTGCGTGGTGAGGGAATGGTAATCTGCCACAAAGAAGTAACAGTTGCAAGCGTCCTGCATTTTTACATAATTCTGTATGGCACCAAAATAGTTGCCGAGGTGCAAATGGCCTGTGGAGCGTATGCCGCTCACAACGATCTCTTTACTCATGTGGCAAAGATAATGGCAAAAGTCGTGAGTCGTAAGTCAAAAGTCATGAGTACTTGTAATCAAAAAAAAATGACAAATCAAAATAGTAGTTTATTCGCAATCTTATAAACACGGATATTTTAGCCCACTGATCTTAATCATATCCTTAATATGAAATGTTCAAACATGTGTTAAATTTGCCTCTATGTGCATAAAAATATTCGATTTTTAGGGCATAAAGGTTATCTTTGCCATCCGACTCTATCAAAACTTTTATTTTATTCTTTAAAAATCTCATTATGCTGTTATTAACAATTAAGCCGTTGCTACTTGATCTTTTTTCAGGACAACACATGATCTTACTGGTTGTGCTGGTAGTATTATTGTTTGGAGGTAAAAAGATACCTGAACTTGCAAAAGGCCTTGGAAAAGGCATCCGTGAGTTTAATGATGCTAAAGATGGTATTAAAAATGAAATAGAGAACGGCTCAAAAGATAAAGACAAGATACAAGCTCCGAACACAACGAACACTCCATCGAACAACGCTTAATTACAGCGTATAGCCCTGTATTTCAATAGTTTTATAAATTTCAATAATAGGCTTTTTTCCCGCCCACGACGGGATGCATGCTTAGCCGCCCAAACGACGATACAACATGCATTACAAACATATTTTGACCGCTTTTTTATGCGCTGCTACAGCTTCACCGCTGTATGCACAGCATGCAGCCAAGTATGACACCATTATTACCGCTTCGGGCAGAATGATCTTGCACCCTGCAAGTAAGGTAATAACGGTAAACGCGCCATCAACACCAACGCCTGCGGCAATGGTAAGCACACCTGTGACAACCAAAAGCACACCTTTAGCTGTTAAAAATACACCTGCTACGAACACAAATACGGTGATAGAAAAGGCAGGCAAGGAATTAGTGAGTAAGGAGCCAAAAGAAAAAGGCAAAAAACTGTTAGCATCGGATATTGAGCATAATAAGGCTGCGGGCTATAATCATGTGCCCCTTGCAGGTGAAAAAACATATTTTGGCGAAAAAAATGAATATGTAAATGATTTTGTGCGCAAATACCTGGAACTACATAACAAAACACTGGGTAGTGTACAAAATAACAGCGCAACGCCATTTTCGGTTATAGATAATGTACTCGAAAAGAAGAACCTGCCCAAGGAGTTAAAATACCTTGCGGTAATAGAATCTGCACTGAATCATAATGCGGTTTCCAGCGCCGGGGCTGTAGGCCCATGGCAGTTGATGGAATCAACAGCACGGATGATGGGATTATCTGTATCCCGCCACCATGACGACCGCACAGACTTATACAAATCGACGGGTGCAGCTACAAAATACCTGGAGATATTGTATAGCCAGCTTAATGACTGGTTGCTTGTGATAGCCGCATACAATAGTGGCCCTACGCCTGTGCAACGTGCAATAGAGCGCACCGGCAGCCATAATTTCTGGGATATCAAAGAATACCTGCCGCGTGAAACACAAGGCCATGTATTGGCCTTTATCGCAACCGCCAGTATTTTTGAAAACCTGAGCAAGTTTATAAATCTTGGCAGCATACCGGATGACTTTAAGTTTGGTAAAGAAGAAGATCTACCAATACTAACATCTAAAGAAGCGATTGCGGATAAGACATCTGAGAAAGCCATTACCGTTACTGCGCCGCCAACCGCCGTGGCAAAAAAATCGACATTTACGGATGACGAATTGAAAAATATGGCAATTGTACGTATCACACAACCTTTGCAACTGGATTATACCGCACAGGAATTAGGAATAGACAAGAAGCTACTATACAGGTGGAACCCGGATTATGAATTATTTACTTATAATACCTACCCTACCCCTTATTATAATTTGCGCCTGCCAAAAGACAAATTCGACCTCTTTTTGCAAAAGAAAACGATGCTCACAAAAAAGTCTGCTGAGCTGTTTGCTGCGGCCAAATAAAGTACATTTATAAGCTTTTTCACTATTGAAATTTTTATTTTTTAGTTTTAATTATTTATTTTACCTTTGCAGTCCTTAAAAAACAGAAATTAATGGCAAACCATAAAGCAACCAAAAAAGATGTCCGTCAAAGTGAAAAACGCCGTGAGCGTAACCGTTACTACGGTAAAACCACGCGTAATGCCATCCGTACACTATTAGCAGCAACTGATAAAGCAGCAGCAAAGGAAGACCTCACTAAGGTTATCTCTATGATAGACAAGCTTGCAAAACGTAACATCATTCATAAAAACAAAGCCAGCAACATTAAATCCGGTATCGTTAAAAGGATCAATGCTATAGCTTAGTATTATATTTTATACTTATTGAAAAAGCCCTCCGTATACGGGGGGCTTTTCTTTTACTCAAATCCGTAGCGTGCGTTATTTGATATAAGTTGGTATTTGTCTTAACTTCAATATGCAATAGCGTGTATATTATATTTATATGGAAGTAGGAAAGGATGAATGGAAAATACTGCAAAAGGCTATAACTGAATGGGAACAAGCCGGCAAGCTAACAAAAGAGCAAGCCAATGATCTCAGGAATACGATTGACTATAAACAAACCGAGCGGCAACAGATAGCCCAGTACTTTTTCTTTATTGCTCTCTTTTGTACCCTACTGGCTTTTGGTGCCATCTTTATCAATGAAAAACTACTGGAAAAAATAAAACTCTACTTTTCATGGAATGACCTTGCTATAGCAGGGATCACTGCCGGGCTATCAATATTATGGTTTTGGTATATTGCCAGAAAAAGACAGCATCTAAGTCCTGCAGCCTACGAGATATACATGGTATTGGGCGGACTCTCTGTACTCACCTGCCTGATCTACACCTGCAAACAGATAACCACAGATACCACTTATAGTACATTCCTTATTCTCTCGTTTATATTTCTTACCGTACTCAGTGTGTCCTTTCGGTCTAAAGCATTGTGGATAGGTGCTATTGCTGCATTTATCGGGTGGTTTGGCGAGTTCAGTATATTCCACAGCAGCAATAATTTATTCCTTGTGATGAACTACCCTATGCGTTATACGGTTTTGGGACTTGTATTATTGGTATTGGGCCTATTGCAAGGAATGGTAAAGCGGCTCTCTTTGACAAAACGGATCACTTATACTACAGGGCTTATCCTGCTATTTTCGGGGTTATGGGGCATATCTATATTTGGCAATTATAATACGGTGGCCGACTGGCAACAAGTGCGGCAGATCCATATTGTAGCCTATTCTGTTTTATTCGGTGTGGCTTCTGCGCTCAGTTTCTATCTTGGCATCAGGTTTAAGGATGATCTTGCCCGGGATTTTGGCGTCATTTTCCTGCTGATAAATCTATATACCCGCTACTTTGAGTACTTCTGGGATTCTATGAACAAGGGTATATTCTTTTTGATATTGGCTATTACATTCGGCCTTGTAGGACGCTGGCTGGAAAGAAATAACAGGAAACGCAAAACCCAACCCTAAAGCGGAATTCTGTAAAGCCTATAACAAATCATACATTTGTACAGTTTTTGAGTTTTTACTTTTGATTTTAATATTATGACGCGGTATGTATTGGAAGTAATGTACGATGGCACCTGCTTTCATGGCTCGCAGATACAGGGCATTACCCCAACCGTTCAGCTGAATATAAACAATGCATTAAGCACCTTATTACGCACACCTATACAAACAATCGGCGCCAGTCGCACAGATGAAGGTGTACATGCCCTTTGTAATTACTATCATTTTGATTGGGAAGATGAACTGGATATGGACCTGCGCTATAAATGCAATGCCATACTTCCTCATGGTGTGGCTGTAAAAAAATTATACATAGCCACCAATCCTGAATTTAATACCCGTTTTGATGCTATTCGCCGGCAATACAGGTATCGTATCTATGCAAAGAAAAATCCGTTCCTCCATAACAGGGCGCTATTCTACCCTTTTACTTTACAACAGGATATCCTGGACAAGGCAGCGCAAATAATAAAAGAGTACGAGCAATTTGAATCGTTCTCAAAGCGAAATGCCCAATCTAAGACGTTCAATTGTACGATACATGAATCATACTGGGAAAAGGCGGGTGAAGAGCTGCATTATGTAGTGGAAGCAAACCGTTTTTTGCGTGGCATGGTGCGCGGGCTTGTGGCTACGCAAATACATGCAGCACGTGGCAAAAGTACCCTCGATGATTTCAGGAAGATAATAGAAGCAAGAGATTGTACCAAAGCCTGGTTTGATGTGGCCGGGCATGGGCTATACCTGGAAAAGATTGTTTACCCGGAGGGAATGTTGAAGGAGATTTAAATATTTATTAGTATTTCAACTTTTTGCTGTCTTGGTAATTATTCCAAAAGGATAATAAAACTACCATTTTCTTTGCGGGGTAGTAGCGGTAATATAGTGTGATCTGCTTATTGATCACAACTTTTCGAATGTTCTTACTCTTATTTGATTTGGAATATAAATCCGGGGATTGTTCAATGTTCAATAAAACATATTCACTTCTGAGGATAAATTTACTTAATTCCTTTTCACTCCATTCCGCTTGCAAATACTGAACATTATTAGCAAATGTTCTCTTTGCCTGATCAGACCAAAAGACAGCTACAGCCATTTTTTATATTTTTTCATTACTTCCTTGTGAGGAGTAAGCTTGCCTTCTTCTGTATCTTTTAATCCTTGTGCAATTGATGCTTTTGCTCCATCACTTAAATCATCCCACCAATCATATTCTTCTTCAACTTCGAGCATTGCCTGCACCATTTTTAATGATTTTTCATCAGCCGTGTCTATATACTCTTTTACACGCTTACGCAATATTTCAGTTGCTGTCATAACCGTACCTTTTGCTTTATACAAATATAAGCATTTTGCTATTGAGCATTACTTTGGCATACAAGAATTGAATGAAATTTATCACCAGCTGCCGCCTGCACCTCCACCACCTGTGCTTCCGCCGCCAAAGCCGCCGAAACCACCATCGCCGCCACCGCCAAAACCGCCTCCATCGCCACCACGACCACCGCCAAGCATACTGCCAAGGAACATACCGGTAGCGAAATTCCCTAACCCGCCACCACTCATATAATTCCCACCGCCGCCACCGCCGCCAATCATTTTAATGATGAAGAAAATAACGAGGATCAGTATAATGATGGCAGTAAAAGGCACATGGTGTGAGCCGTTTTTCTGCAGGCCATCAGCAGTATATTCACCTTTTGTTACCGCAATAATAGCATCAGAGGCATCTGATAATCCTGTATAATAATCTCCTGCTTTGAATGGAGGTACTAACTCATTTCTGAATATCAACCCCGACTTAGCATCTGTAAGCACTCCTTCCAATCCTTTGCCAACTGTTATCCAGGCTTTGTGGTCGTCAAGTGAGGCGAGTAATAAAACCCCGTTATTTTTACCATTCTGCCCCAGGCCCCAGCGGTTGAATACTTCAACGGAGTATTCTTCCACGTCATGATCGCCAAGGCTTTTTATAGTAACTATGGTGATTTGGGTAGATGTATTTCTGGCAAAATCCTGCAATTTCCGCTCTAACTGATCTGCCTGCCCGGCATTAAGCATATGGGCATAATCATTTACCAAGCGCGGAGGATTAGGTTTATCAGGATAGGTTTTATCCTGCGCATAAGAATATAATGATCCTGCAAACAGGAAAAATAATGCAAGCCCCAACAGGCGCAACCGGAAACTCATTTTCTTGATCATTTCCCAAAAACTATTTCGTCAGGCAATTCATTTTTCTTTATCGCAGGGTCGTAGGGAAAATGCGTAGCGAGTGCAGTACCCAATTCATGTATACAATTAGATAAGCCTTCTGCTACATTGTTTTTCTTTAAGTGGCCGACAAGTTTTTCTGCTGCACTTTTCCAGAATTCTGCACCTCCCGCTTTTTCATATATGGCCACATCACCAAACAATGCAAACTGCCTGTCGGTAAGTGCTACATATACAATGATCGCGTTTCTTGCCTGTGTTTTTTCCATAGCAAGGTTTGCAAATATTTCCTTCGCCCTGTGCAATGGATCCATATACTGGCAATGATGCTCGATAAACACGCGTATCTCACCGCTTGTTTTACTTTCAGCTTCCTTGATACTCGCAACTATTTTGTGTTGCGATTCTTTATCAAGCATGTGTTTTTTCCTGAACAGTGAGAACATAGTTAATTATTTTAGAATTTACCATCCCCGATCTTTGGCGCTTTCTGAGCATCAGAATCAGCCTGGAATGATGGTTTTTCTTTAAAATGGAACATTGAAGCAAATATTACCGCAGGAAAATTGGAGACCTTGATATTATAGTCTTTTACAGAAGCGTTAAAAGCATCACGTGATACTTTTATCCTGTTCTCCGTGCCTTCCAGCTGATCCTGGAGCATCTTGAAATTCTCAGTGGCCTTTAACTGAGGGTATTGCTCAGAAACCACCATTAACCTGCCTAATGCCTGGCTAAGCTGGCCTTGAGACGCCTGGAACTGCTGTAATTTTTCCGGGGTCAGATCTTTTGCATCTACCTTTATTTGTGTAGCAGAAGCCCTTGCCTGAATTACATCTGTAAGTGTTTTGGTCTCAAAATTTGCAGCTGCCTTAACTGTAGATACGATGTTTGGGATAAGATCAGACCGGCGTTGGTAGCTGCTCTGTACATCGGCCCATTTCTGATCAACATCTTTGCTTGCTGCATTCATGCCATTATAGTTGCTGATACCACAGCCGCCTAACATTAAAATAAGTAACACAATAACGCCTAAAGCGATAAATAAACCTTTCATAAATTAAAATTTTAACCAAAAGTAAGCTATGAAAGCTGAAAATTATATTAATAGTCGGCAAGTAGCAATAAAAGGTCGGTAATTGCAGTTATATATGCAGTAAATAGCCATAATGATCTCTGTGTAGATGTTTTTTTGCCTTTTTTTAAAAAAATAAAGCGTACAATAAATTAATCAAACATTATTAGTAATTTTAAGTATCTATTATATGAAGAAAGTTACCTGAACCTCATTTATAATTTAAACCCAAATTTATGCGTCCTATATACCTGTTTATTTTATGCTTTATGCCATTTGTTATGGCTCACGCACAGCAACATGCATTCGTTCCAAATAACTTACCTAACAACGAGAATATTTATAGTATCAGGCAGCAATACCTTACAAAAGTATTGCATAACCCTTCCGGTAAAAACGTGGGTGGTGAAGACAATGATCTTGAACGGTTCAATCGATGGTTTCATTTTGTAGAGCCTCGTTGTTATCCGTCCGGCAATTTACCCCGTCCTGATGTGTTGCTGAAAATATATGAAAAGCAACAAGCCGCATCTTTAAGCCGGAGAACAACATCCGGGAATACCCATAGAACAACCTCCGGCAGTACAACATGGCAATCCATTGGCCCAACTAATGTACCGGCCGGTTTTTTTGGAATTGGCAGAGTTAATTGCATTGTAATTGACCCGCTTGACACTAATACACTTTATGCAGGCGCTGCTTGTGGCGGGGTATGGATCAGCCATGATGGCGGTAATACATGGGCAACGAATTCAGACAATTTTCCATCTTTAAGTATCGCAGATATCGCTATAAACCCAAAGCATACAGATACTCTTTATGCAGCTACCGGCGATAGGTTTGGCGCTGTTTATTATGGGCAGGGCATGGATAATATTTTTATGGGTGGCTTGTATTCGGCAGGAGTAATGAAAAGCACAGATGGTGGTGCCACTTGGCATACTACGGGTTTGAGTTACCTGCAATCAAACAGGGATATGGTCCAAAATTTATTGATAGAGCCTAACAACCCAAATATACTGCTGGCTGCTACTCTAAACGGTATATACAGGACTGCTGATGCCGGTGCCACATGGTCGCAGGTTTGTGGCAGCAGTGTGTACAATATGGTGTTGCGCCCATCCACTCCCGATACGGTTTATGCTATGAATGATACAAACCTGATCGTTTCCTACAATGCAGGCATTACATGGAGTATACTTCATTCTCTTAATACTTCATGGGGTGCGCCTGATGGCGATAGATGTACCGTTGCAGTATCAGCAGCAGAACCCGATGGAATTTGGGTAATGACCAATGACGGGAGTATTTATGTATCAAATGATGACGGACTTACTTTTCCCACAGTTGTTTACCCGGGCATTTCTTCACAGGGATATTATGACCATATTATAGGAGTTTCGCCTGCAGACCCAAATAATATATATGCAGCAGGGGTAGATATGCAGCAATCTCTCGATGGAGGCAACACATGGAACCCACTTTCATCAACCGGCATTGTGCATCCTGATAACCATTCCATTGCATTTAATCCATTAAACCCTGCTACTTTTTATACGGGTAATGATGGCGGGGTATGGAAAACAACAGATAATGGTGCTACCTGGTTTAATTTAAGTAATGGGCTGGTTATTTCACAGATCTACCGCATCAGTTCCTCACGGCAAAATCCATATATCATGCTATGCGGATTGCAGGATAATGCTACATTTTATAACGATGGCACCAACTGGCTGATCTCAAATGGCCCATTTGGCGATGGCATGGATTGTGCCATTTTCCCGGGCAATGATTCTTTCCAGATCGCGTCTATACAAGAGTCGCAATTTGCTGTCTCTACCAATAAAGGCAACACATTCAATGCTTTTTCCGGCAGCGGGTATGGGGTATGGACATCTCCAGTAGTATTTAACCCCCGATATCCAGACACTATTTATTTTGGCGCTGAGGATGTTTACGCATCTTATGATACACTGAATTCTGCAATGAGCCTTAATAGCGCATCTTTCTCTTACGGAGTAGTATCACTGGCCATTTCTCCCTCTAATTCACAAGTGCTTTATGCGGCAGACTTTAGTCATATCATCAGAACTACAGACGCGGGGGCTACGTGGACAGATGTAACAGGGCCAATTTTTTCCGATTCACTTCCTATAACTCATATAACGGTTGATTATTCTAACCCGATGCTGGTGTATGTAACCGTCTCAGGTTACCATGACGGCCAAAAAGTATACATGAGCAATACAGGAGGTACTTCCTGGACAAATATTTCAGGAACGCTTCCAAATATTCCAGCCACTTGTATTGTTGTAGATAGCAGTGTTTCCGGCGCATTATTTGTTGGCACAGATATCGGTGTTTATTACCAGGATCTTACCACCGGAGGATGGGAGTTATATAATTCATCATTGCCAAATGTGATCGTAAATGCACTGGAAATCAATTACACCAATCGCAAGATAAGGGCGGCTACTTTTGGACGTGGTGTATGGGAAACTGATCTTCAGCCCCCTTCCAATCTGGCTGTATCGGCTGTTTCAAAAACCAATACCAAGGTTGAATTGTATCCAAATCCTTCCAGCAACAAGTGGCAAATTATGTTTCCCTCACAAAAACCTAAAAACTATACTGTAATAGTCTCAGATATTGCAGGCAATACAATTAATACCCTGGAAAATCCTGATTATATAGATGCATCAAAACTGGCTTGCGGCGTATATAATATTACAGTTGCTGCAGACAATAAGACATATAATCTTAAAGCGATAAAGGAATGATCATCGATTTATCCGGATTTCAGACACTTTTCACTTAACGCCCGTCCTGTACCGGCGAGCGGCCGTCTTGTATCGGTGTTTGATTAGCACGCCTTCTGCCCCAGTTGCCGAAGTAATACCTTACCCCTAAACCTGCAGAATTATTGGGGAAAGAAGTAACACTATTGCCAAAATTCATAGCCGGTTTCAAATCGAGCGAAATGCCTATAGGTATTTCATAAAACACATATTCTACGCCTATTATAGCATCCAATCCCATTAGGGTTTGCCTGGGTTCTTTGAGTTCCGGATATTGTCTCCATGAAGTTACATGTGCGCCCGGACCAATAAATATACGCCACGATGGGTCATTGAAAATGAAGTTGTATTCAATTAACCCGAGGAAAGTAGTACTGGGCCCATTACCATAATAAGTGCCACCCGACCCATTGATCATGGCTTCGATAGAAACAGCCGGAATAAAAAAGTATTTTGCCGTAATACCTGCGCCATCCGGATTTGCCCTTAAACCAATTGCAAAAGGAGGCACCTGTTCATCTTGTGCCTGAACGGAAACTATCCCGAGAAACATCAAAAATAAGACGAGCAATAAAACGTGTATCTTTTTCATATGTGCGTGTATTTAAAGTGTCTATAATACCCTATTTGAAATATTAATAAATAATTGTGCCAAAAACGTTCGTGCTTAATAAATTTTAACACAGCAATGCTATTTTTGCATCCTAATTTTCTTTTTAAATGTCATTACCATACGAGGCAACTCTTGAATACGCACAAAGCGAAGACCAAACAGATATTTTATATTCTTTCAGGGAACGCTTTTTATTTCCACAGCACGATGGCCGGGATGTAAGTTATTTTTGTGGTAATTCCCTTGGACTGCAACCAAAAAGCGTAAGCTATCTTATGGATAAAGAGCTGCGCGACTGGGCGAGGTATGGTGTAGAGGGCCACTTCAATGCTGCATATCCATGGTTTTCCTATCATCATTTTTTTGCCGACCGCCTTGGTAAGATCGTAGGTGCCGGGAAAGATGAAGTTGTAGCCATGAATTCCCTTACTGTTAACCTGCATTTACTCATGTTGTCGTTTTACCGCCCGGAGGGTAAGCGGTATAAAATACTCATGGAGGCGGGTGCATTCCCATCTGACCAATATGCCGTAGAAACACAAGTGCGTATGCATGGCTATGACCCGGAAGATGCCATCATTGAGATAACACCCCAAAACGGGGCACACCTTATTGAAGACGCAGATATTATTAACGCAATTAAAGAAGTGGGTGAATCTGTAGCATTGGTTATGATAGGCGGCGTAAATTATTATACCGGCCAGTTCTTTGATCTTGAAAACATCACCAAAGCAGCCCATAGCGTAGGTGCATATGCTGGTTTCGACCTGGCACATGCTGTGGGTAATATACCGATGCACCTGCACGACTGGAATGTAGACTTTGCCTGCTGGTGCTCTTATAAATACCTTAATTCAGGCCCGGGCGCTGTAGGTGGTGCATATGTACATGAGCGGCTTGGTAATGACCCGAAATTTTTCAGGCTGGGTGGCTGGTGGGGCAATGATGAAAAAACGCGCTTCAAGATGCAGAAAGGCTTTGTACCCCAAAAAGGCGCCGCAAGCTGGCAAATGAGCAACGCACCGGTTTTCAATATGGTGGCACACAATGCAGCGCTTGACGTATTTGACAAAGCAGGCATAGGACCATTGCGCGAAAAAAGCATAAAGCTTACCGGGTATATGGAGTTCTTACTCAAAAAGATAACCAACCTTCCTTTTGAAATAATAACACCTGCAGACACTACGAAACGTGGCTGCCAGTTGTCATTGCTTTTTGCAGAGCGGGGCCGTGAAGTATTTGATATGCTTACTAAAAACGGTGTGATCGCAGACTGGCGGGAGCCAAATGTGATACGCATAGCACCGGTGCCGCTTTATAATACCTTTGAAGATTGTTACAGGTTTTATGAGGTGCTGGCAGGGATAGTATAGTTTTAAAGGTGTTGAAAGCGTTATAGGGATATAGGTATTGGGGTATTCTTGGAAACAAAAAAGGCTGCGTAATGCAGCCCTTAAGGAACAGATCAACTCAAGGTCTATCGCCTTATACCCTCCACAAAATCACCGGTATAAAATAGCCTTGTACATTTACCCAAAATTAGTTCATCTGTACCACCCCACACCCTTTTCACCCCTTTTAGATAATACAAATCTAAACGGAAATAATGCCGTGCCGCATGATCATAATCAGCAAGAATACTAATACTCGTCAGTAAGGAAATTGCACTTTATAAGGCGGCAAATTTTTTGAAAACTATTATTTCCCAAACTTATTCTTCAACAGGCTCAGTGCATCATTCATATTCAATGGTGCGGGTTCTTTGGGCTTATTAATTTCTTTGCGTGATGCCGGTTGCGATTTTTCTTTTGGTTGTGGCGGCGCAGGTGTTGTTTGCGCCTGCTTTATGGAGAGGGCAATACGCTTGCGGGCCACATCTACTTCCGTTACCATTACCATCACTTTCTGGTTGAGTTTTAGTACCTGGTTAGGGTCGGTGATATATTTATGCGCTATCTCTGATACATGTACCAGCCCATCCTGTTTTACACCAATATCTACAAACGCCCCAAAGCGGGTGATATTGGTCACAGAGCCGGGTACTACCATCCCTGTCTTTACATCTTCAATACTGTATATCCCTGCGAATTCAAACTGCTGCACTTCGCTACGCGGATCAAGACCCGGTTTTTTCAATTCGCTGATAATATCATTGAGCGTATGCTCACCGGTTTCGGGGGTAATATATTTTTTAGGTTGCAGCTGCTTTATCAGTTCTGTGTTACCCACCAACGATTTTACATCCACACCAATATCTGCGGCCATGGCCGTTACTACCTTATAAGCTTCCGGGTGCACCGCGCTTGCATCCAGCGGGTCATCGCCATCTTTTATACGCATAAAACCTGCGCACTGTTCAAATGCTTTAGCACCTAATCTTGGTACTTTCATTAATTGTTTTCGGGACGTAAACCTGCCTATCTCGTTTCTGTAAGTGATGATGTTCTCGGCAATAGATGGGCCCACGCCGCTCACATAACTTAGTAAATGCTTGCTGGCTGTATTAAGATTCACACCTACTGTATTAACACAACTGATTACGGTCTGGTCGAGGCGGTCTTTGAGGCGCACCTGGTTCACATCGTGCTGATATTGGCCCACACCAATGCTTTTGGGGTCGATCTTCACCAGTTCTGCAAGCGGGTCCATAAGGCGGCGGCCAATGCTTACCGCGCCACGTATGGTGATATCTTCATCCGGAAATTCTTCCCGGGCAATTGGGGATGCGGAGTAAATACTGGCGCCATCTTCGTTCACAAGAAATATGGGCAGGCCCAGTTCCAGTTTTTTGATGACCTGTTCTGTTTCGCGGCCTGCAGTGCCATCGCCTACGGCTATTGCCTGGATGTTGTATTGTTTTACAAATGAAGTGATGGTATTGCCTGCATCCTTTAGCCTGCCCGGCTCATGGATGTATATAAGCCCGGTTTTTATCAAGGCACCTGTTTCGTCAAGGCATACTACTTTGCAACCGGTACGGTAACCGGGATCAACCGCCAATATGCGCTTGCTACCCAGCGGTGAGCTCAGCAATAACTGGCGCAGATTTTCGGAGAATACATTGATAGCTTCTTCATCTGCCTTAGTTTTGAGCGCCATACGGAACTCGCTTTCCATAGCAGGATGCAGTAACCTGCCCCATGCATCTTTGATCGCTTTCTTCACCTGCATGCCCGCATCATTACCTGATCGCAAAAATTGTTCTTCTATAATAGCGATCGCATCTTCATCAGCGGGTGAAATGGACATACGCAACAACCCTTCCATAAAGCCCCGCATAATAGCCAGCAACCTGTGCGATGGTATCTTTGCTATAGGCTCTGAAAATGCGAAGTAGTCTTTATACTTTATTGCTTCCTGCTCCTTATCTGCCCAAACTTTGCTTTGTATCGTGGCTTTTGTCTCGAACAACCTGCGTATCCTTGCGCGCACTTCGGCATGTTCATTTACCTGCTCGGCAATAATATCTCTTGCGCCTTGCAGTGCATCTTCAGTGGTCAATACCGATTCATTAATAAATGCAGCGGCTTCTGTGAGTATGTTTATGTTTCCTTGTAGCAGGAGTAATGTTGCCAGTGGCTCCAGCCCATTCTCTCTTGCGGTTTGCGCCTTCGTCTTTCTTTTGGGCTTGTAGGGCAGATAAATATCTTCCAGCGCAGCAAGCGTCGTTGCCCCGTTTATTTTGGTTTGCAGGGCCTCCGTCATCTTGCCTTGTTCGGCGATGGTCTTTTCTATAAAAGCCTTTCGCTCTGAAAACTCTTTTTGAAAATTAGCTTCATCCTGTATCTGCTGCACCTGCACCTCATCAAGGGCACCCGTACTGTCCTTGCGGTAGCGGGCAATGAATGGTATGGTGGCGCCTTCTTCCAGTAATTTCAATACCGCGGTAACGTCCTGTGGCCTTAAATTCAATTTGGCTGATACGCCGGGTGCAAATGTTATCATGTTTATTTATTCGGGTTGCGAATGTAGGTAGTGGAAATGAATTGTAAAAAGAAATTATAGCGTAATATTTGAATTTGGATGGGCATTTGTTGTAACAGGGCCTTCAGTTAAAATAACTATCTTAGTATTACAAATGGTGCAAGAGATACTTCATACCATACCTGCAGGTATTATTAAATTTATACTGGTAGCTGTCTTTGCGCTGCTTATAGGACTGGAGCAGCGGCGGCATTATATTACCCAGGAGTTTGAGTCGCGGTATGGTACTGACCGTACATTTACCCTTATAGGCATACTGGGTTATATACTATACGTCATCAGCCCGACTACTTTGCTGCCCTTTCTTGGAGGTGGTGCTGTAATTGCAATGCTGCTGGCTATCTATTATTTAGAGAAAATAAAATTGCAGAAAACCTTTGGCATTACTTCAATTGTTATAGCCCTTATTACTTATTGCCTGGCGCCGCTCGTTTATACACAACCTATATGGCTGGTGCTGCTGATAGTAGTATTGGTGCTGGTGATCACGGAGATCAAAGAAACACTTTTTGAATTCTCTAAAAAATTCGACAACAACGAGTTTATTACACTGGCAAAATTCCTGGTGCTGGCGGGTGTAATTCTACCACTGCTCCCCGATGCACCTATCTCGCCGCAGTTCAATGTTTCGCCATATAAGTTCTGGCTGGCCATAGTGGCGGTTTCGGGGATATCTTACTTCAGTTATTTGCTGAAGAAATTTGTATTCCCAAAATCTGGTATTATACTTACCGGCATACTGGGCGGGCTATACAGCAGCACCGCCACCACCATTATCCTTGCCCGCAAAAGCAAAGAAACACCCGGCAATGATGTGGTAGCGGCTACCATACTTGCCACTACTATGATGTATCTGCGCGTGTTGCTGCTTGCTTTCATTTTCAATATGCCGCTGGCATTGCAGCTTGTGCCATCTTTTGCTGTTTTCATAGTAGTGTCTGTGGTGATGGCTTTTTATTTTTCACGGTCGAAACAAGCTGCACCAGCACCATCAGGAGGACTGCCCGAGACTACACACAACAACCCGCTGGAGTTTAAGACGGCTATTGTTTTTGGCGGCCTGTTTATTTTATTTGCATTTATGACCGGCTATGTGAGTCGCGTGTATGGCAGTGCGGGTATCAATGTACTCTCGCTTGTAGTGGGCGTTACAGACATTGACCCATTTATACTAAACCTCTTCCAGAGTAAGTGGAACATGCCAAACATTTTTCTTGTAATGGCAGTACTGAATGCAATCTCCAGTAATAACTTACTTAAAATGATCTATGGCGCTACACTATGTGATAAATCAATACGGAAGCCACTGATCTTGAGTTTTAGTGTGCTGATAGTGCTGGGATTACTACTTTCCTTTGTGGTACATTTGTAATGCGGTTATGTGGTAATAAAATACCGATATGTCTTTTCACGGAAAAAATCTGGAGCCGATCTGGTGGCGATTTTGCCGATAATTAACTATTGGGTCTTGTATCGTATATTATTTTATCCAAAGCATAAATTACATTATAAATACAATAAATGTTAATTAAAAAATGACAGGATCATTAAATTCTGAGACCGAAATTAATGTTAATACCCCTGTGGTTTCTCTTTTGTATGCCTGATGCGAATAATCCTGATCTCTGTATCGTTTATGAAATAAGAAATACGGAAATGATATAGCTCAAAAGCCCGGTAGTTTCCGGTATTATTTACACGGTATTTATCGGCGGGATAACGTTCGGGTTGATCGGGGATTTTCCTGATCAATGACTTTATTTCGTCCTTGACAATTTCAGCATTTTGAGGCGAATCCTGTTTAATGTACTGAAGTGATCTTTTAAGATATTCTTTAGCATGAGTGTCCCAGATAATTTTTCGCTTCATAGTGCAGGAAAGAGTTTTTGTGTTTACTTACCAGGATTCCATTTCTTTCTCAACATCTTCATGAGTGGTAAATTCGCCATTATTCATACGTGCCATTGCTTCATCTATTTCCTTGTTATATTGCTCGACACTGATACCAATTTCTTCTTTTTTAAGATTAAGGAATGATTTGATAACACTCAAAAGAGATTGCTTCTCCTCATTTCCCAATAATGGCAAATATTTTTGTATTTCAGTATCTATACCCCCCGTTATCATAAGCCGTATTTTGTATTACAAAGATAAGTTTATTTGTTTTATTAAGTGATATTCATAAAAACCCTACTTCACCATCCCCGAATTCATCAACTGCTGCAAAACGTTTTTAGAGAGGGTGTAATTAGGGTTTAGCTTCAGGGATATCTGCAGTGAATTGATGGCCTTTGCATATTGTTGTTTATTGATGTAAAGCACTGCGTTATTGTAAAAAAGCTCGGGTAGCTGGGCATGGTTTGATAAAAGTGCCTTTGTTTTTATAAGGCTTTCGTAGCTGCTATCGGGCTGGTTGAGGCGGTAGTAGGCAAGGCCACGGTTGAGGTAAGCAGTAACATAAGTGCTATCAAGCGAGAGGGCTTTATTAAACAGTTTTATAGATTCATGCAGGTCTTCATTTCTTGCGGTGGTATCTTTCTCTGCCGCCGAATTATCTACGTATGCCGCAGCCACATAGGCATTGAGCATCACACTATTGGGCGATACTTTAAGGTCTTGCGGGAATAAGGTGTAGTTTGTTTTCCAGTCTTTATTGCGTGCTATTGTTTTTATAGCGCAAAGGGCAATGAGCACCAGCATACAACCTGCAATCACTGTTTTGCCCATCTGCACAGGCTTTATAATTTCCATGCCTTTATACAGCAGATAACCCACTGCAATAGAAAAGCCTACTGATGAATGATAGATAAGGCGCTCAGACATCGTAGCGCCTATATTGAATAGTAGATTGCACACCAGCGCAAGAAATACAAGATAAAAGGCGATGGCGAAACCAAGTACATTGCGCTGCTTTGCATAAACAAAAAACAACCGTATCAATGCTATGTGTACTGCCAGCGACAGCCACACCCATAGGCTGGTAAAGTCTTTATAAGGGATGGTGCTATACGAATAATCGGAGGTAAGCGGGTGTGGGAAAATGAGTAACCTGATGTAATTGATTGGCGTGGCAATGATGGTTGCAATGCGTTCGGTTGCGGTGGCGTAGGCGTAAGGGTTGTTGAGAATATCAAGGTCGGCAGTGCTGCCGCCGAAGTCTACGATCTGCGAGCGTAGCATAAGGTAAAGCACGGCTACCCCGGCATATGGCAGCGACGCCACAATGCTTTTGGGCAACGTTTCTTTATTGAAGAAATAAAATGCCAGCGGCAATAATACCACTAACCCGATAGCATACTCCTTAGAAAGAAATGCAAGCAAATAACTCACCAGCCCTCCTATCAAAACCCATAGCTTATTCTGCTCGCGGTATTTGAATGCACAGATAAATGTGATGCAGATGAACAGCAACGAGAGTATCTCATCGCGGCTCTTTACATTGGCCACGACCTCAGTATGGATGGGATGAATGGTGAAAATTATGGCGGCGAGAAATGCCATAATATGGTTGTTCTTAAATACTATGCAGCGCAAAAAATACAGCAGCACAATAACCGACAATGTAAACCACAGCACATTGAACACATGGCGCACATGCATATCATGCACCATCTTCACCTGCTGCGGGCCATACATGCCTGCATTTTTCATCACGGTGTCTATCTTGTCTTTAGGTGTAGCGCCGAGAAACTGCTGCTCCATAGCAAATGTAACTATGGACAATGGCCTGTAACGGCCACCGGAGAGCTGGTTGCCCACGCCGAGGTGCTTATAATAACTGGCGTAAGCATCGCTTGTTAATATGGCCGGTATTCCTGCAAAACCTTCATACACATACTCATTATCAGTGATGAGCAAGGTATCATCCAGCGCGGTCTCATTAGAAAAGGTATTAAAATAAAACACAAATGCCAGCAACGCCACCACTACTGCTTGTATCTTAAAATCATAGAGCCATGCGGGTATTTTGAGATCCAGCGTGGCTGTCACTTCTTCGAACTGGGAAGGCTTTTGTTTGGGCGTCGGGGTATTTTGTTTCTTTGCCATGCTGTAATTGTGCATCGTAATTATACAAAATAATCGGTTGATGAGCAAATTAACCAATTAGGTGCCAATGAAATATATTTGCAATTATGAAACCGCTTGTAACGATCTTAATAGCTCTGCTATTTGCCGGAAACAGTTCTGCACAGCATACCGGTCAAAAAGCAGTTACTCTTAATAAAGAATGGATAGGGCCCGGAGGCGAATACCTATACATAAAGGATGATTCGGCCTATTTTGAAAAGGATGGAGGATATGACTGCAAAGTGCGGTTTAACGACCATAAACTCACTGTGCTATTGCCACCATATGACGCCCTGAATGAGGCGGCATTTAATGTAGACTTGCTAAATGACGACACTTTAACCATAGACGCGATAAACGATAATGCTTACAGAATATTACAAAAATGGTCACTGGTACCTTTTGTAGACCGGCAACATCTGGACAAAGTCCCGTTTTCTTTTCAGAAAATATTTTATGAACGGTCAGGTGGCGGAATGGTGCTTGTGGATTATAGTAATATGCAGCTTGAAATTGACTCATCCGGGTCTGTGATCTTTTCCTGCCAACCGGAGAAAGGGACACTTAGCGGCACTTACAAAGGGCAGCTATCACTAACGCAACTGGCACAATTAAACAAGGTAATAAAAACAAGCCAGCCGGAACGGTTTACAATTCCGCATGTGAAACGAGCAGATGCGGCGAGATACACTTTCAGGTTTTACTATAAAAATACAATGACGGAAGCATCGGGCCATGGGGTACCACACCTGGCAATGGACCTTCTGGACTTTTTAGAGTCATTACCCGGTAAAATGCAGTTGGAAAAAGTATCGGATAAGTATGGGATAAATACAAAGTAAATAAGGTTACTATCCTATTCTTTCAAAAACTTCCTTACTTCTACCCCATTCACTTTTACAAAATACACACCTGTTGGTAAGGCAGAAACGTTTACCTGAACATTATCTGAATTGCACTTTTGGTTATAAACGGTTTGGCCGAGGAGATTGGTGATGGTGATTGAGGTGATGGGTTGATTAGTTGATTGGATAGTGAGTGAAGTAGTTGTGGGGTTAGGGAAGATAGTAAGGTGATTATTGTTTTGTACCTGTTTGGCAGCGCCCTCCCACCAATAAAAACAATTTACACTATCAATTATCCAACCATCTTTATTAGCGAATACACTATCTGAAATAAGAGTGAAACGAAACAATAATGTATCTGGTGTAGTTGGTGTAAAGACCCAGTTGTGAAATAAATAAAACCTAGTCCAACTGGATGTGGAGTGTTTTATGTCCGGTGTGTCCAGGTTCCACGTATAACCATAGGGCAAGGAATCATAGAGATTTATCCAATGCGCTCCTGAATCCAGAGACATATCAATTTCTGTTTTTACACCGGAATCAATATCTAACTGGTAGTAAAATGCAAAAGACATGATCGGGAAAGTGCCATATTGCGGGGAAATACCGGGTACTTTTAAAATGAATACTGAGGTATCATTTACTGGATACGGATTCAATGTATCAGTAACTATCGCATTAGGATAAGAATACGCGGAATCAAACACCACTTTATGAGGCCTTCCAACTTGCCAGATGTTATGATGACAATCTACCGTGTCAATAAAAACAAATTGCTTATAAAATGAATTATCAAAGCTTATAGAAAATTGCGCCTGCAAAGAAATGCAGACGGTTGATAAAAGCAGTATAAGCAATAGTCTTTTCATAGGGCTGTATTTACATACTAAAGATAAACATATTTACTCTTTCACAAACTTCCTTACTTCTACCCCATTCACTTTTACAAAATATACACCTGTTGGGAAGTCGGAGACATTTACCTGTATAGTTTGTGCATTGTATTGCTGCGTATAGACGGTTTGGCCCAGTAAGTTGGTGATAGTTAATGAGGTAATATCTTCTGCGGGAGTGATGGTTATTGCAGTATGTGCAGGGTTTGGATAAATATCCGTTTGCGAAACAGATACATTATTGATACCGGCAGTAAACGAGTTTACAATAAGCACAGCAGATGTGGTAGAATCATAGCAGCCCAAAGATGTGGGTACTACCGTGGCTGTAATATGGTCTGTGCCTGCCGCCTTGGTATAGGTAAGCACGGGCGTAGTGGTGGTTGCGAAAGGCGCTCCGTTGTTATCCCAGTCTATTCTGTAGCTGCTGCCTGTATGCGCCACAGTGGCATTCACGGTAACTATAGTGCCTACGGCTACTAATGGCGGGGCGCTCAGCGTCACTGTGGGTATAGTGGGCGCAGTTATAACCATACCAATAACGTTGCTGGTTGCTACCGAATCAGAAACACATGGATCGGTAGTAGTAACAATGCACCATATAGAATCTCCGCTTGCAGGGATAAAAGAATAAGTGCTGTCGGCAATGCTTACTATTGTACCATTCACATACCACTTATAAGATGCTGCGCCCGGGGCTGTAATTGTGGTGGCGAAAGTAACCATCGTGCCCGCGCATACGGTATCGCCCATATTGCTTGCAACGGCCGCTATAGGGTTTACTGTAGGGAGTATGGATACCATAACACTCCCATACATGGTACTCTTACAGCCAGTAGTATTATCAGTGGCCTTAATGGTGAATGTATCAGCAACGGTTTGCGGGCCAAAATCTATCACACCACCTGTACCAGCAAAATAACCGCTAACCGATGAGCCATAATAAAGCAGGTAACTATCGCCCACGGAGGATGGATGCATGTATACATGCACACCAGCCCCACCAGCACAATAGCTGCCACCACCACTAATGGTATCTATTGGTGGCAGCGGGTTTACGGTAACATGCTCTGTTCTCAGGCAACCTAAATTTGACGTATAAGTAATGGCTGCAGTACCCACGGCACTACCGGTGGCCTCCCCTATTGCCGGATTGATTATAGTAACAACCGATGTGGGCGAGGCGCTCCATGTGCCGCCAACCGTGCTGTCGCTGATGGATATGGTACTCCCCAGGCATATACCTGCGCCCCCGCCAATAACTGATGGCAGGGGAAGAACCGTGATCTCATACTCAGTAGCGCAACCCGTAGCTATAAATGTATAACTGATAATGACCGTATTAGCTGATATGCCTTTAACAGAACCTGTACTGCCCACAGTGGCGATTGCTACACTGCTGCTGCTCCAGCTGCAGGCGGCAGATGCATCTGTTAATTGTATAGAATCTCCCTGGCATACCATGTTAACGCCGGTGATGTTGGATGGGGCGGGGTTTACAGTTATTACCTGTGTTACAGTGCCACCGCTTGTAGTATAAGTAATGGTTGAGGTGCCGGCTCCTATACCGGTAATAACGCCGGTGGTGCCGCCAATAGTAACAACCGTAGTAGTGCCGCTGCTCCAGGTGCCGCCGGTAGTGGCGTCGGTAAGTGTGGTGGTTGTGCCCGCGCAAATAACAGTGCTACCCATTATAGCCCCGGTGAGTGCAAACGATGCAAAAGACAAAAACAAAGCCATTACAGAAAGGACAAGGTGCTTCATAAGGTATATTTTATAGTAAAGATAAAATTAATTATCAGACGTGATAATTAACTGATCATCTTATCAGCGTGATGTCCCCTTTGAGCATGCCGCGCTTGCCTTCAAGTGTATAGAAGATCAGGTAGAAGTATACATCCACATCGGCTTTGGCACCATTATAGATACCATCCCAGCCGGTATAAATATCAGTAGTATAGAATACCCGCTGCCCCCAGCGGTTATATATGCTGAGCGAATAATCGCTATACAGGTGCAAATAACCTACCGCACGTGCAATATCATTCAAGCCATCATTATTAGGCGTGAAACCGGATGGGAAGTAAAGATCGCATGGCTGGATATTGATACTTACGGTATCAGTGGCGGTGCCGCAGGTATTGGTAACGGATGCCCAGTACAGGCCGGAGTCTGTTACATTAATAGTGTTAGCGGTGATGCCTGTGCTCCATAGCGCAGTATAATTGCCGGCACTGAGCATAAATATATCGCCCTTGCATAATGTAGTATCCGGGCCAAGATTGAGCGTGGGTGCTGTTAATCCCGATATGAGCATTGTATCGGACGCACTGCAACCATGTTTTGTAACAGTGAGTACGTATTGGCCTGCCTGTGAAACTGTGATCGCAGAATCAGTGCTGCCTGTGCTCCATAAATAACTGCCTGAAGTGCCTGTGGAGGTCAGTGTTGCAGAAGCGCCGGGGCATAGCGAGGTATCATTGCCCAGCGCTACTATAGGCAGCGGAAGATTAGTGACGTGTATCGTATCAATGGTGATGGTGCACGCACTGATGTTGGGATCAGCTACCCAATATGCACCAATAACGCTTACCGAGATAGATGATGTAGTGGCACCGGTGTTCCAGGTATTGGCAGCAAAACCCGGGGGCGCAGAGAGTATAATGGAACCACCAATACAGAAAGCGGTATCTGCTGTAAACGCACTTGCGTTGGGGTATTTAGGAGTAATATCAAAAGTATCAACTTTAAAAATACAATCAGCTAAAGCGGATACCCGGTAAGTGCCACTATCCACTACGGTAATGGACGAGGTAGTGGCTCCAGTACTCCATATGGGTGAGCCATAGCTTGCAGGGGCATTGAGCGTTGTATTCCCGGCAAGGATGCATACAACGGTGTCTTTATGCGATAAAAAAGTATCTGAAGGGGTTACCTGTACATACACACTGTCTGATGTACTACATGCCGGAACAAGTGATTGCACGGTGATCTTATACCAGCCTGAAGTGGTAGCCGTGAGTCGGGGGCTCAATATGGTGGTGCTGGATAAACCGGTTGCCGGTGACCAGGTAATAGAGGAAATTGTATTTGATCCGAACAGGAGCGGATGAATAGTAGCAGTATCTCCCGAGCACAAATGCAGGGAATCAGGCAGGGAAACAGAATCGCATGGAACGATCACCGGAACACAGGTATAGCTGCTACAGCCACTGCTTTCCATAACAATTGAGTTGGAACCGGTTGCTGATGTTACTGTACCATATATGGCTAAGCCGGTATAGTTCAGCGGTTGTGGCCCGCCATCAAAAAAATTATATACAAGAACACTTATATTGTGTGTGCCGGCAGCCAATGATAAACTAATAGTAGAAACCCCGGTGAACATGTTATAGTTACTGGATGCGTTCATTCCCGGAGTAACAGATTCATCGAAATATGAAGTTGAGGTCGGCGTGCAGGATACATCATCTACATAAATACCGGCACACCAATTATCACATGCAATATTAATATTGATTTTTATGTCGTCGGCGCTGCATAACCGGAACGGCCTGGTAAAAACTGTATAATAACCGTTTGCTCCATAGGTACCATCCGTATAGTAATAACTGGCGTTTGCATTATTTATCCAGTTACCTATTTCTCCTGTTGTGCCGGGAAATGATGCCCAGCCGGTAACTGTATTTACCACATCAGCGGCGCCGCTAACCGCTGTTAATGCATCACTAGTAATGCCATAATTGGCACCGGCAGAGATACAACTGGCATTCCAGTGCGGATCTGTATTCGAGCTAGTAAGTGTGGTTCCATCCACGACTGGCGTTACAGCTGCAGCTGTAACAGGGTTATACCCTGTATTAATGATCAGTGTATTACCCAGACATGTACCGGCCTGTGAGAAGGCATTAAAATAAAGGCATAACAGGATAAGGGTAAAAAAGGTACATTTCATAGATACAGTCATATATAACCTCTAAAGACAGTAAAAACAATGAAAAACGTTGGAAAATCGATATTATTACTTCCCGTATTTCTTTACGCTGTAATATTCAGTTTTTACGAAACATACTATTTACGGTGACTTTCTCAAAAGCCTGGCACTTATAAATTATTCACGTTTATGAATATAGGCTCACTGTAAATAAGTTTTTTGTACTTTGTACTCCGGTTTTTACTTTTACCATTAAAACTTTCATACAATGCCTTCATTCGATATTTCCAGCAAGGTAGACCTGCAAACACTGGACAATGCGATCAACATAGCAAAGAAAGAAATAGACAACCGTTTCGACTTCAAGGGTACGCATGTATCCTTTGAACTGGACAAAAAAGAACTGGTGATTTCTATAGAGGTGGAGAGCGATATGAAACTGAAACAACTGGAAGATGTGCTGCTCACCAAGGCCATGCGCCAGGGACTTGATGCGAAGAGTTTTGATATGACCAAGGAGCCATCGGCATCAGGTAAGTATATAAGGAAGAAGGTGCCGATAAAAAACGGCATTGATAAAGACAACGCCAAGAAAATAGTAAAGCTCATAAAAGACAGCAATCTTAAAGTACAGGCTGCCATACTGGATGACATAATCCGTGTAACCGGAAAAAAGCTTGACGACCTGCAGGATGTAATGCAATTATGCCGCACTTCGAGTATAGAACTGCCATTGCAGTTTGTGAATATGAAAAGCTAGCCCATACACAAAACATCGATAACACAATCGTATTAAATCGGTTTTGAGTACAATATCTTATTTAAATAAAAAATATTTATTTAAAATCCTAACATTTTCGCTTCTGAAGTAGCCTATATAATATAACGATATTGCCTTTATTTAAGTTCACCTTAAAAATTGCAACATATGGCGCCCGGAAGAAAACGTTTGACCACCTACATATTTTCGCTGCTTAATGACGGTTATAAAAGGAGGCAAATAGAAAACTACCTTGTTGAGCATAAACACAGCAGGCACTTTGCAAAAGAGATCGTAGCAGAAACCATAAAAATGCAGCGCTCCATGATAATAATGAAAGTGGTGGTGCTTTTACTGGCAGGGACTATTATTTGCCTGTTTTGTACATTATTTACTACAATACCCTCCTATCCACAAAGCATTCTGCCTTGAGTTTGGCATGGATCGCCTCTTTTTTTATTTCCGTTTACCCAAGAATGTAGTAGCTAGTTACGTCTATTATAGTATATTAGATACTGTAACTGATGTCAAAGCCCAAATCTATAGAAATAACTATTCCCCTCCCCTGTTCCGAGAATAGGGATGAGATGACACTAACCACTGATGGGCGTTTTTGCACACACGGCCAAAAGACAGTTATTGATTTCTCTACATGGAGCGATACGGCTTTGTATAATTTCTTCTCAAAAAATACAGAAAGAGTTTGTGGCACATTTTCTGCAGATCAGTTGAACAGGCCCATATATATACCATATCAGCCACATAGCAGATTGTACAGGATAACCATTGCTTTAGGTTTAACATTGATCTTTTCCCAAACACCTAATCTACTTGCCCAAAACCGTCCGCCTAAAACAGAACAAACATCTATACTAAAACAAGCGCGTATTGGTGACATAGGCACTCATATTGGAGGTAGAGTACTTAGTGATAAAAAAGAAGTTTTGCCAGGAGTTATTGTACATGCGTTACAGGGCACCATTATAGTTGGTAGTGCAATAACTGATCCTGATGGTAATTATAAAATTGGCCCTTTAGAACCTGGCGTTTACAATATAACTTTTGAACATGATGGATATAATGAGACGAAAATTACAGATGTAATTGTTGCCGCTGGACAAAGAACCACACAAAATGTAACACTTAAACGAGTTGTAGCTAACGAATTGTCTGCAGTAAATATAGTAGCCTACCG